>CAZYDB010000042.1:0-20547 GCA_964645995.1 uncultured Roseivirgaceae bacterium
CCTTTTTAGGTAACTTGTTAAAATTCTTTACACCAAGGTCTTCAGCAATTTCTTTCAACTCCGAAAGAAGCCTTACGTTTAAATCTTCAATATTATACATACTTTAATTGAAATTAAAAGTTAACAATGGGTATTGTTAAAATGGTCTTTAGTTGATTTGTTTTGAAAAAGAATAATTGATTTCGACTTCAGAAAGGAACTATTCCCCGTTATAAGATGAACGATAATGCAATAATAGCCCCGCCTCAGTTATTTGTCAAGAATAAACATCTATTTTAATTAATAAATGAGTATTATGAGGATTATTTTGATTTTTTTCCGATGAAATATTTTTAATCATACTTTTGCAGTAATAAATTTCACCTTACATGCTCACTATTAATCAAATCAAAGAAAACCCTGAGGGGATCATCCAGGGATTGATAAAAAGGAATTTCCGGGATTCAGAGAAGGTCATTGCAGAGGTGCTTGACCTGGATCAGAGAAGGAGAAATACCCAGACTGCACTGGATAGCCTGCTGAACAGTATTAACAGCATTTCAAAGAATATCGGAATATTCATGAAAGACGGCAGGCAGGCAGATGCGGAGAAAGCCAAAATGGAAACCAGGGAGCTGAAGGAAGAAAGCAAAAAACTTACCGCCCTTCTTCAGAAAACGGAAAAACTATTAGAAGAGTTGCTACTAACCATTCCCAATGTTCCTCACCCTGATGTTCCGCAAGGCAAAGCCAGTGAGGATAATGAAACCATTTATGAATATGGTGATATCCCTGAACTTCCTGAAGGTGCTATGACCCACTGGGAGCTTATTGAAAAATATGATATTATTGATTTTGAACTGGGCAATAAAATTACGGGAGCCGGATTTCCTGTTTATAAAAAACAGGGTGCCAGACTACAGAGGGCGCTGATTAATTTTTTTCTTGACGAAGCAGAGAAAGCAGGGTACCTGGAAATCCAGCCGCCGGTCATCATTAATGCGGAGTCCGGAAGGGCTACCGGCCAGCTTCCGGACAAAGAAGGACAAATGTATCAGTTGAAAGATGAAGATTTTTACCTGATACCCACCGCTGAAGTCCCCATTACGAATATATATAGGAATTTGATCCTGAAGGAACAGGACCTGCCGGTTAAAAATGCAGGATACACTACCTGTTTCCGGAGGGAAGCCGGATCATGGGGAGCCCATGTACGGGGACTGAACCGGTTACACCAGTTCGATAAGGTAGAGATCGTTCAGATCACACGCCCTGAAGAATCCTATAAGGCACTCCAAGAAATGTGCGCTTATGTCAGGGGCCTTCTCATCAAACTGGAATTACCCTTCAGGATGCTTCAACTTTGCGGCGGTGATATGGGCTTTACATCGGCCATGACATTTGATATGGAGGTTTTTTCGGCCGCTCAGAAAAAATGGCTGGAAGTAAGCAGTATCAGTAATTTTGAGACCTATCAGTCCAACCGGCTCAAATTACGGTACAGAAATGAGGAAAATAAAAATATCCTTCTCCATACGCTCAATGGCAGCGCCCTGGCCCTGCCCAGGATCGTAGCGGCCCTGCTGGAAAATAACCAGTCACCGGAAGGGATCAAAATTCCGGCTGTACTGGAAAAATACACGGGTTTTGCAATTATTAACTGAGTCTTTCACACTTTAACAAATAATGTAAATGATCTATATTATTGGGCTATCTCTTTTTTTCCTTGCCTGCCAGAAAGAAAATAATTGAATATGAACATCAGAAAAGGCAAACAAGAGGATCTGGCGCAGGTCCACCAGTTGATCAAAGAACTGGCTGATTATGAAAATGCACCTGATGAAGTGGAAACAACGGTTGAAAGCATGGCGGAAGATGGATTTGGCGGCAATCCGGCTTACGGGTACTATGTCGCTGAAAATAAAGACGGCCTGATTGCCGGACTGGCACTTTACTATATTCGTTACAGTACCTGGAAGGGTAAGCTGCTTTACCTTGAGGATCTGATAGTTTCTGAAAAATACAGACATAACGGTATTGGCCGTCAGTTGATGGATGCAGTGCTCAAAGAATCATTAAAAATGAATTGCCGGGGTGTTCAATGGCAGGTACTGGACTGGAATGAACCGGCGATAAATTTTTATAGAAAATATGATCCTGCAATGGATGAAGAATGGGTTAATTGCAAAATCAGCCATGAGAAGATCAAAACTTATTTATCCAATTCCTGAAGAACCGTCCTGAAAGCAACATGCTTATGCCGGTACCGGTGATTGTGCTCCTCCGCCAGAAGTGTGGCATCCTTTTCCAGAAAAGACTGGATCTTGTCAAGTGTAGTTGAAAAAAACTGGATCGTATACGTGACACCTTCATCTTTTACATTCAGTAACCGGTAAATCCTGTAATCCTCAAAATAGCCCGTGGCCATAATCTTGGGAAGATGCAGTATTTTCATCCAACTTAACCAGTCAGATTCAATATCCGTATCAATACTATAGGTGATGCTATATATAAACATGACTTTGTAAATATCATCAAAAAAATAGTAAATTAAAGGAACATTTACTTGTTAAAGAGGTTTTTCCAATTTAATTAAGACGCTAAAGCAATGTTAATTAAACAATAATGGATTTCATCAGTTTTATCTTCAGAATTTAATAATACAAAAAAATATATAAGAAAGTGTCGATCTATTCAATAAAGGATCTGGAACAGTTGTCGGGAATAAAGGCTCATACACTTCGTATCTGGGAACAGCGCTATGATTTCATTAAACCAAAGCGTACTGATACCAATATAAGATATTATGATGACCAGGATCTGAAACTTATACTCAACGTTTCGCTATTGAAAGATAATGGGCTTAAGATCTCCAAAATTTCGAGGATGCATTTTTCCGAAATGCAAAAAGAGGTTCTGAAACTTACTGAAAAAAAGTTGAGTTACCCGGAGCAGATCCATGCCCTTACGCTGGCCATGATCGATCACGATGAAGACAGGTTCGAAAAGATCATGTCAACGATTATTTTGCAGATCGGTTTTGAAGATACTATAATTAAGGTAATCTACCCTTTCCTGATAAAAATAGGGATCCTCTGGCAGACCGGGGTGATTTTTCCTTCACAGGAACATTTCATCGCTAATCTGATCAGGCAAAAAATGATCGTGGCCATTGACGGCCTCTATGTTCCCTCCAATGAATATAATAAAAAATACCTGCTGTTCCTTCCGGAAGAAGAATTGCATGAATTATCACTTCTCTTCTCATCCTATCTGATAAAGGTCAGAAAAAACAAGGTGATCTATATCGGACAGAAAACCCCCTTGGAAGACCTTATCAAAGTATATAATTCACTCAAACCGGATTATATGCTTACTGTATTGACCACCTATCCAAAATCATCTGAGGTGCAACACTATGTTGACAAACTCAGTGAAACCTTTCATAATAATGATATACTGATTACCGGGCGGCAGGTGGTCGGACAGGATATCAAGGAAAGAAAAAATATCCACATCCTGAATAAACTGGAAGATCTGATAGCCTTCGCAGATTCCCATTAATCTATTGTCAAGAATCATCGCCTATTTCTTCATTAATTAAACTTTGTTTAGCTTTTATTAAACATTTTAATAATATTAAATTATTTTTTTGCTGTAGTATTATTTTTTTAATCGTTGATTTTCAGCGTTATAAGTGCAAAAAGAATTCATAAAGGAAATTATATATTTATTTTTGTTTAATATTTATTTGTTTTTCTTAAACAAAAGGAAGTATATTTGTTTAAGTATTTTAAATATACATTAAACAATATCACTATGACAGCTTTAGAATTCGGATACAACATCAGCAATCAGACCAAAAGCTTAAAACCAATGGCCATCAGACTAACCAGGGATGAAGAAGATGCGGAGGACCTTTTACAGGAAACGGTTCTGAAAGCCTATACCAACAGGGATAAGTTTACGGAGGGAACCAATCTAAAAGCATGGTTATATACGATCATGAAAAACACCTTCATCACCAATTATCAGAAAATGATCAGAAGGAATACATTTATTGATTCAACCGATAATTTACACTATATTAACAGTAGTAACAATATAACCGAAAATCTGGCATATTCTAATTTTGCCATGAAGGATATCAAAAATGCAATCGAAAAGCTGGAAGACACCTATAAAGATCCTTTTATGATGCATTTCAAAGGTTTTAAATATTTTGAGATCGCTGAGAAACTTGATATTCCTATTGGTACGGTAAAGAACAGGATACATATCGCAAGAAAAGAATTGAAAAAAATGCTTACTAAGTACGCCAGGAGGTAATTTTGTAAATTAAAATTACATCATGAAAGATGCCATCGTTATTGGTTCGGGCTTTGCAGGTTTGTCGTCAGCAACATTCCTTGCTTCAAAGGGTTACCGGGTAACCGTGATCGAAAAGCATGCAACTCCCGGAGGGAGGGCCCGTAAGATGAATGCCAAAGGTTTTATGTTTGATATGGGACCAAGCTGGTACTGGATGCCGGATGTATTTGAGTCCTATTTTAATAAATTTAACAAAAAAGCCTCCGATTATTATGAACTTGAACGAATGGATCCATCCTACAAGGTAGTCTTTGGGAATGACGATTATCTTGACATTCCGGCTTCTCTAACCGAATACAAGGCGATGTTTGAATCACTCGAGGCGGGAAGCGGCCGGAATCTTGATCGCTTTCTCAAGCAGGCCGCCTATAAATATGAGGTGGGTATAAATGACCTGGTTCAGAAGCCCAGCCGGTCGCTGACCGAATTCTTAAACCTGAAATTACTAATTGATATGATGCGGATGGACATCTTCATGTCGTTCGAGAAACATATCAAAAAATATTTCCATCACGATAAGATTTTGAAACTGATGGAATTCCCTATTCTCTTCCTCGGTGCTGTCGCTAAAAATACGCCTGCATTGTATTCCCTGATGAATTATGCCGATATTAAACTCGGCACCTGGTATCCGAAAGGGGGGATGAATAAAATTGTTGAGGGCATGGTAAGCCTTGCTGAAGAACTTAATGTCTCCTTCCGGTTAAATGAGGAAGTTAATAAGATAGAGGTAAAAAATGGCAGAGTTTCAAAAGTAATTACTGATAAGTCTGCTTACGAGGCTGATGCAGTTATTGCCAATGCCGACTATCACCATGTCGACCACGCCCTTCTTGATGAAGATACCCGTAATTACAGTGAAAAATACTGGGACAAAAAAGTTTTTGCTCCCAGTGCAGTCATATTTTATCTGGGGGTAAATAAAAAGATCAAGAATCTTTTGCATCATAATCTTTTCTTTGATCAGGATTTCAGCGCCCATGTCGAAGAGATCTATAAAAATCCTTCCTGGCCCGAAAAGCCATTGTTTTATGCATGTGTGCCGTCTAAGACCGATCCTGCTGTGGCGCCTGAAGGTTCTGAAAACATATTTATCCTCATACCCGTAGCCACCGGTCTCGAAGAAACACCCGAGATCGTTGATAATTATTTCGATCAGGTAATCACCAGAATGGAAGAGTTTACCGGCGTTACTTTCCGTGATGAAATTGTTTTCAAAAAGAGCTTCTCTCATAAAGATTTCATTAGCCAGTATCATTCCTATAAAGGCAATGCCTACGGGCTGGCCAATACATTATTGCAAACCGCCATCCTCAAGCCTTCATTAAAAAATAAAAAAGTTAAAAATCTCTATTATACCGGGCAGTTGACCGTCCCCGGCCCCGGGGTACCCCCATCACTGATCTCCGGTGAAGTGGTTGCCAGGGAAGTGATTAAAGATTTAGGTCAATAAAACGCTAATTATGACACTCTACGATCAAGCCACCCTTGAATGCAGCAAGGTCATTACCACAAGATACAGCACTTCTTTTACCCTGGGAATTAAAACCCTGGCTAAAAAATTTCAGGATCCGGTATACAGCATTTACGGATTTGTAAGATTTGCCGATGAGATAGTGGATACTTTCCATGATCATGATAAAAAGGTACTGCTGGAGCGGTTTAAAAACGAAACCTATACCGCCATAGAAGAAAAGATCAGTTTAAACCCGGTTCTTCACTCCTTTCAGTTAGTGGTAAACAAGTATAATATTGAAAAGGAATTAATTGATGCCTTTCTGAAAAGTATGGAAATGGATCTGCATCATAAGGATTACAATGAAGGAAACTATAATACCTACATCTATGGCTCAGCCGAAGTGGTAGGATTAATGTGTTTACGGGTATTCACGGATGGAGATAATAATTATTATGAAGAACTTAAAGAGCCTGCCAGGCGGCTGGGCGCTGCTTTTCAAAAGGTTAATTTCCTGAGAGATATAAAAAGTGATTATTTTGACAGAGGGCGCATTTACTTTCCGGGGGTTGATTTCACACAATTTAAAAACAATGAGAAAAAAGCCATTGAATCGGATATCCAGGAAGACTTCGATGCTGCCCATGAAGGCATTATGAAGTTACCCAAAGGCGCAAGAAAAGGTGTTTACCTGGCCTATGTCTATTATTTAAAGTTGTTCCAAAAAATAAGAAAACTATCCGCTTCGACCATCATGAATAAAAGAATACGAATACCTGATGGGAGAAAACTGATTTTGATCATTCCTGTTATTATAAAAAACAGTTTTGGGAAAATACAGTTATCTAAATAAGTATGGTAAATATAAATGTAGATATCGATCATAATTCCGGTTTCTGTTTTGGGGTGGTATATGCCATCGATATGGCCGAAGAGATACTGGACGAGCAGGACTACCTGTATTGCCTGGGAGACATAGTTCATAATGATGAGGAAGTTAAAAGACTTGAACAAAAAGGCCTGAAGATCATCGACCATGAAACACTCCGGCAACTGAGAAACGAAAAAGTGCTGATCAGGGCACATGGAGAGCCTCCCTCAACTTATAAGCTGGCAATTGAAAACAACCTGGAACTTGTTGACGCTTCCTGCCCTGTAGTTTTAAAACTGCAAAACAGGATAAAAAACGCTTTTGACAGGAAGGAGAAAATATACATCTATGGTAAACACGGTCATGCAGAGGTATTGGGCCTTCTGGGACAGACCAACAACGAAGCGGTAGTATTTCAAAACCTTGACGAACTAAACCTCTCTGAGCTTCCTGAAAACATAACGCTCTTCAGCCAGACAACCAAAAGCACAGACAAGTTTTACGAGATCAAGGATACATTTGAGGCAAAGAAGATCAATGTGAATGCCAATGATACCATCTGCCGGCAAGTTTCCAACCGTGACAAGGAACTCAGGGATTTTGCAGGAAAATATAATAAAATTATCTTTGTTTCCGGAACAAAATCATCGAATGGAAAGGTTCTGTATAATGTATGCAAAGAAAGAAACCCGAATACTTATTTCATCAGTAACAAAGAGGAAATAGACCTTAGCTGGTTCGATGAAAATGATATCGTTGGTATTTGCGGAGCCACTTCAACGCCCATGTGGCTTATGGAAGAAGTAAGAAATGAAATTTTGAAATTAAATGTGGCCGATCCTGCTTAAAGTACTCATTGTGGTTGCCACTTTTCTGTTTATGGAATTTGTGGCCTGGTTTACCCATAAGTATATCATGCATGGCATTTTGTGGTCATGGCATGAGTCCCATCATAAGATAAGAAAAGGCCTTCTGGAGAAGAATGACCTTTTTGCTGTTGTCTTCAGCCTTCCTGCCATAATCCTTATTGTGACAGGTAGTCTTTACCCATCGCTCAACCTCCTGATGTATGTTGGCTTCGGCATAACAGCCTATGGCATCTTCTATGTGCTTTTTCATGATATCCTTGTACACCGCAGGGTTAAGATCAAATACAAACCAACAACAAAATACATGAAGCGTATCATGCATGCGCATTATATACATCATGAAACGCATACCAAGGAGGGAGCAGAAGCTTTCGGTTTCCTATATGCTCCTCCTAAATATGAGCCGGGGAAATAAATAGCCTGGCTATAATCTTTTCAGAATAAGCCTTCTTTTCTTATCTTTACGATCATAATCACCAAGCATATATAATGCATTCTTTTTACCTGACCCGATCGATCCTGTGGCTTTCCGTCATATTGTTCATTTTTTTTAACTGTACTCCTAAAAATAAAAATATGGAAAGGACTAAAAGAGAACCCTTCGGAAAAGCTCCTGACGGCACACCCGTTGAGCTTTTTACTTTAACCAATATCAATGGAATGTCTGCCCGGATCACGAATTATGGAGGCATTATCACTACGCTTCATGTACCGGATAAAAATGGTGATCTCGCGGATGTTGTGCTTGGCTATTATTCACTTGACAAGTATATTGAAAAAAGCCCTTCCTTTGGATGCCTGATCGGAAGATTCGGTAACAGGATAGCCAAGGGTAAATTTAGCCTGGATGGAAAAACATACGAACTTGTCATCAACAATGGGCCCAACCATCTCCATGGGGGCATCGTGGGCTTTGACAAGCGGGTATGGGAGCCTGAGTTGATTGAGACTGAGAAAGCAACGGGCCTGCAACTGAAATATACCAGTCCTCATATGGAAGAAGGTTATCCCGGAACGCTAACGGTAGAAGCAATTTACTGGTTAACTGAAGAGAATGAATTAAAACTGGAATTTAAAGCTACCACTGATCAAAAGACCATACTTAATCTCACCCACCACTCCTATTTTAACTTAAAAGGCCAGGGCGAGGGCAATATCCTGGATCACCTGGTTAAATTCAATGCCGGTAGCATTGTCGCTATTGACAGCACATCCATCCCTTACGGCAACCTGATGGACGTTAGGAATACGCCTTTTGATTTTTCTTCCTTTAAATCCATCGGAGAAGACATCAATGCCAATCATCAACAGATCATTAATGGAAATGGTTATGACCATTCATTCGTGATAAAGGGCGAGCCGGGAGAACTGCGGTATGCCTGTACTGTCAAAGAACCGGCCTCAGGACGAATGCTGGAAGTATGGACAACGGAACCGGCAGTACAGTTCTATACTGGTAATTTCCTGGATGGGACAATAACGGGAAAAGACGGAAAGGTCTATCCTCAACGATCAGGGTTCTGCCTTGAAGCACAACATTACCCGGACTCCCCTAATCATCCTGATTTCCCCAGTACGGTATTAAATCCCGGAGAGACCTATACTCAGACCACTATTTATAAGTTTTTAAATCAATAAAACAAACGCCATGCTGTTATTGAAAGGCCTCTGTCAGGATGGTGACCTGTGGGATAGTCCGATAGTCCGGCTTCTTGATCGTTGCAATATTCCGATAAGAGCGGTTTATTTATGAATGCATGTTTATTTTTACCATGTTTAAGCTATGGTTGTTAAAAACTTTCCGCAATGAAAGAAAAAAACAGGTTTATACACAGGGACCTGAGCTGGTTGTCTTTTAATTACCGTATACTTGAAGAAGCAAGGGACCCCACTGTTCTGCTATATGATAAAATAAAATTCCTCGCGATATGGTCTTCCAATCTCGATGAATTCTTCCGGGTAAGAGTAGCTGCTATGCAGGGGCTTAAAAAGATCCGAACTAAAAAAATCAAGAAAGAACTGGCGTTCAAGCCCGGGAAAATAATCAAAAAAGTTCTTAACACGGTAGAAAAACAGCAGATTGAATATGGAAGTATCCTTACAAAGGAGATCCTCCCATCCCTCAGGGAAAATGGCATCATCCTCCTGTGGAATAAACCACTCAACCAAACACAGAAAAAACAACTGGATAATTATTTCCGAAGTCGCGTACTCTCCTATCTGCAACCGGTTTTTATTGAAGAATCCCGGAAAAAAGCATTGTTTCTCGAGGACAAGGCATTATACCTGGTAGTGAAACTGATCAGGATAGGAGAAGACGACCAGCATCGGCCTCAATATGCCTATCTGAATATCCCTTCCGGCCAGCTTCCCAGGTTTTCTCATCTCCTGTTCAGGGCCAGGCATTATTTTATCTTCCTCGATGACCTGATCAGGGCCAATCTGAACATAGTCTTCCCGGGTTATGAAGTTATTAGCTGCTATTCCATTAAGTTAAACCGTAACGCCGATCTTAATATTGAAGATGAATTCAGCGGAGACCTTGTTTCCAAAATCAGGAATCATTTAAAGAACAGAAAAATAGGAGCCCCTTCGAGATTCCTTTATGATAAAAAAATGCCGGAGGATATATTGGATGTTTTGATACAAAGTTTTAACCTGGGTTCATTTCATATAATTAAAGGCGGCGTTTATCATAACCTGAATGACCTTTTCTCCCTGCCGGATCCATTCAATGGAAGTCTGCGGGAGAAGAAAAGAAAAGCATTGCCGATACCTGAATTAGAAGCGACGGATTCTCTTTTCCGGTTGATAGAGAAAAAAGATTATATGCTTCATTTCCCTTATCAGTCCTATGATTATGTCCTTCGTTTTTTCAATGAAGCCGCTATTGATCCGTTTGTCAGAACAATTAAAGTTACCCTGTATCGCATAGCCGAGAATTCGCTTATTGCAAACGCATTGATCAGCGCAGCCCGTAATGGCAAAAAAGTAATTGTATTCGTTGAAATAAAGGCTCGCTTTGATGAGGAGAATAATCTGCTCTGGGCCAATAAGATGAAAGAAGCGGGAATTAAGATCATATACAGTATGCCCGGCCTTAAAGTTCATGCCAAAACAGCCCTGATTAAAAGAAAGGAAGAATCAGGTAAGATCCGACTC
The DNA here is from genome assembly GCA_964645995.1 of uncultured Roseivirgaceae bacterium. Classification (GTDB taxonomy): domain Bacteria; phylum Bacteroidota; class Bacteroidia; order Cytophagales; family Cyclobacteriaceae; genus JAGTVG01. Next base: position 10,709 of record CAZYDB010000042.1, read on the forward strand.
TACGGCTTTCTCAGTACCGGTAATTTTAATGAAGTAACTGCTGGTATTTATGCTGATGATGGACTTTTTACTGCACATAATAGCCTCTTAAAAGAAATAGACACTGTATTTACATTCCTGGAGAAAAAAAAGAAGATCAAAAAACTAAAACACCTGCTGGTCTCTCAATTCAATATAATTGAAACTTTTATCGGTTTAATTGATCAGGAGATCACTCATGCTAAAAATGGGGATCCTGCCTTTATAACCATTAAAATCAATAATCTCGAAGACCGTGAAATGATCGATAAATTATATGAAGCCTCCAGCCAGGGTGTTACTGTGCGGCTGATCATCCGGGGGATCTGTTGTCTGCGCCCGGGAATTAATGGTCTGAGTGACCATATCGCCGTCCGCAGGATCGTAGACTCCTACCTGGAGCACTCCCGGATCTTCATTTTTCACAATAAAGGCAAGGAAAAAATTTATGCCGGATCAGCCGATTGGATGTCCAGAAATCTGCGGGACAGAATAGAAGTTATATTCCCTGTCTACAACGAAGAACTCCAAAAGGAGATCAAAACATTAATCGATCTCCAATGGTCCGACACAATCAAGGCCAGAATACTGGATCATAAACTTAATAATCTGCCGGTTACCAATCATGGGGAATCCCCAGGGATAAGAGCACAGACTGAATTCCAGACATACCTTCAGGAGAAATACAATTAATCCTTCAGGGATGTTGCCGAACCCGAATAGGTAAACATCCCTTCCAACACCTGTGTAGTAGGATTGTCGGCAGTACCAGTCATCCCGGGCTGTTTCCCTCCAACAAAAAGCTTAAAGGACCCCGGCTCAACGATCGCCTCTCCATTATCATTAATAACCGACAGTTGATCAGGATTGATGCGGAACGAAACTACTTTTTCTTCTCCCTGTGCCAGTACAATCTTTTCAAAACCCTCCAAAGATACATGAGGGACATCAACACTTGAAATCAAATCTTTAAGATATAACTGCACTACTTCAGCTCCTGGCCTGGTTCCTGCATTTCGTACTTTCACGGAAACCGTGACAGCCTCCAGGGTATTGGACTCCACGGGGTTCACCTGCAGGTCAGAATATTGAAAATGCGTGTAGGAGAGTCCATGGCCAAACGGATACAGAACTTTCCCGGTAAAATATTTATAGGTACGCTCTGACATGCCGTAGTCGTCAAACGGAGGCAGATCGTCAACAGATCTGTAAAATGTCAAAGGGAGTTTTCCTGAAGGGTTCACTTCGCCAAATAATACCTCTTTTATCGCCTTACCGCCCATCTCTCCCGGGTACCATGCATGAAGGATACCGGGAATATGCTGATCGGCAAAAGTAGCGGCTATTGATGATCCTCCCATCAGCACAAGGACCACAGGTTTACCAGTCGCCACAACTTTTTTCATTAACTCAAGTTGTGTGGATGGTAATTTGATATCTGTCCGGTCACCCCCTGAAAAACCTTCTACTTTCACAGGCATCTCCTCCCCTTCAAGATAGGGTGAAAGCCCCATGCATAAGATAACAACATCCGAGCGCCCCACCTGCTGCAGGGCTTCATCCGTAAGGTCTTCATCCATCCGCCCCCAAAGCAGATGCGCCTGTGGATCATTACCATAACTGAAAAATTCAAGTCTTACGGGATATAAAGTGCCTTCTTCCAGAGAAACGACAAAAGATTGCTGCAGAGGATGATGGACGTTATCAAACCCGAGTCTCAACGAATCCTGAAAATAAAAACGGGCAGCATTGCCGGCATTGACTCCTATTGAATACTCACCAGAGGCAGGGGCCTTGATATATCCCTCCCAAACAACCCCGAATTCCTCAGCCATCCCGCCATTCACGGGAGTCTGGTCATACCACCAGAAATTCACCCTGTCATCCACCCGGGTAATAGCGGGCTCGCCTTCAAAGTCCCTGTTATCAAAATAACGGGCGTTCAGGCCCCTGTCCTGCTGATCGGTAGTGGTCAGATATTCGGAGGGAACAGGCTCCAGAATAGGTACTCCGGCTGTAACCTGACAACCGGCAGAATAATACACTTCACCTCCTGAGTCTTTCATATAATCCCTGATTGCCCGTAAGGGTGTGAACAGATTATCCGACGTTCCATTGTAATTACCAAGTAATACACGGTAATCATCGGCAAGGGGTCCAATAACAGCTACCTTTCCTACATCCGCCGGTAGTGGGAGAATATTATCGTTCTTCAAGAGGACAATAGATTCCCGGGAAGCCTGCAGGGCGGTCTTCAGGTTTTCCTCACTCCTGACTTCATCATAAGTTATCGAAGAGAAAGGCACCTGCTGGGGCAGGTCGAAAAGGCCCAGTTTAAACCTGGCAGTAAAAAGGCGGCGCAGGGCTTTGTCAATCTCCTCCTCCCCGATTAGCCCTTTCTCAAGCGCCTCCACAAGGTGCTTTGAAGTGCCTCCGCAATTAAGATCCGTCCCGGCGCGAAAAGCTATTGCCGCTGCCTGTGCGGGGGTGTCAACCATATCATGCCCTTCGTCCTGGTAAATATCACTTATTGCCCCACAATCGGAGACCACATAACCTTTGAAATTCCAGTCATCCCGTAAAACAGACTGCAGCAGCAGGTTGCTCCCACAGCAGGCTTCATCCCGAAAACGATTATAGGCACACATAATGGAAGCAACATCCGCCTTATTCACCGCATCCCTGAAAGCAGGCAGATAGGTTTCATACAAATCGGTATTGCTAACATCAATATTAATACTATGCCTCGAATGTTCAGGCCCTGAATGAACGGCAAAGTGTTTGGCGGTGGCAACAACCTTTAAATATTTGTCATGGTCTCCCTGTAAGCCCCGGATAAAAGGAACAGCCAGTCTGCCTGTTAAAAACGGGTCTTCTCCATAAGTCTCCTGCCCACGACCCCACCGGGGATCACGGAAAATATTGATATTGGGTGTCCAGAAAGTAAGGCCATAATAGATGTCCCGCTTCTCAGCTCTTTGAAAGGCATAATATTTCGCCCTTGCTTCATCAGAAATGACATTCCCGATAGTATGTAAGAGGTCTTCATTCCAGGAAGCAGCCATGCCGATCGCTTGAGGAAATACCGTTGCCAGCCCGGCCCTTCCAACACCATGTAAACATTCGTTCCACCAGTTATATTCGGGAATGCCCAGGCGCTCGACAGCCGGTGCGTCATAGTTGAGCTGACCCACCTTTTCTTCCATGGTTAACTGGCTGATCAGGTTGTCTACACGCTCATCGATGGGAAGATCCGGGTCAAGAAAAAGATAAGTACCGGGATCATCAGTTGTTTCACATTGGACATAGATTAAAAAAATGGCTAAAAAAAATATCGGTTTTTTCATTATCCTAAAATTTTTAACGCCCTATAAAGATTGCCTGGGGAAAAAGAATACAAATACTGCAAATGAAATTAATGAAATGATTAACCCAAACATAAAAATGGTGTATGAGATGCGCAAAAGGAGATATTTCCTGCCTAAAACCTTGCCCAGAAAATAAATATCCCTGATTATGCTGCCATACAGAAAATCACGATCATCCATTAATTGATGGACGCCCCACTCATAGTCGGCAAGAGGCATTCTATAGAAATTTCCAAAAAAAAGTAAATTCGTTCTTCTTTTTTCAATGTCCTCTTTGGTAAATACACCGGTTGTAAGATTTGGCCTGGTTGCCAGGATAGCAAAGATGATCGTCGTAGTACAGACAAGGGATAGAATGATGGTTGGAATGATGAGGTTCTCGTACTCATCAAACCGCCTGAAAAGCACCGAAAAAAGGATGGACATCATGATGGCATTGATCGATATCATGATGTTTGCTTTATTATCGGCCATGGAACTGAAATCTACATGATTTCTTGAAGTCAGCCTGAAGAGCGTTTCGATCCCCCTACTGGGCTTTTTTTTCCCTTTCTTTTTACCTTTCTTACTTTCCTTACTTTCTTTGGATGGTATTTCTCCTCCATCGTTTTTGTCTTCCCGTTCATTCTCCAGTTTTAAATCATTCTTAATGGACCTGAGCTTTTCGAGGTTCTCATTTTTATTAGGCAGTAATTTTTTTCGGGCATAATCGGTAAAGAAACTATGCTTTTTTAAAAATTTAATGGTCGTTTTTAACCATTCGTTGTTTTCTATTTCATCCTCTCCGGTAATTGAAAACTCTTTTCTGAGAAGCTCTGATTTATTAAAAAATTCTTCCGTTGATAAATGATAAAGGTCGGCATCACAGAGGACTTCTTCCATGATATTAGTGGGTCGTTGTGGAATTTTTGTAGCAATGATACAACCGCCCACATCCGCAATCTTTTTTTCACTTATCCCCCGGCTGCGTAAAAAGTCAGCGGCAATTTCCTTGCTCTTCATCTCGTGATTCTTTTGCCCTCTAAAATATCCCGTATCATGGAACCAGGCTGCGATCATAACCGTTTCCAGTTCCTCATCTTTTAGATCCATTGCCCGTCCTATCTCCTCCGCAGCGTCAACAACTTCAGAGGTATGTTTAAGATCATGATAAAAGATCTTATCCGGTAAGTTTTTTTTAAAGAATGATTTTGCGTAGGCTTCGCATTTCTTCAGTAAATCCGTTTCAAATTCCATCAACCCTTTTATTTTGGTATTTAAAGATAAATATTTTTTATCTCAATTGATTTATTTTAAAATAAATATGCATTTTTTTGAAAATCGATCTATCTTTTGCCTTATATAACGATGAATGTAGTCAAAATCAAATGTTAGTCAAAATCAGAACAGTCCTGTCCTTTACTTCTTTAATGGCCTCAATGATCTTAATTATTAGTTTCACTGCCGGCTGTATTCCACGGGATAGTGATCATTCCTTCAGGATCGTATCTGAAAATTATGTCTATCAACTGGATTCGGCTGAGACGAGATTTGACCTTCCCAAAAAAATGGAAGAAATTTCAGGAATGGATTATTTGGGTGATGGTGTTCTTTTATGTGTCGAGGATGAAGAAGGCATCCTGTATTATTATGATACGGATCAACAAAAAATTATTCGGGAGATCAATTTTAAAAATTCAGGAGATTATGAAGGGGTAGCTCATGTTGGTGAGGAAGCCTATGCCATACAAAGTGATGGTGATCTTTTCTGCATTTCCCTTAGCGGCAATGATGAAACTGAAGCCAAAAAAATATCCACTCCTTTCAAAACCCACAATGATATCGAAGGAATATCGCCCGGCCATAAACCAGGTGAATTCTATATCGTCTGTAAAGGAGACCCCGAAGTTGGCGGCAATAAGGTAAGGGGAAGAGCAATATATCGATATACCCTGGAAAATAATTCCCCCGGTGAAATACCGCTGATCAATTTTACTTCCGGAGAATTTCGTGAATGGCTGGTAGCACATCACTTACAGCCAAGAAGGCATATGCCCTTCAAGCCTTCAGGTATTGCCATACATCCTGTATCAGGTGACATTTTCATAATAGCCTCTGTCGGAAAACTATTGGTGGTCATGAATAAAGAAGGTAAATGCAAAGGAATGGCCTGGCTGAAAAGAGGGTTGTTGAGTCAGCCTGAAGGGATCTGCTTTGATGAAGAAGGAAATTTATTTATCTCCAGTGAGGGACGGGGAGGGACAGGGTATATTCTCAAATTTGGCAATAAAGCTCCTCAGGATAAATAATGACCGGCCAATACTCTTATCAATAACATCAGTACAATTAAAGGGAGAAGATAAAGGATCACAAGAAGTCTGTTCTTCCTGTGAAGAAACCATAGCACATACCATGGCCTGATCAATCCAAGGATCAACAATAAGGCCAAAAAAACAATAATAATGGTAATAAAGGATAGCAACCAATGAGCATCCATAGGCATTACAAAAAAACCAGTGAGGTCACTGGTCGTATAATGGGATTTATAATATGATCATCAGAGTTTTCTGGCAACCTCTCTTTCTTCAAAGCCTTCGATCACATCACCCGTTTTGATATCATTATAATTTTTAATACTGATACCGCATTCATAGCCGGATTTAACTTCGGTCACATCTTCTTTGAATCGTTTCAGATCTCTTATCTCACCGGTGAAAATCACAATTCCATCCCGTACCAACCGGATATTATTGGATTTCTTAACATAACCATCCGTCACCATACATCCGGCTACGGTACCAACTTTAGAGATCCTGAAGACATCCCGTACTTCGACATTACCGGTAATGATCTCTTGCACTTCCGGTGCCAGCATGCCTTCCATAGCATCTTTCAGTTCATTGATCGCATCATAGATGATCGAGTACAACCTGATCTCTATTTCTTCCTGCTCAGCCAGTTTTCGGGCACTGGCAGAGGGCCTCACCTGGAAGCCGATAATAATGGCATCTGAAGCAGAGGCCAGCAGGACATCGGATTCTGATATCTGGCCGACCGCCTTATGAATGATATTGATCTGTACTTCCTGGGTGGACAGTTTTAATAATGAGTCTGACAATGCTTCGATCGAACCATCAACATCACCTTTTACAATAACATTTAATTCCTTAAAGCTACCTATTGCCAGTCTTCGGCCAATTTCATCCAGTGTGATGTGCTTTTTCGACCGTATAGACTGTTCCCTGATAAGTTGCAACCTTTTATTTGCAATTTCTCTGGCCTCCCGTTCGGTTTGCATCACGTGAAAGACATCCCCTGCCTGCGGAGCGCCGTCAAGCCCAAGCATCAGCACCGGCTTCGACGGATCAGCCAATGAAATTTTATTGCTCAAATGATCGAACATGGCTTTAACCCTTCCATAATGAGCACCCGCTACGACAATATCCCCAACTTTTAAAGATCCTGTCTGTACCAGTATGGTAGCCACATATCCCCTTCCCCTGTCAAGAGAAGCTTCTATAACGGCACCTACAGCCGGTTTATCCGGATTGGCCTTCAGCTCCAATAACTCGGCCTCAAGCAATACCTTTTCAAGTAGCTCATCAATACCTACTCCGCTTTTTGCTGATATATCCTGACTCTGATATTTCCCGCCCCATTCCTCAACCAATAAGTTAATATTGGCTAACTCTTCTTTGATCTTTTCAGGATTGGCATTAGGCTTGTCAATCTTGTTAACGGCGATCACTATGGGCACCTCGGCGACCATAGCATGGTTGATCGCCTCCTTAGTCTGGGGCATCACATGGTCGTCTGCCGCCACAACGATAATAACAACATCAGTGATCTTGGCACCCCTGGCACGCATGGCGGTAAATGCTTCGTGACCCGGTGTATCCAGGAAGGTGATTCGCTTACCGCTATCCGTTACCACATCATAAGCACCGATATGCTGGGTGATGCCGCCTGCTTCTTCTTCGATGATCTTGGAATGACGTATAAAATCCAGTAGTGAAGTCTTCCCATGGTCTACATGACCCATTATTGTTACAATAGGCGGCCTTTCTTTTAGATCTTCGGGACTGTCTTCGCTCTCTACAATTTCGTACTCTTCATCTTCAGAGGTAAACTTAACATCATATCCGAACTCATCGGCAATAATAGTGATCGCCTCTGCATCGAGTCGCTGATTGATGGAAACAAACATGCCGAGATTCATACAGGTGGAGATCACCTCGTTCACATTGACATTCATCACGGAAGCCAGGTCGTTAGCTGAAATAAATTCATTTACCTGCAGTACTTTGGATTCTTCCTGCTGCTTCTGCATTTGTTCTTCATGGGCTTCAGCAGCTGCCGATCTTTTTTCACGCCTGTACTTGGACCGGCTGACAGACCCTTTGGTTTTGGATCCGCTTAATTTAGCCAGAGTTGCTTTAACCTGTTCCTGTATTTCCTTATCCGACAATTCTTCTTTCTGATGCCTTTTTCTGTCTTTTGTCCTTGGCTTGCCCTCCTCTTTCTTTTTATCCCACTCTTCGGATTTATCAGATTTGATACGCTTCCTGGGGCGCTTCTTCTTTTTCTTTTCCTTCTTCTCGTCGCTGGAAGCTACAGGCTCTGCAACTTTCTTTTTCTTCTCAGGGAGATCGATTTTGCCGACAACCGTCAATCCCTTCAAAGAAGAGGCCCGGCCTTCAATAACCTTATCCTGCTCTTTTGCTTCTTCTTTTATTTCTTTTTTATCTTCTTCGGGTTCTTCTTCTTTTTCAATGGATGCTGCAGGCTCTTTTTCCTCTTCCGCCTCCGCTTTGGTGGCTTCTTCAGGTTTTTCCTTCTCTTCCTGTACTTCCGCTTCCGGTTCTTTTTCTTCTTCCTTTTCCTTCTTTTCTTCTTCTTCCTTTTCTTCTTCCAACTTCTTTTTCTCTTCCAAGTCAATTTTTCCAACCACCTTTATGCCCTGGAGCCTGGGCTTATCATCCCAGGATTCTTCCGCCGGCGGCTCTTCTTTTTCAACCTGTTCCTTCTCTTCTTCCTTATTTTCTTCCTGATCTTTTGAAGTAGTAATGCTCTTGATCAGAATCTCCTCTTCATCATCTGATTGTTTGTCTTCATCTTCATCTTCCGAGTCAATAACAAAATTATCCGTATGCTTTTTTCCTATGGTGAGACCCAGTGCTTCCTCCTTATCCAAAGCCGATGAGGCAAACTCTTTGGCAAGCATTTCAAACTGCTCTGCCGAAATTTTTGAATTAGGATTATTCTCAACTTCAAAACCTTTGGAATTCAGAAAATCCAATATGGTATTTTTACCAATGTTCAATTTCCTGGCAACCTGACTAAGTCTCATTGTTTTTTCTGCACTCATATTGACTCCTTATCTGTATCTGAATTTAATCAAACTCCTGTTTTAGTATTTTCAGAACATTCTCTATGGTTTCCTCCTCAAGATCGGTTCTTCGATTGAGGTCTTCAACTGGCAGGGCTAATACACTTTTTGCCGTATCCAAACCCACCCGTTTCAACTCATCGATTACCCAACCGTCTATTTCATCAACAAATTCATCCAGATCCACATCTTCCTCCTCTCCTTCATCCAGGTCTCTGAATACATCTATCTCAAAGCCGACCAACTTACTGGCTAATTTAATATTAAAACCTCCTTTTCCAATAGCCAGCGATACCTGATCGGGTTTCATAAATACAGAAACACGCCCTTCATCTTTTTCAATCTTGATAGAAGAGATCTTTGCCGGGCTTAAGGATCGCTGAATATACAATTCGAGGTTATCCGTATAATTGATCACATCAATATTCTCATTCTGAAGTTCACGCACAATACTATGAATGCGTGAGCCTTTCATGCCGACACAGGCACCGACAGGATCAATCCTGTCATCATATGACTCCACAGCGACCTTTGCCCTTTCGCCCGGTTCCCTGACTACATTGCGAATAGTGATCAGGCCATCGAACACCTCCGGTACTTCACTTTCAAATAAGCGTTCAAGAAATTTTGGCGAAGTTCTCGATAATATTATCCTTGGGTTACCATTAACAAGCTCAACACGCTGAACAACTGCTCTGACGGTCTCCCCCTTCCTATAACGGTCCTTCCCGATTTGTTCACTCTTGGGAAGAATCAACTCATTACCCTCGGCATCAATCAGCAAAACCTCCCGTGTAAGTATCTGATAGACTTCCCCAAGGATCAATTCCCCAACCAGGTCCTTATATTTCTGGAAGAGTATATCCTTTTCAAGATCTTTGATCTTCTGAATAAGTGTCTGCCTGGCCATCATTACCGCCCGCCTGCCAAAATCTTCAAGCTTCACCTCTTCAGCAACCTCTTCACCGATTTCGAAGTCAGGCTCAATCTTTTTTGCTTCAGAAAGACTGATCTTGTCATGATCCCAGATATCTTCAGAATTATCATCAACGATTTCCCTGAAGCGCCAGATCTCAAGATCCCCC
>CAZYDB010000043.1:0-3578 GCA_964645995.1 uncultured Roseivirgaceae bacterium
CGAGGCCGAGGGCGGCCGGCAGGCGGTTTCCGGTCTCCAGTTTTCGAAATTCCTTAACGGCCTCTTCAACAATCCTTGTAGGCGCCGGAAGCTTACCGGCTTTTAATACATTGGCCAGGTCTCTTGATTCCTCAAGGGTGAAATTGCCGGTTATTTGCGAGCTTCCATTAGGTATTTCAGTGATTACATTGGGTGCGGAATAGACGTATCCATCCAATACAATGGCAATCCTCCGGTTAATATTTTCACTGGTAAGCCTTCTCCATACTTTTGCACCGTTGGCATTCATCTGCATCGAGACGCCCGGATTGCCGGTCTCATCGAAATCAGGTCTTGCATCAGTGATCACCTCACCGGTGAGTGGAGCCTGGCCTCCTCTTCTCACCTTGACAGCGAAAAGCTCGAGGACTTCAGCATCACCTTCGCTTTCAATAGGCTTGTTTTTCCAGTAAAACCTCATATTATTGGGTATCAAGGTTTTGATATCCGGACGCTGCAGTATCCTGTTGATCCTGGAAGTATCTTTTACATCATAGAAAAGATTATAATAGGGTGGTTTCCTGAGGGTGAACAGGGCGGAGGCAAAAGCATCTTCTGGAGAATCGATAGCTGCCGAATCTCCTTCAAGCTGAGCGGCAAGATCATCTGTTGCCGTATCGCTTTCAGCCTGCTCCGGATCGGTCAGCAGGGCGGCAAGATCATCATCACTAAGTCCCGGTTCCCGGCTAAGGTTGTCAGGATCTTCAGCCTCAAGTTCATCGAGGTTGAGTTTTCTTTCCTCCACCAACTTTTCATTGATGGCATTGAGTGTCGGTGCCATTTCCTGAAGCTCATAAACTTCCCAGAATTCGAGTTTGGCAACTCCTGATAGCAGTTTTCTTACTCTTTCCCGGTTGTCTACACCCGGTAGTTCCACCTGAATCCTTCCAGTACCCGGCAGCTTCTGAATATTTGGCTGAGAGGTGCCAAAGCGGTCAACCCTGGTTCGTAATATTTCAAAAGATCTGTCGATCGCATCATTTACTTCATCCCTAATAATTCGAAGGATCTCATCATCGGAAGTAGTCAGACTGATACGTCCCCGATTGGCAGCATTTGAAAAAATCACACTTAGCCGTCCATTAGGATCAACTTCCTTAAAGGCTGAGTAAAAAAGATCGACAAAGGATTCCTGCGAGTTCTTCTGCCTTTTCCTGGCCAGTTCCAGCGCCTGGAGGAATTGCGGATTTTCACTGTTTCCGCTTAATCCTTTGATAATATCCACAGGGGACACCTCAAGTGTTACATGCATACCACCCTGCAGGTCTAGTCCGAGACTAAGTTCAGTATCTTTAACTTCCTTATAAGTAAAACCAATTCCAAAAAAATTATATACCGGCACATTCCAGACTGAATCAAGGTATGTCTGTCTTTTGTAGAAATCGAGGTTACCCGATTCATCAGTCGCATACTCAATGGCGTCATTCTGTATTGACCGGGAAACAAAGGTAAATGACAGGTAGTACAGACAGAGCAGAGTGATGATCACTGTAAGGGTTATAATAAAATTTTTATTTTTCATTTTCTTTCGATTAGAATTCGTTTGAATTTTGGGTTAAAAAAAAGCTGGTCAACTCATGTTGCAGGTGAAAGACCTAGGGAGCGTTAGGAGAGATGATATGCTGAAATAAGGTCTTGAAAAAGGCAAGCCCTGACAGGCATAGTTCCCGTTGATACCATTTTTTTATGAGTACAATTCCGGGGATATAGTCCTGTAAGGCCGGAGCCTGATCAATATGAAGTTGAAAAGAGGAAATAGTCGCCTGGTAATCAGGAACATAAAAAGAATCTTCATTTTCAGCCTGACTATGCCCCCCCTTTTCCTGGATCTCGTTACCGGATCCAAATTCCTCCCTGATCTTTTCCTGAATACCATATTCGAAAAAAGATACGGAAGCAGTTAATAAACCTGTTATCAGGGTGATAGCTCGCAAGAGGTCCGGTATGTTTTTCTTTGTCTTCACCATATTTTATATCGGATGGCAAAATTAACTATAATTATTTAAAAATCAATTTGTTTGGGGAGGTGTATAAAGTATTATATAACTATTCATTCAAGGATATTTTTCAGATAGGAATACATAACAGCCTTCCCCGTTTCGAAATTATCATTATTGTTAATAACTATATCGCATTCTTCCTTATTTGGCAGAATATATTTTCTATAGGAAGGCATTACATGGTGCTTGTATCTGTATAGTACATCCTGCAGGTCGTATCCTCTTTCATTCTCATCTCTAATGATGCGCCGGGAAAGCATGATATGTTCCATAGCATGGATAAATACTTTCAGGTCAAGGAGATCATGCAGGGGTTTGTATGACATAACGAATATCCCTTCAATAATAATAATGGGAGCAGGCAGGAAAGTTATATTTCTCCTCGGCAGGTCGGGATTATTATATGTATATTCCATGATGGTGACCGATTCGCCAGACATCAGTCTTTTCACATCATTCAGAAACGCGGTCAGGTCAATTGATTCCGGCAGGTCAAAATTAAGAAACCCCTTATCATCCCTTGGCTGCTGGTCCCTGGTTTTATAATAATTATCCTGAGCGATCAGGCATATTTCTTTATCAGAAAAGTCATTCAACAATTTTTTGATGAATAAGGTTTTACCTGAACCGCTACCACCGGTAACGCCGATCACAAAGGGCTTTTTCATGCAATTAGACCAGGTTTTGAATGAACATAATCAACAAGTTTTCTGAAAGCAAATCCTCTGTGACTTATCCTGTTTTTTTCAGCCATTGATAATTGAGCAAATGTTTTCTGATAACCTTCCGGTATAAAAACCGGATCATAGCCAAATCCAGAATCCCCGGCTATTTTATCTGTGATCATCCCATTCACGATACCTTCAAACTGCAGGGGCTGCTCTGTCAGGAAAAGTGTGATCACCGTTCTAAACCTGGCTTTTCTGTTAGGGGCATTATTAAGTTTTTCCAGGAGAAGGGCTATGTTTTGGCTGTTGTTTTTTTGCGGACCGGCATAGCGGGCTGAGTATACTCCAGGTTCGCCGTTAAGTGCATCAACTTCAAGTCCGGTATCATCAGCGAAGCTCCTGAGGCCATATTTGTCATAGATATACCAGGCTTTTTCCAATGAGTTGCCTTCCAATGTTTTCTGATTCTCCGGAATGTCTTCTTCCCTGCAGTTAATATCGTGCAGGGAGAGTATTCTGAGGGTTTTACCCAGCATTTGCCTGATCTCAGATAGTTTATTCTGATTATTGGTAGCAAAGCATAATTCCAGCATAGGTGATAAGTTTACTGAACGCTAAGCAGTTCAATATCAAAGATCAGGTTTTCATTGGGTCCGATCAAATCTCCTTGTGAAGTCCTGCCGTAGGCAAGGACTGAAGGGATATATAAAGTAATCTTTCCTCTTTCGCCAATGTATGAAAGTCCTTCATCCCATCCTCTGATTACCGTGCCTACACCGTGGGTATAAGAGAAGGGCTCATTTCTGTCGTAGGAAGAATCAAATTTTGTACCATCCAACAGGGTTCCGGTATAATGGACTTTAATCAGGTC
>CAZYDB010000043.1:3588-20463 GCA_964645995.1 uncultured Roseivirgaceae bacterium
ATAACATACCGCAGGCCTGAGGCGGATTGGGTTGCGTTAATATTATTTTCTTCGAGGAATTTATCCAGGATCGCAATATCTTCCTGGAGTTGCGTATACGGGCTATAGAATTCTGTTCTTTCACAAGAGGACAATACTATCCCGAGCAGTACACCAGTAACAAACGTAGTCGCTTTCATCTTCAATCTCTTTTTTCAATTTCCAAAACTTCAACTTCAAAAACAAGAATACTGTTTGGCCTTATAATTTTCCCTATTTCACGCGCCCCATAGGCCAGGGTTGAAGGTATATATAACGTATATTTTGCACCTTCAGGCATAATGGAAACGCCCTGGTTTAACCCTGTAATAACATTTTCCATTCCCATAATGAATGTAAACGGCTCGTTTTTTTTATTGGAGGAATCAAAAACTGTCCCATCCAGTAACTTTCCTGTATAAAGGATCGTTACAAGATCCCCTTTTTTGGGGGGTTTTCCCCGGCCTTCCTTATGGACCACATATCGAACACCAGAGGCAAGTTCCATGGGTATGATGCCATGATTCTCCATAAAATGATCAATAATGCTCAGGTCTTCAAGGAATTGCTCTTCGCGGGCGATTCTCACCTTTTCCTGTTGCTGACGATATAAGTCAGCCTGCCATAACCTGAATTCTTTGGCGGATGTCATATTTTCAACGCCCACATAAAAGGTAATCTCGCTTTCTGGCTTAATGCCTGCCGGAATAGCGCCCCTGAATGACCTTTCAAAGAGATCAGCAGCATTTACCTTAAAGATAGCGCTATCTCCAACATTTAACAATTTCAAAACCTGGTAAATCTGGCCGCTTTTATTCCAGATCGAATCAATATACAGAAGTGTGACCGGTATACTCTTATCCCTGTAGGTAAAAAGCAAGGAGTCATCTTCGTCATAATAGTCCATCGTAAGATAGACATAATGGCCATTGATAAAATCAGGGCCATTGACATCCCTTACAATTTTAAATTTTACGCCCTCATCAGTTTCCCAGAGTTCGTTGCCTCCGCAGGCGGATATGAAGAGGGCACAAAAAATTAATATTGAAAAATCATATTCTGTATTCATCTGCCTGCTGATTCAGTTCAGATTTATAATCTTTCAGAATACTTTCAAACTTTTTTACCGTCTCTTCAAAAGAAAGATTACTGATGCCACCGGCTGCATTTTTATGCCCCCCCCCATTAAAATGTTCACGGGCAAAATCATTCACCGAGAAATCGCCTTTTGACCGCAGGGATAGCCGGATCCCTTCCGGCCTCTCCGTAATTAATACTCCCAGAATAGCTTCTTCAAGACTCAGAGCATAGTTTACAAGTCCTTCGGTATCACCTGTTTTTGACTTGAAGCGATCGAGATCTTCCGCACTTATGGCCATATAAGCCGTGTTATATTCGCTAAGGAATTTGAGTCTCTGACTCAGCACAAATCCAAGAAACTTTAAGCGGCTGTAGGAGTTAGTGTCATAGATCAGGCTGGCGATCTTGGCGGTGTCGGCACCCAATTCCATCAGGTTGGCGGAAACATAATAAACATTTTGTGTTGTATTCTTGTGTTTGAATTGCCCTGTGTCTGTCATGATGCCGGCATAAAGATTCTCAGCGATAGATTGATTAATCAATTCTCTCTCACCAAGCTTAACGATAAACTCATAGATCAATTCTGCTGTGGCTGCGGCCTCAGTACTGGCATATTCGAAATCAGCAAAATCATCAGGGTCAAGATGATGGTCGATAAGAAATTTCTTGGCCTTGCTTTTTTCAACCATCTCGCCCAGTTCGTCAATTCTCTTGAGGCTGTTGAAGTCAAGGCAAAAAATTATGTCAGCCTGTTGGATCAATGTTTCAATCTGGTTTTTGTTATTCTTATCGAAAACAATCACTAATTCCTGGCCTACCATCCAATTCAGGAATTTGGGATATACCGAAGGGCTTATCACCACGGCCTCATGATCTTTTTTTGATAAATATTCCTTCAATCCAAGCGAGGAACCCAGGGCGTCTGCATCCGGATTTGTATGTGGAATGATGACAATTTTTCCTGGGGCGGATAATAAGGCTTTAACGTCCTTAAAGTTGAGCATTAAAATCTGTTAATTTCCTGACAACTAAAAATAGAAATGTAAAAGTGGCAATTAATTATATAAAAACAAAAATCCGGCCATGTCATAACTCTTTATCCTGACGAAGGGTAAATTTAAATTAATATTGGTATCTGAAGAGTATTAATAACTATTTTTGCTTCAAAAACAATAATTATGAATGGTAACATCACATTTACTATGATCAAACCTGATGCTGTTGCGGAGGGTAATGCCGGTGCCATTATTAAGATGATCGAAGCAGCTGAATTTAGAATATTATCTATGAAATTAACGAGGCTTACCCGTGAACAGGCAGCCAGGTTTTATGCCGTTCATCAGGAGCGACCTTTTTATGAAAGCCTGTGTGATTATATGTCTTCCGGTAAAATTATTGCCATGGTGGTTTCCAAAGCAAATGCCGTGCAGGAATTTCGTAACCTTATTGGTGCTACTGATCCGGCAAAAGCTGAAACCGGCACGATAAGAAAATTATACGCCAAATCAGTACAGTCTAATGCTGTGCATGGTTCAGATTCAGATGAGAATGCTATCATCGAGGCAAATTTTTTCTTCTCTGTTCTGGAATATTACGATAATTAGAGTGATTGGATATTAACCTTCGTGGGGTACCTTATCATCGGTTTGCTTTAGCCAGAAATTATTAAAACCCTCGCCAACAGAAATAGTGGCCAGTTTGAGTTGGAGTATTTCCAGGATCGCCAGGAAGTTAAAAATTACGACAATTTTTACGGGATTGCCCTGAATGATCTCTGCAAATGAAAGTCTTTCTTTACTTTTCAATTCACGAAGGACATAATGTTTTTGTTCTTCAATAGTATAGGGGAATTGTACTACTGTATGGGAAGGTTTATTGCTTTCCACAATATAACGGTCCATGGCCTTTTCGAAAGCCTTCAGTAGTTTATAGAGGTCAACATCCTGAAGTTCGGCTTCCACATTGGTAAGTTCGGAAAGTTTTTTTGCTTCCCTTAATATATTGCCGCGTTTCTCTTTAAATAGCGACTTTTCTTCCATATTCATCAACTCGCCAACGACTGATTTGTATTTTTTATATTCCAGCAGATGTTTTACGAGCTCTTCTCTGGGGTCAATTTCATTTCCTTCTTCATCGAGTGATGGTCTTGGCAGGAGCATTTTGGCTTTTATTCGCATAAGTGTGGCGGCAACTACTATAAACTCACTGGCCACTTCGATATTCATTGTCTCAAGTTCTCTTAAATATCTGAGGAAGTCCTCGGTTATTCTTGAAATCGGTATATCATAAATATCCAGTTCATCTCTCTCAATAAAAAAGAGGAGAAGATCAAAAGGGCCTTCAAACAGAGGTAGTTTAATTTCGAAGCTCACCGCATGAGGAATTATATGATAGGCTCATAATACAATTTTCAAAGATAGGACTATTCCCTGTATATGCTAAATACAAAATAAAAAAATGTATTTTTACATCTATAAAAAAATTCTCATATTAGTTTAAACAAAACATACAGCCAACGGGTTAAAATCCTTAAAAATAAGCGTAATCATGTTAGTAGAGCCCGGAGAAACTCTTAAATCCATCAATTCACCAGAAGATATCAGGAAGCTGGAGCCAGCCCAACTGGTTCAGCTTTCTCAGGAGCTGAGGCAATTTATTATTGATCATGTTTCTGTTTACGGAGGTCATTTCGGTGCGAGTTTAGGGGTAGTTGAATTAACTGTTGCCCTTCACTATGTCTTTAATACTCCCAGGGACCTGCTGGTTTGGGATGTAGGCCATCAGGCATACGGGCATAAGATATTAACCGGCAGAAGAGAGGCCTTTTCTACAAACCGGGTTTATAAGGGTCTTTCTGGTTTCCCAAAGAGGTCAGAAAGCATTTATGACGCTTTTGGTGTGGGTCATTCATCCACATCGATATCAGCTGCTTTGGGCATGTCCATTGCTTCAAAATATCAGGGAGACGCTGAAAGACAACATATTGCGGTGATCGGTGATGGAGCCATGACCGGGGGGCTGGCTTTTGAAGCGATGAATCATGCAGGGGTATCCAATTCTAATTTACTTATTGTATTGAATGATAACTGCATGTCAATTGATCCCAATGTGGGGGCATTAAAAGATTATCTTACTGATATAACAACTTCTCATACCTATAATAAGATAAAGGATGAAGTATGGAATGTCCTTGGTAAGGTGAGTAAATTCGGTGTGAATGCACGTGATATTATTTCCAACGTCGAGAACAGCATAAAATCAATGTTGCTCAAGCACAGCAACTTGTTTGAATCATTGAATTTAAGGTATTTCGGGCCTGTTGACGGCCATGACGTGGACCACCTGGTACATATTTTCAAGGATATGAAGGATATACCGGGGCCCAAGATCCTGCACTGTATTACGGTTAAAGGGAAGGGATTTCTGCAGGCTGAAAAGGATCAGACCAAGTGGCATGCTCCTGGCAAATTTGATAAGCTGACTGGTGAGATCCACAAAAAAGTAGTTGATATACCGCAACCTCCCAAATACCAGGATGTCTTTGGAAAAACGCTTGTTGAGCTGGCTAAGAAAAATAAAAAAATAATGGGGGTGACCCCGGCAATGCCAACCGGTTCTTCCATGAATTTGCTAATGAATGAGATGCCTGAAAGGGCATTTGATGTCGGAATTGCAGAACAACATGCGGTCACTTTTTCTGCCGGTCTGGCTACCCAGGGACTGGTGCCTTATTGCAATATCTACAGCACCTTCATGCAGCGGGCTTATGATCAGGTTATACATGATGTATGCATTCAAAAGTTAAAAGTTGTTTTCTGCCTGGACAGGGCGGGGCTGGTTGGAGCCGACGGACCTACCCATCATGGGGCATATGATATTTCTTACATGCGCACCATACCCAATCTGATCATCTCCGCTCCGATGGATGAGATAGAGCTCAGAAATATGCTTTATACTGCCCAATTACCGCATATCGACCTTCCGGTCAGCATACGTTATCCCAGGGGGCAGGGGGTTAATACAAACTGGGAAGTTCCTTTTGAAGAGATCCCGGTTGGAAAAGGAAGGAAAATTATTGATGGGAATGATATTGCTATTCTCACGATCGGACATGTTGGCAATTTTGCGCTTGAAGCGATCGAAAGGTTGAAACTGAATGGTGTACAGGCCGCTTTATATGACATGCGGTTTATAAAACCACTTGATGAAGAATTGCTGCATGAAGTTTTTTCAAAGTTCAATAAGGTATTGACAGTTGAGGATGGCGCTTTAATGGGAGGATTTGGCAGTGCTGTTCTAGAATTTATGGCGGATCGCGAGTATAATGCTACCGTAAAAAGGCTCGGTATACCGGACAGGATCATTGAACACGGTAACCCGGATCAATTATACAGCGAATGTAATTATGATGCAGCCGGTATTTCCAGGGCAGCTACGGAAGTGCTGGAAACAGTTTTAAGTTAAAATAAAGGGTTAAGTCATGTCTTCTATTTTTTGCTCTGAAACCGGCAGGGGATTGCCAGTTGTTTTTTTACATGGATATTGCGAGACAAGTTATATCTGGAAAAATTTTGCAAAACATCTGTCCAGGCGATACCGGGTTATCCGTTTTGATCTGCCGGGATTCGGTAAAAGTCCACGATTGAATTATGCTTTCAGCCTGAAGGATGTAGCCGCCGAGATAAAAGAAATTCTTGATGACAGGAAGGTGTCAAATTATGTATTGATCGGGCATTCCCTCGGGGGGTATGTTGCACTCGCCTTTGCCAAGCAATTTTCGTATACCGTACGGGGACTGGGTCTTTTCCACTCTCATGTATTTCAGGATTCTGCGGAAAAAAAGAATAGCCGGACTAAATTGATAGATTTCATCAAAGGAAATGGTGTAACACCCTTCATAAAAACATTTATCCCTTCCCTGTTTTACGAACGGAATATTAGAATTCATGAAGAGACGATTGATGATTTAAAAAATCTGGCAGGGAAAACATCCCCAGAAATGGTTATGGAGTATGCAAGAGCCATGCGTGACCGGGAGAACAGTGTCGAGTTTATTAAAAAATATCAAAAGCCGGTTATGTTTATTATTGGTGAGAAGGACCAGTCACTACCACTCAGGAAAAGTCTTGAACAGGCAGTTATGCCTTCAAACAGTCATATTCTTCGATTGAAAGAGGTTGCTCATATGGGGATGTATGAAAAGTCAGAAGAAACCCTGCGGTTTGTAGAGAAGTTTATAGGCGTGTGCAGGTAAAAAAAACCCTGTGAACAAAGCCACAGGGTTTTTTTAATATTCTATAATTTTTAATTTCCTATTTTATTCCAAGGGGTTTTCCTGAACAACTATTTCGAGCTCGATATAATCATTCTCATTAAAAGTTCCCTGGATATCTTTTACCAAAATCACTCCTTTTTTAGCACCGCCTGCTTTATCAGCATCTGTCTGGAAGGCAATTACCTGGTCAACGGCAAGTCCGGAAATTATATTTCCTTCTTCGGTGGCAGCATCATAGACCTCATCAATATCAGCGAATGTGCCAATTTCAATGAATTCTGAAGCGCCGAGGGTGGTTGTTTTGAACATGATATCGTTCAGTGTGCCCCATCCGTTTACCTGTGCCCCGAATACCGATAACGTGGAATAACCGGCAGGAGAAGCAAGGCTGGCAAGATCATTGGCGCCAAAATAATATCCAAAATCAACATCAGCGGATAAAGGATCATTGGTAGCATTGACGCTGTCCGGTGAGTAGGTCGTGCCAGTATTGGTGCTGAAAAATGATTTCGCACTTTTATCCTGAAGTGGAGCAAATAAGAGGATAGTAGTATAACTTCTTGCCGGCGGTGAAGAAGTTTCAACAGTAAAGGACTTAGTAGCGCTTGTAGCACTTGCTGCATCCTCAACTATGATGTCAAAAACCACAGTTTCTCCAACTTCCTCAGAAACAAGGGGATAGCTGAAATCGAAAACCACCTGATTTTCGCCGGTAGCTGGCGTCTCTGTCATTAACTCATCAGGGCTTCCGGTTCCAATGGTTTTGTTGATCGTTACAGCAACCAAACCGGCAGGGGCACTAACGGAGACCTGGGTTTCGACTACATCCCCGGGGACACCTTCAAAAGAGGTAATATCCGGATTGAGTAAAATGGTTGCGGGTTCGGGAAGTGGTTCCTCGTCTTCACTACATGAGGCTAAAAAGACCAGGGTTAGTGAAAAAGAGAAAATGATTGCGAGTGAAATAAATTGTCTTACTTTCATAGCTTTTAATTTTTTATATTTTAATTAGTCTGCAAATATATATTATTATGTTTTAATTTAATATAAAAATAATACAAATCTTATGAAAGTTTTATATACTATCAATCTTCAACAGCTAAAATATTTTATGTATTACCATTTAATTCAGTGATATTTGATGGAAAATTGCAAGTAAAGATTTCGGATATTTACAATTTTTTTATATTTGTTTTGGAATATTAAATAAAATATAGTTTTTATAGGATTATTTAAGGCAAAACTAAAAAACTGCCCTAGCCATGGATGCATATTTATACTTAGAAAAATGGAATTTATTTGGTAAATATATTTCACTCATTTTGGGGATAATCGGAATCCTGATCGTTATTTACCATTTTCTCCGATTATCATTTACTACAGAATACAAAAGGCGATACGATTATATTAACAAATACGAGATAAAGACGCTTTGGATCAGTTCCCTCTTTATTATCGTATCGCTTGCGTTTTATGCGAACACGCTTGTTGTGGAAGGAGAGATCATCTGGTTAATGGTAAGGATTTTTGTTACCATTATGATGGGGTTGATTGTTGGTGTGATCATTTCCAATTTACTAAAGTTCTATTATCCTTTTTATATTGAGAAACGTTTAAGGAGGCTGAGGTATAATCCCCGAAAGTCACCCAAAACCGGGAAGCCCATGAAATTATTGAGTGAAGAGGAAGAGGACGTTTACCTGGATGAGGGTATGCAGGCTGAAGAAAATGTATTTTCAGTGGATTATGATGTATGGATAGATGAGGAGACAGGATATACTAAGATCGAAAAGTATTCCGGTCATCTGGTTGCTTTACAATGTCCGGAGTGTAGTTATCAGACATTAAAAGTTGTTAAGGAGGAAATATTGGAATCTCCCACTGAGGCTGAAGAGGGTGAGTTGATGAAGTTTTATAAGTGTGATTACTGTGGCTACAAAGAAAGAAAGGCTTTCAGGGTTGCTAAACTTAAGAAGGCTGAAGGGTTGAATAAATCCAGTACTTCCGCCTGATAAGTAATGGATCAATAGCCGGAGAGGCCTTTTTTCCCGCAAGCGTTCAGTCTGATGGTAAAAAAATCATGCCATTCCCTCGGTTGTGGCCCATTAATTGTTTGTTCTACGGCATACAATTCATAAGAACCCGGTTCCAGGGTTACGGTTACACATCCGCTTGTGCCGCATTCGGGGGCCTCAGTATAAAAACCCGTGATGGAACCGTACTTTCGGCCATCAATGTAGATGTCAATAGGCGGGCCATCAAAGTTTGACCAGAACATGTAGGATCCTTCTTCAATAACATCCTCTTCAAGAATTCCTTCACATCCCCCGGTAAATAATATCGTTGCAATAAAAAACAATGAGACTGCCGAAATATTTCTGATATTTTTCATTCTTCAAACATTACTTTATTAATGTACTGCAAAAATACGACCAAAAAAAAGGAAGGCCGTCTGCCTTCCTAATCGAAATTAACCTTAACGTTATGAAGAGAGTTTTATTGAGACAATTGATAGAAGGTTGTATGATCAACCGTTGTCAGCAAATCACTTTTTGAAATAAGATTCCTTAATCGCAAATCGGTCTTGTTCCGTGATTCATAGACGAGTTCCTGATTACTGTTATATACTTTAAAGATAGTACCATTGACTTTCTCAATTTCTGGTTTTACCACCATCTCAAAGAAAATTGATTCCGCAAGCTGATATTGTTCCATCTCCGTATTTTCAAGATCACTGGGACCGGCAATGGTTAAATGACCTGATATTAGAAAGCTAGCGATCAGGATACCTGCAATTAATAAGAATCTGTTTTTAATGTTTCTCATAGTTTCATCATTCTTGCTAACTATTGTTCAATTGATGTGCCATAATATATAATGGGCTGAAAATCAGAATGATGCATTATTTTGAGGTAAAAAGAACTTAAAAAAACGTTCATTATCGAACAGTTCCTGAACGGATGTGTACCAGGGTTCGGCCGATTATGGTTGTTGGGATGTCAGCTTACCCAGTGGATTTTCTGATCATACGGATCCCGTTTTCCTTTGGGCCATTTTTTTGGTATACCAATGTATAAGAAGCCCAATAATCTGTCAGCAGGCTCCAGGTTAAAGAAAGATTTTGCTTCCTCCTTATAGGTGATCCCTCCGGATCCCCAGTAGCAACCGATTCCATAGGCAGTAGCCGTCAAATACATATTCTGAACAGCCGCAGCGACGGCTTCAATTTCCTCTATTTCGGGAAGCCTTTCCTTTTCATCTCTTTTCATACCGATTGCAATCACGTGTGAAGCTTTCAGGGGCTTGTTTTTAAGCATGTTATAGGTCTCCTCCTTATAAGAGTCTTTCAAATGATTCAGTTTTTTATAGAGGGATGATTGAAAATCACCAAGTTTTTTCAGTCCGGCTCCTTTAAAAACCGTAAAACGCCAGGGCTCAGTGCGTTTATGTGTAGGTGCCATATTTGCATTTATGAGGAGTTGGTGAATTATTTGGTCATCTACGATCTCTCCGGAATACATATTCGGATATATGGATCGTCTGTTATGGATCAATTGATTGATAATCTCTGTATCAAATTTGGTCATCTTATTCATTGTTAAAGATTACTATGTGTACTTGCCATGCGGCTAATTTTACAATTAACAAGCAAATAAACAAGCATGTTTTTTTTAACCTACCTATTCATAAATTTTTGTTGTTCGGCGTAATTTTAAGATATAGAGGTGATATTCAATAAGATACCTCGCCAGGTTAACCCTGATGGGCATCCCGATTATCATCGGGGCGCTCCATCAGCCTGATAGGGTGAAAAATTCGTGAATTTTTCAGGTTAAAAGATTTAACTAATAATTCAATAGTTTCAAATATTTTTTCTTTTTGTTGCAATGCTTATATAATTTTGTTGAATTGTTTAATAAAAATATAAGATGAGGCAGCAATTATTACGTGAAGGGGCTAACGAGTTAACCTATGAGATTCGGGGAATTGTGAAAATGGCCAGTCAGATTGAGCGGCTGGGGCAAAAGATCTATTGGGAAAATATCGGAGATCCGGTACAAAAGAATACGCGGATCCCCCACTGGATCAAGGAAGTAATCATCCGGTTATCAAAGGAAGACGATACTTACAGTTATTGTCATTCGAAAGGAGTGTATGAAACCAGGGAATTTCTTGCTTCGTTAAACAACAGCAGGGGTGGAGTACAGATCCATGCAGAGGATATTCTGTTCTTTAATGGATTAGGGGATGCCATTGCCAAGTTATATCAATACCTTTTGCCCACCTCCCGTATAATTGGTCCTTCACCGGCTTATTCCACGCATTCTTCGGCAGAAGCGGCCCATGCCAACACACATCCTTTAACATATAAACTTAATCCGGATGATAACTGGTATCCAGACATGGATGATTTATATATGAAGGTGAAATATAATCCAAATATTGTAGGCATCCTGATCATCAATCCGGATAATCCAACAGGAATGGTCTATCCTAAATATATTCTGGAGCGGTTTGTTGCTATTGCCAGGGAATTTAATTTATTTCTTATCTGTGATGAAATATATCTGAATGTAACCTATAATGGAGCAGAGCCATATGCCCTGGCCCAATATATTGAAGAAGTACCTGCTATTTCGTTAAAAGGCATATCAAAAGAATTGCCCTGGCCGGGAGCCCGTTGTGGATGGATGGAATTCTACAACCGGAAAACCAAGCCGGAATTCGACAGATTATGTACCACACTGGAAAACGCCAAGATGATTGAAGTAAGTTCAACCAAGCTGCCTCAACTTGCCATTCCGGTTATTATGGGAGATGGCCGGTACAAAGATTATATCAAGGAGCAAAGTGAAAAGATTGGCAGGAGAAGCAAGATCATAACGGGACTTTTATCGGAAATCAAGGGGATTAAGTTTAATGAGACTTACGGGGCATTTTATAATACCATTATATTTGATGAGGGATCGTTGAATCATAATCAATCAATGAAAATTGAAAATCCGGCAATCAGGTCTTTGGTTGAATCCTGGGTTAATGAGGAGTTGATACAGTTCGATCAACGGTTCGTTTATTATTTACTCGGGGCCAAGGGTGTTTGCGTTGTTCCAATCTCATCTTTTTCGTCAGACTTGCTGGGTTTTCGTGTCACCCTCCTTGAAGAGGATGAAGATACACTGGTTGAGACATTCTCCAGGATCAGGAGTGGATTGGTAGAATACCTTAACAGCTGATTTTATGCAGCCGGCAGATGAATGGATAAAGAAGCTCAGGTTGAAAATTCACCCGGAAGGGGGTTATTACCGTGAAGTTTACAGAAGCGGGGAATATATAAATGATTTGCCTGGCCGGTATGATGGTGCTCGAGTGTTCGCAACTTCAATATTTTATTTGCTTAAAGGGGATCAGTATTCAGCTTTTCATCGGTTAAGCTCTGATGAAATATGGCATTTTTATGAAGGCTGTTCCCTGACAGTATTCATAATCACCAGGAAAGGTGATCTGATCGAAAAAAAACTGGGTAAAAGGGTTGAGGAAGGAGAATCATTCCAGCTGGTTATTGAAAGAGATCAGTGGTTCGCTGCCCGGCCTGATGATCCGGATGGATACACCCTGGCGGGTTGTGCGGTATCACCCGGGTTTGATTTCAAGGATTTCAGGATTGGAGACCAGGATGAGCTCTTGCGAACTTATCCCGGGCATCAGGAAATTATCAGATCAATGGCTAAACAAGGCTTGTAAAATTCCTGAAAGGTATTGATATTAATGCAGGGTACCCGGGTTTGCCGAAGGAACAATAATCTCATTAATGCCTAAATTTATACGGCGAGGTAAATCGGCAACGGGTATTCAATTTTAGGTATGTAAATAATTGCTGAAGAGATTTTAACCAGAGTAGTCGACCGATTATTCCTGCCTGTCCGGTTTTTGGTGACTAAAAACTTATACCTCCCTGCCTTCCGTGTATCTGCCTACGGCAGGCGAGGCGCCAGGGTTTTAGCGACACATGGATGATGGCTTACAGACAGATTTGGGGAAAAATGTTTTGTGTGTATCAGAGTTGACTGTTTATGTCCAGATTGATGATTGTCGCAATTTTTTCCTGTAATGAAGTGGCATCAAAATCCGGATCTTGATTCGTACCAATTTGAATGGCTTTAAGATAATATTCACCGGCTTTTTGGGGTAAATGGTTGATGGTATAATAATCGCCTTTTACTTCAAGGTTGAAAGCCGTTGCTTTGATAGCAATGCTTTTGTCAATCCAGCCGGCTACTTCCTTCCGGTTAATATTTTTTCTTAAACAGAATTCAGCACTCTTTGCCAGGGTAAGCCAATCATCAGGAGCTGCATTGCTTATGATTTCCTTGTGTTTGTTTAGGATCTTGTCTTCTTTTCCATCACTTAATCCCAAGGAATGAGTTGCTGATCCAAGGGTAAAAATGATCATTAAAATTCCTGTGCATATTTTCATAACTACAATTGTTTTTTGGGTTAACACTATTACCGATTGTAGCCAATTTATGGCTAATCATATGCCAGTATTTATAAGTAATTGAATCTTAAAAAGATAGTATTATCAAGAACCGGGTTGATCACTCCAGCCTGTACGAAACCGTTACAGATCAATGTGTGTAATTGAACACCCATGGAGAATATAATTTAACAATATTATATTTGCCTCC
The DNA here is from genome assembly GCA_964645995.1 of uncultured Roseivirgaceae bacterium. Lineage (GTDB taxonomy): Bacteria > Bacteroidota > Bacteroidia > Cytophagales > Cyclobacteriaceae > JAGTVG01. The sequence goes on from CAZYDB010000043.1 coordinate 16,648, forward strand.
CCCATTTTGGGGCATATTTTATGAATTTTATTAAAAATAAGTAATGAAAATTTGCTGTTTTTAATATTTGTCTGAGTAAGCAATTGTTCCGAAGGGGACCAGGGCAAAGGAAGCCAGTTTAATATGTTGCCTGGCGAAAGGAATGCCAATAATAGTGATTGCCATCAGTAATCCAAAAATAATGTGGATGATTGTGATATAAAAACCGCCAAGCAGGATCCATAAAAAATTAAACAGAAGGGTCATACAGCCGTTACCTGTTTTTTCAAAATTAACTGACTGGCCAAAAGGAGCTAAGGAGAAGAATCCTAATTTGAATAGTTGTATGCCAAAAGGGATTCCAATAATGGTTAGACAGATGAGGAAGCCGCCGATCATATAAAAAATAAAGATAAAGAGACCTCCGCCCAGAATAGCCCAAATCAGATTTCCAAGGGATCGCATAATCTATCGAAAATTAATTAGCCGTACTTTATTCTTTACAGGATTGGCATAAATGGAGAGCATTTTTATTTTACTCTCTTCATCTAAAATGTTGGCTTTAGCAAGCCGGTCAATAATATATTGGATAAATTCATTTTTTTGTTGATCTGAATATTGATCCTTGTAAGTTCCTTTTTCCATCAGGTAATCATAGGCTATATAATTGGTAGGCCATAATTTGATGATGCTTTGTATCTGTTCATCAATACAGGCAGCAAGACTAGAAAATTGTTCCTTTGGTGTATTATGATTCGAAATCTCATCAAATTCATCATTTATCTGGTTCCCGATTGAAACATGTATTTTACCCTTATAACCTGTCAGCCCTGTTACCATGCTGATCAGGTCTTCCCGTGGAGATTTCTGATAATCTTTATTCCTTTCTTTCCGAATAAGTTCTTTTACCTTTAGGATATCACAAGGATCATATTCATAGGAAATAGCCATTGGGATCAATCCAAGAGATCTGAGGTATTTAAATTTATTTTCATCCTCCCCATAGGCCAACATTTTAAGCAGGCTTACCTGAGTTACATCATTTCCGTCCTTGGCACGACCCTGCCTTTGTGCGATCCAAACGGATTCCTTTTCCTCAAGTATTGAATGCTTGATAAAATTTGATAGCCGCTGTGAATAATAAACCGATTCCTTCATTGGAGGAGACCGGTGGACGATAAAGCTTTTATTCAGCCTGGCCAGGTCTTTAATCCAGTTTTTCTGAAAAAGATTATCACCTATCGCAATTTTTGTGGTATTATAGCCAAGCTCGTATAGAAGCACATTAAGTACTGAAGGATCAAGTATGATATCATGGTGGTTCGAAATAACCAGATAGGATTTATCCTGTTTGAGGTTTTTAAAGCCACTTTTTGTAAGGCCGTCCGATGACCTGCCCAGCAATTTTTTCAGAACAGGATAAATGATTTTGGTTTGAAAGCCATGGATTGAATTTATTTCTGAAAGAATAGCTTTAACCGTATCGGTTTCAACATCAGAATAGATCTGTCCGATCAGGTTATCAAAGAAATCCTGTTCGATAAGCTGATGAATAACTGACGATACTTCTTCGTCATGATAGGGTCTGATTTCATCAAAATTATAAATATCGATCATAAGAATCGTTTATATGATAATACTAATTAAAGTTTTTTAAAGTATTATTCAACTAAATTAATGTTTAAATGAGATCTTCATTCATTTATTCAGTTCTTCTTCCACCATCCGGATAATTTCCTTTTCGTATTTTTCAGCTTTTTGTTTCAATTTATCTGCCTCTTCCAGAAGTTGTTTCAGGTATTTTGGATCTTTCAGGTCTTTGCTATTAATTTTCACATTAAGGTAAGCGCCAATCACGGCTGTTTTTGCACACAAAGCGCCTACCGCCGCATCCGATACGGAACTTTTCATTCCATTCATAGCAACATATTTAATGATCTCCATGGATTCGACGCTTTTTTTCATCACTTCTAAAGGGACTTCAATAGCTTTTTTTGTGGCTGCTTTTATAGCTTTCTGCCTGGCTGTTTTCTCCTGATCGGTCGTTTTCGGTTGTTTCATTGCCAGTATAATTTCCTGGAATGCCCTGGTATCCTCATCAACCAGTTTTAATAGATTGCGCTTCAGGTATTCTCCTTTTTCGGCCTGTTCAGAAAATTCCTCCCAGCGGTCATCCCATCCCCGTTTATGAGCGGACAGGTTGGCAACCATGGTCCCCAGGGCCACACCCAGAGCCCCCACATAAGCGGCTATTGAACCGCCGCCCGGGGCTATGGATTCAGAGGCTGTTTCATCAGCAAATTCGATTAAGCTGAGGTCTGTCAGGTATTGAGTTTCCTTGTCTTCAAGCATAAATTCGATAATTCTCTCTTCCGGCTTAAAGGGTGTCAGATCGTCCAGCCCGAGCGATTTGATGGCTATTCTTATTATCTCCTTTTCAGGAATGCCTAACGACCTCTTCTGTTTTCTCAGAAAATATTTCCCTGCTTCAAGCATGGCTTTGAGGGGTACCAGGCCAACCAATTCCGATCCTGTAACCCGGAGACCTCTGGCGTCTGCTTTGCTTACGGTTTCTTCGAATACCTCATGAATGGGTGTCTCGTTAATATTGGTAAGGTTCAGGGAGATCTGTGCGATTCCATATTCATCGATATACCAGCCGATTCCTTTTACGTGTTTCAGGGTACCTGGAATATAGACCGGATCCCCTTGTTTATTTCTTATTATTTCACCGGTTAGCGGATTCCCTTTTCTTTTAATGCGACCTTTTTCCCTTATATCAAAGGCCACGGCATTGGCTCGCCGTGTTGAGGTAGTATTCAGATTGATATTATAAGCCACCAGAAAATCCCTGGTTCCAATAGCAGTCGCACCTGTTTTGGCATTAAACCGGGCAGGACCGAAATCAGGAGTCCATGCCGGATCCGCCAGCCGTTTTTTGAGGCCCTCATATTCTCCTGTTCTACAGTAAGCCAGGTTTTTTCTTTTGGTGGAACTGGCGGCATATTCATAAAAATAGCCTGGAATTCCTAATTCAGAGCCAACACGGTATCCAAGTCTGTGGGCGTACTCAACTACTTCATCCATAGAGATATTAGCGATAGGAACAAGAGGACAGACGTCGGTAGCTCCCATTCTTGGATGTTCTCCTTTATGAGCCCTCATGTCAATTACTTCTGATGCTTTTTTAATTGCCCTGAAAGCCGCTTCATTGACGGACTCGGGGTCTCCAACAAAAGTTACTACAGTTCTGTTGGTCGCCTTTCCAGGGTCGACATTCAGGAGTTTGACACCTTTTATTTTTTCGATCTGATCGGTGATCTGTTTGATGACCTGCAAATTTCTACCTTCACTGAAATTCGGCACACATTCAACCAGTTGTTTTTTCATAATTTTTATGCTTTAATTATTTTTTTACCTTTTTTCCAGATCAATTGAGGTTTAAGTTTGCCCTGATGATAGAGAATTTCCCTGTAGTCCTGAATGGGGAATGCTATCAGGTCTGCCCTATATCCAGGGCGGATCTTGCCATAATGCGGTAGTTCAAGGGCTTTGGCTGCCCTGAAGGATAAGCCCGCATATGTTTCAGAAAAGCTAAGCTTCTGTTCAGCCGATAGCAGGGAGGCCTGTAAAAGGAGATCACCCATAGGGGCGGATCCCGGATTCCAGTCCGAGGCAATTATCAGGCAGGCTCCTGCATCAAGAAGCTTACGGGCGGGCGCAAAGCGCATGCCCAATCCCAGGGTGGCTCCCGGCAGTACCGTAGCTGCCACATCATTTTCTGCTAGTAACTGAATGTATTCCGGGGTGATGGCTTCCAGGTGAACAGCACTGACG
>CAZYDB010000044.1:0-20304 GCA_964645995.1 uncultured Roseivirgaceae bacterium
ATGAAGATCAATTCGGACCTGGGTTACCGCCCTGTTACCTTTTCTGAGCTTACGCAGGATGATCAGTTCTGGAAAGGTTGTTCCAGTTGTGTTAATTATGATATCCTTAACCGGATGAATCATGTTCACTGCCTGTGCACGGGTATGTTGTACGACCCGCTGAAAAAAGTGCGAAACGGGAAGAAATTAAATGTCAAAGGCTTGAAAATATATGAGCGCTGGCTTAGATTTAAGCAATATGTGCTATTGAGAACGTCAAGGAAATCAAGAAAAATTTAATATTTTTTTAACTAACGGATCATGGATAATAAAAAAGTAGTTCTTGCCTACAGCGGAGGTTTAGATACCTCATACTGCGTAAAATATCTATCGGAGGATATGCAACTGGAGGTATTCACCGTAACCGTAAATACAGGGGGCTTTGATAAAAAAGAGTTGGAACTGATTGGGAAAAAGGCTTTACAGATGGGAGCCAGGCAGCATTTTGTGATCAACGGTATTCGGGAGTATTATGATGAATGCATCAAATACCTTATATTCGGTAACGTGCTCAAATATGGCACCTATCCTTTATCAGTCAGTTCAGAGCGGATCATTCAAGCCAAGATGATCGCAAAAAAAGCCAGGGAACTTAAGGCCCGCTATGTTGCCCATGGTAGTACCGGTGCCGGCAATGACCAGGTGCGGTTTGATCTTATTTTCCGGATCATGATCCCGGAGATAGAGATTATAACACCTATCCGTGATCTTCAGCTTTCACGTGATCAGGAAATAGAATACCTGAAAGCACATGGGGTTGAGCTGGATTGGGAAAAGACCAGGTATTCTATCAATAAAGGGTTGTGGGGGACATCGGTCGGCGGCAGGGAGACGCTTACTTCAGATAAGTTCTTGCCCGGCAAGGCCTTCCCGACACAATGCACTACTGAAGAAGTTAAGGATGTGGAAGTCCTGTTTAAAAAAGGAGAGGTGGTCGGTTTCAACGGCAAACACTATGATGACCCGCTGGATGCCCTGGTCTATATTGATGAATTCATAAGGCCCTGGGCGCTGGGAAGGGATATCCATGTTGGTGATACGGTAATTGGTATCAAAGGAAGGGTGGGCTTTGAAGCCGGTTTACCCCTGCTTGTCATCAAAGCCCATCAGCAACTCGAAAAGCATAACCTGACTAAGTGGCAGATCCACTGGAAGGATCAGTTGGCGAACTGGTACGGAATGATGGTTCATGAAGGACAGTTTCTGGAGCCACTGGCCAGAAATATTGAATGTTTTCTTAGGGATACGCAACAACAGGTTTCCGGAATCGTGAAGGTAAGGCTGGCACCCTATCGTTTTCAGGTACTGGGTGTGGAATCGGATCATGACCTCATGTCATCTGCGTTCGGGGCCTATGGTGAGATGAACCTGGCCTGGACAGGAGAAGATGTGAAAGGATTTACCAGGATTATGGCTAACCAGACAATGATCTATCATAATGTAAATAAAAAAGATGAATAGAATTAAGGCAGGCATAATAGGAGGAGCCGGTTATACTGCCGGGGAGTTGTTACGGACTCTTATCCATCATCCGCAGGTAGAGATATCTTTTATTCAAAGCGACAGCAACGCCGGACAGCCAGTATCACTGATTCACCGGGATCTTTTTTATGAGGAAGAACTTTATTTTTCTTCTGATGATAGCACCGGCGCCGACGTCATTTTTCTATGCAAAGGGCATGGCGAATCAGCCCGGATATTGCAGAAAAATAATTTCAATGATTCGATTCGCCTGATTGATCTAAGCCAGGATTTCCGGCTCAGGGGCTCCTTTCCTGAGTTGCAGCGGAAAACCGGTGATTTTATTTACGGCTTACCGGAATTAAACCGGGATCAGATCAGGAAAGCATGGAACATAGCCAATCCGGGTTGCTTTGCCACCTGTATCCAGTTAGGCCTGTTACCCTTGGCCGGGAGAAAGCTGATCAATGAAGATGTTCATATCAGTGCCATCACCGGCTCCACCGGTGCCGGTCAGCAGCCGACATCCACCTCCCATTTCAGCTGGCGCAATAACAATATGTCGGTGTATAAGGCTTTCCGCCATCAGCATCTGCATGAGATCAGACAAAGCCTGGAAGACCTCCAGGGTACATTGGATCATCAATTGTATTTTATTCCTTACCGGGGGAACTTTACCCGGGGCATCATCGCCACCATGTATCTGCCCCTGGAGTTGTCAATTGAAGAGGTTAACTATTTATATTCAGACTATTATCTTGAACATCCTTTCGTTAAGATAAGTCCGGAGAATATAGATCTAAAACAGGTGGTCAATACCAATTATGGTCTGTTGTACCTGGAAAAACAGGCCAACCAACTGATGATCATCAGCATGGTTGACAACCTGCTGAAGGGAGCTTCGGGCCAGGCGGTACAGAATATGAACCTGATGTTCGGGTTAGAGGAAACGATGGGATTAAAACTTAAAGGCACTGCATTTTAGCATGAAACATTTTACATCAGTAAATGACGTGGACGATATCCGCCAGTTGGTCGGTTCGGCACTGGAAATAAAAAAGAACCAGCGAGCGTCAGTTCGGCCGGGCAAGGACAAGGTCCTTGGATTGATCTTTATGAATCCCAGCCTACGCACCAGGCTGAGCACCCAGAAGGCCGCTATCAATCTTGGCATGGAGGCGATGGTGATGAACTTCACAGGTGAGGGCTGGGCTCTGGAAACCCGTGATGGTGTAATCATGGATGGTGATAAAGCGGAACATATACGGGAGGCGGCTGCGGTGATCGGGAGTTATTGTGATATTATCGGATTGCGTTCATTTCCGGGACTGAAAGATCGTGAGCAAGATTATAATGAAGAGATGTTGAATGGTTTTCTGGCTTTCTCCGGGAAACCGGTTATCAGCCTGGAATCAGCTACCCGGCACCCCTTGCAGTCGCTGGCTGACCTGGTTACCATTGAAGAACTGAAAACCGCAGAACGGCCGAAAGTAGTGATGACCTGGGCGCCTCATCCCCGAGCGCTGCCGCAATCTGTTCCTAATTCATTCGTTGAATGGGCAAAAAATATGGATTATGAGCTACTGGTTACACATCCTGAAGGTTATGAACTGGCGGATGAATTCATCGAGGGTGTACCCGTTGAATATGATCAACAACAAGCCATCCATAATGCTGATTTTGTCTATGTCAAGAGCTGGTCCTCTTTCAGGGAATATGGTAAGGTAATTAAGCCTGATAGCAACTGGACCTTAACCCTTGAAAAGATCAGGGGGTCCAATAATGCCCGGGTGATGCATTGCCTGCCGGTCAGGAGGAATGTCGTAATCAGTGACGATGTGCTTGATAGCGATCATTCAGTCGTGATCACTGAAGCTGAGAACAGGGTTTATGCAGCCCAGGCCGTATTAAAGGAAATATTATCTTCTTTAGGATGAAAAGGCTTGGGATTTTCAAGATCGGAGGAAGGGTAATTGATGAACCTGAGGAACTGAAGTCGTTTTTAAGGGCTTTTGCCCATATTCCCTCACCTAAATTACTGGTTCATGGCGGAGGTAAATGGGTCAGTGAAATGAGTGACCGCCTTGGTCTTGCAGTTAAAATGGAGGGTGGACGGCGGGTAACCGATGCCGCTACCCTGGATGTTGTTTCGATGATCCTGCCGGGCCGCGCTAATAAAAAGATCGTCGCCTTGTTACAGGGATATGGCTGTAATGCGCTGGGACTGACCGGCGCTGACGGTAATTTTATTCTGGCCGAAAAAAGACCGGTTGTTAATGGCCTTGATTTTGGATTTGTTGGTGATGTGGTGCGGGTTGACAGCGCCGGCATCAGGGATATTCTTAAACTCTCTATTACACCGGTCTTTACTGCCATGACGCATGACGGCAGGGGACAGCTGTTGAATACCAATGCTGATACCGTAGCATCAGTCCTGGCCGTAGGGCTTTCGGAATATTATAAGGTAGATCTTTATTATTGTTTCGAACGTCCCGGTGTTTTAAAAGACCCGGCTGATGACCATTCCGTTATCAAAAGGCTAACTTCTTCGATCTATGAAAAGTATAAAGAGGCCGGAATGATCCATACAGGAATGTTGCCCAAGGTAGATAATGCCTTTAATGCATTAAAAAATGGCGTCTCTAGAGTGCATATCTGTCATTTTAAAGATATCGAAACAATATCTGCCGCTGGAAGCAAGACAGGAACCTTAATTACCCTATGATGAGAATGACCCTTGAAGATACCCTTGAGCTGTTAAAAGATCTTGTTCGTATTCCTTCCTTCAGCCGTCGTGAGGAAAAAACCGCTCAATTGCTCTTTGATTTTCTGTCGCACCGGAACTGTATGGTTTTACGACATTTTAATAATATTTACCTCAGGAACCAGCATTTTAAACCTGAAAGACCAACCATAATTCTTAATTCACATCATGATACTGTTCAGCCGAACAAGGACTGGAGTAAAGATCCATTTAATCCCATAATTGTTAACAACCGGTTATATGGTCTTGGCACCAATGATGCCGGTGCCTCCTTGGTAAGCCTGCTGTCGGCCTTTCTCCATTTCTACGACCGGGAGGATATGCCTTATAATATGGTTTTTCTGGCATCAGCGGAAGAAGAAGTCTCCGGCAGGGATGGCGTCGCATCCGTCCTGCCTTTGCTGGACAATATAGCCTTCGGCATTGTCGGTGAACCTACGGCCCTGAAGATGGCCGTGGCCGAAAAAGGGTTGATGGTGATCGATTGTCATGCCCGGGGCAAATCCGGGCACGCTGCAAGGGATGAAGGAGAGAATGCGATTTATAAAGCCCTGGATGATATTGAAAGGATCCGGAAATTCCGTTTTCCCCGTATTTCCGAATGGCTTGGGGAAGTGAAAATGACAGCAACCATGATTCATGCCGGCACCCAACATAATGTGGTTCCGGATCAGTGTTCGTTCGTGCTGGATATACGGAGTACGGATCAGTACCGCAATGAGGAAATTCTGGAAGCCCTGAAGGAAAATTTGAAGAGCGAATTTAAAGCACGGTCGGTTCGCCTGCAATCTTCTTCGATAGAACGCAGGCATATATTAGTTGAGGTGGCCGGCGAACTGGGAATACCGCTGACGGGGTCATCAACGCTCTCAGATCAGGCACTAATGCCTTTCCCAACAGTAAAAATAGGGCCAGGTGATTCAGCCCGGTCTCATGCAGCAGATGAATATATTCTTGTCGATGAAATTGAAGCGGGGATTTCCCTGTATATTCAACTGTTGAAAGCTCTTGCAGATAGACAACCGGGGGATTAGTTTCAGTTCTCAGGATTGATTACGATTGTCTTTTCGGTTTTAAAATAAATCCATATACCTTTGATACATATATTGTTTTTTGTTTGATTTAATAAAATGCGAAAACGAAATGATATCATGAAACTCTGGCAGAAAAAGATCCAGGTTGATCAAAGCATAGAGAGGTTTACAGTCGGCCGTGACAGGGAACTGGATCTCGAACTGGCGACCTATGATGTGATCGGGTCGATGGCTCATATCAAGATGTTACATGATACCGGATTATTGAAACCTTCAGAACATGTGAAGCTGCATGAGGGATTGAAAAATATTTTGGGAAACATCAACGCCGGCAAATTCAGTATCGAGGAGGGTATCGAAGATGTTCATTCTCAGGTTGAATTTCTTTTAACCAGGAACTATGATGACCTTGGAAAAAAGATCCATAGTGGGCGAAGCCGTAACGATCAGGTATTGCTTGATCTGAAACTCTATTTCCGTGATCAGATCAAGGATCTGGTCGATATAGCCAATAAGCTTTTTAAACAGTTGATCAGTTTGAGCAACCAGCATCAGAAAGCACTACTTCCGGGTTACACCCATTTTCAGGTAGCCATGCCTTCTTCTTTCGGATTATGGTTTGGCGCTTACGCTGAAAGTCTCGCAGATGATATGGTTTATCTGAAATCAGCTCTTGAGATCGTCAACCGTAACCCTCTTGGGTCAGCCGCCGGTTATGGTTCTTCTTTTCCCATCAACCGGCAGCGAACGACAGATCTGCTGGGATTTGACACAATGAACTATAATGTTGTATATGCACAGATGGGCAGGGGCAGGGCGGAGAAAGCATTGGCTGTGGCCTTGGGGAGTTTTGCTGATACGCTGGGTAAACTTGCCTCCGATGTCGTTCTGTATATGAGCCAGAATTTTGGGTTTATCAGTTTTCCTGAAGAGTATACTACTGGATCAAGTATTATGCCTCATAAAAAAAATCCTGATGTTTTCGAGATTATCAGGGGTAAATGTAATAAGATAAAATCATTAGTTAATGAGGTAAACCTGCTCACGACCAACCTGCCATCAGGTTATCACCGGGAGATGCAGCTTTTGAAAGAAAGCCTTTTTGAAAGCCTTGTATCAATGAAGCGTTGTTTTCATATGACTTCCTTTATGTTTGAGAAAATTCAGGTCAATAAAAATATCCTTGAAGATGAACGGTATGATTATATTTTCAGCGTAGAAATGGTTAACGACCTTGTGAAAAAAGGAAAACCCTTCAGGGATGCTTATCAGGAAGTGGGTAAAAAGATCAGTGAAGGCAAATTCAAACCCAGTAAAAGATTAAAGCATACGCATGAAGGAAGCCTTGGTAACCTGATGAATGACCGTATACAGGAACTGATGCAGGGCCATATTAAATTTTTCAAATTAAAATACGCATATATCGACAGTTCCATCAAGAACCTGATTGAATACCACTGAAAATTCCGGGATCATTTTATGTATTAATCAATCTTTACAAATTCAACCCTCCGGTTGTTGGCTTTGCTCTCAGGAGTATCATTGGAGGCAAGAGGCATGGTCTCGCCCAGTCCTTTGGACGTAAGCCTCGAGCTATCTATCCCCATCTCAATCAGTTTATTCTTTACCGTTTCAGCGCGTCTTTGTGATAATTGCAGGTTCATGGTATTGTCACCATCACTATCGGTATGGCCTTCAATGCTGAAGTTTATTTCCGGATGTTCTTTTAATAGGGTATAGATCTCATTGATAGCTCCCATCGATTCCGGTTTTAACGTCGCCTTCCCGACATCAAAACGGATCGCATTGGAAATGATTTTGCCATCTTGCAGGAACCGGTCATAATATTTAACGCCTCCTTCGGCAAGCCGTATGTTTTTGATATAGATTGGCTGATCATCCTTGGCATGATAACTGTATACGGAAAATCCGGTTGGGTTAACGGATAGTCTCGGAATATTGATTAACCGGGTATCATCCAGATAGGCTTTTAATTTACCGTTGGTATAAGCGATGGATACATGGGCCCATCTTTCCTTTTCTACTTTCTGCGGTAGCTTGCTCGAAAAAGAACCGATGTCCATGTGGTCGTACGCCACTGTCAGTTTGTACTCCCCGGAGCCGGAGGAAGGCTTTTGGTTTTTTCTGTCGTAAAGATAAATATCGGCATAACCATATCCGAAATAGATATCAAATTCGATAGTGAACACATCTGGCAGATAATCTTCTGTAGAATTTTTCATGTAGGGGACAATACAGGGTGCTCCCCCTCTCAAAAAGATAACATTTTCGCCGCCAAATTGGGCAATCTCGGCGGTTCCTCTTTGTAAATCCCATCGTGAAGGGAATTCGCCATTTTCTTCATTGATCAGGTTATCTTCAAAAATAATGTTATCACCAGGGATGAAATCATATTTAGCCCAGCTTAGTACAGGTTTTGACAGCTTATTGTCAGTTGATTCAGACTGACCCGCCGGTTGTTCAGGACCTTTATTGTCACTGGGTTGTTCAGCAGGCAACTGATTTCCGGATTCCTTTTTGTTTTCCTCCTTCTTATTACCGAAAAGGTTGTCCATACCTTTATCCAGGGCTTTTTCTGCTTTTTTCTCGCTTTTCTTTTTTAATTTATCAAATTGTGCATGGCATAGGATCGGGCTTATGAAAAGCAAGCATAAAAAAATAATCGTAATCCTTTTCATAGGTAAAAATTTGTTGGTTTACTGATAAAACAACAGACAGATTCAGATAATTCATTTTTTTATTATTTTTTACTGCGATAATTCCCATCTGTAGTTTTTGAAATGCCTTAATTAGGTTTTATCTTTATTTAGACACCAAAGAGATAAATTATGATCGCAACTTTTGTGCATGTATGGGTTAAAGAAGAGTATATCAAGGATTTCATCAAGGCCTCGGTAGCCAATCATCAGGAATCTGTGAAGGAACCGGGTAACCTTCGGTTCGACCTCTTACAGGATGAAAGCGATGCCTCAAAATTTGTCCTTTATGAGGCTTATGAAACCGAAGAAGCGGCTGCCAATCATAAAAAAACAGCTCATTATTTGACCTGGCGGGAAACGGTAGCTGACTGGATGCTTAAGCCCAGGGAAGGCAGGAAGCATTTTTTCCTTGCTCCGGATAAAAGTAATTCATGAGCATGGATTTTAATTTTGCATCAACCCCACAGCTCCAGCTTGGACCTGGTAAAGTTGAATTGTTGCCATCTGTCCTTAAAAGCATGGGTAGCCATGTGTTGCTCGTAACCGGGAAAGCTTCTTTTTGCCAGACGGACAGGTGGGAAGATCTGATTGCTATATTGGAGAGGGAACATATCACATGGGATCATTATATTATTCCAGGCGAACCATCCCCACAGATGGTCGATAAATGTGTGATGGAAAGCAATTTTGATCGACCCGATGCTGTGGCAGCTATTGGCGGGGGGAGTGTGCTTGATGCCGGGAAAGCGATATCAGCCATGTGGGAGATCAATGAGTCTGTCAGGTTATATCTGGAGGGGGTTGGCGACGGTCGTAAGCATCCCGGTACCAAGATCCCTTTTATCGCGGTGCCGACTACCTCTGGTACCGGTAGTGAAGCAACAAAAAATGCAGTGATCAGCGAAGTAGGGAAGAATGGATTTAAAAAATCTCTACGGCATCATAATTTTATTCCTGATCTGGCCATTGTTGATCCCTTATTAACCGTTGATTGTCCACCTGAGATCACTGCCTGGAGTGGCATGGATGCATTTACCCAATTGCTGGAGAGCTATCTGTCAACACAGGCCAGTCCTCTTACAGACGCAATAGCCCTTTCAGGTTTGCAGTTGATCGCCAAATCACTGGAGAAGGTTGTTCATGAACCGGATAATCTAACGGCACGTTCAGATATGGCCTATGCCTCCTTTTGTTCCGGCCTAACCCTTGCCAACGCAGGACTTGGGGTAGTGCATGGTTTTGCATCCAGTATAGGGGGAAGGTTCAATATACCCCATGGTCTGATTTGCGGCACGCTCATGGGGGCGGCCAATGAGTTTACTCTTAATGCTTTATTGAAAATGCAGGCTGATGGTAAAGCCCTGGGTAAGTATGCCGATATCGGAAAAATATTTTACGGTTCTGATGACAGGGATGATGTGTTTTATGCCGAATTTCTCATCAATAAAATACACGACCTGACGGAGGATCTGGCTTTGCCGGGTTTAGGAGTTTTTGGGCTCGAACGGAATGATATACGGGCGATAGCTGAAAAGACATCGTGTAAATATAATCCTGTGAATCATAATCAGGATGAACTGGTTGGAATCCTTGAAAGAAGGATATAAATAAACAACCGGTCTATTATAAATGCGATACGGATGCCAAGTCCACAAAAACATACCAGGGGCACATTAATCATTTGATTTCATTACCTGTAGTCCTGAAGACGGGGAAATGGGGAAGCGATTGTTTCATTAAACATTTTTATTATTGATATCCCCTTCTACATGTTTCAATATTTCTTCCATATCCTTCACGTCGAGGTCATTATCCCGGGCAAAAAAGGATACCATATGTTCAAATTTTCCGCCAAAATAATTGCTGAGCAAATTCTTCAGAAAGAAACTGCGGTAGGCATCCCGTTCTACAACCGGGTGGTATTCATGGGTTTTGCCATAGCTTTTATGATCAACAAACCCTTTTTTTTCCAGTATCCTGATTATGGTGGATACCGTATTGTAGGCGGGTTTAGGATCAGGTATTTTATTCAGTACATCCTTGACAAATCCTTTTTTTATCTGCCAGAGGATCTGCATGATCTGTTCTTCCGCCTTTGTTAGTTCCTTCATGATATCCCTTTGTATCTATACGGTAAATATAAAACTATAATATTAGTTATGCAACTAATATTATAGTTTATTTAAAAAAATATTGTTTTTAAAATTAATCTCTTAATCCTGTGTAAACGCAAAAGAAAGGATGTTCGCACCCGCTTTCAGGGCCTGAAGTCTGATTTCTTCGGGGTCGTTATATATACTCTGGTCTTCCCAGCCATTTCCCAGGTCACTTTCATAGGAATAAAAACAAACCAGCCGGCCCTGATAGAGCAGGCCCAATCCCTGGGGCGGTTTACCGTCATGTTCATGTACTTTCGGGAGTCCGTTTCTGAATTCGTATTTCTGATGATAAATTGGATGGGTAAAGGGTATCTCTACAAATTCAAGGTCGGGGAAAACCTTTTTCATTTCAAGGCGGATAAACTGATCAAGTCCATAATTATCATCGATATGAAGAAATCCGCCTGCAGCCAGATAATTTCTGAGGTTTTCGGCTTCTTCAGGAGTAAACATTACGTTGCCGTGGCCTGTCATATACAGGAAAGGATAGAGAAAAAGGTCATCGCTTCCGACTTCCACGATATCCTCTTCGGATACTAGGTTCATATTCAGGTTCGCATTACAAAAGGAAATCAGGTTAGGAAGTGCTGTTTTATTTGCATACCAGTCACCCCCGCCATTATATTTTAATTTGGCGATTTTGATTCCCTGAGCGACGGCAGCCTGGTTCATAATTATGCATGATACCCATAGTATCACCTTGATAAGTTTCATCTTCAATCCTCCGGTTTCAAATATATCATATTTTTAACGTAAAGATAAACCGGATGGTTTTGTGTCTTGTATCCAGGCACAATTAATGCATTAGAAAGCAATACCCTGGAGCAATCACAAATTTTTTCTTCCTGAGCAGGCAGGTGTCCACAGGGGCCAGGAACATGTTGTCGTTTTCAAGAGGAGAACTGCGTCTAACCTTTGAACAGGTTATTATTCACGCGTAATTTTCGGCCTGTATTCAGTGTTACCGCCCGGACCACTGCTTCAGGGCCGTACTTTACTTTCATACGGTCCATGGCCTCATGCAGCCGGATGTCCTCACAGGTATCTTCGAAGAGGTGGATCTGGTAATGTCCGTGTACCAGTCCGCTCAGCCGAACACCCACAAGGCGGATAAGTAAACGGCGGGTATATAACTTATTAAAAAGTTCAAGGGCATATTTGATCAGTATCTTGTCGGAGGAAGTATAGGGTATTTGTTTCTGCACGGAAGAATTCTCGAAGTCACTGTACCGGATCTTAACAGCGATGGATGAGGTGAGTTTTTGTTCTTTTCGTAACTGGAAAGCAATCTTTTCGACCATGGCTGTGATAACCGATCTTATCATACGAATATCAATGGTGTCAGTTTCAAAAGTCGTTTCAGTCGAGATCGATTTGCGTTCGCTATAAGGAATTACCGGTGTGTTGTCTTCGCCGTTAGCCCTTTTCCATAACAAGGCCCCGTTTTTTCCGAAGGCTGCCTGAAGCATTTCCATGGGCATTCTCCGGAGTGTATGGACTTTATGAATGCCCATCTCCATTAGGAAACGACTTGTTTTTTCTCCGATCATGGGGATCTTACGGATAGGGAGTGGGTCAAGAAATTCTTTTTCATGTCCATGAAACACCTGTCGTTGCCCGTTGGGTTTGGATTCCCCGGTAGCGACTTTTGATACGAGTTTATTGACTGAAAGCCCCATGGAAATAGGTAGTCCACTTTCCCGGATGATCTTCTGACGCAGTTCACTGCCCCATTGAAGGCATCCGAAAAAACGGTCCATGCCGGTTACATCGATATAAAATTCATCGATCGATGATTTTTCAAATACCGGTGCTTGTTCCCGGATAATCTCTGTGATCATTCGTGAATGCCTGCTGTAAGCATCCATATCGCCGGAAATAATAACAGCATCCGGGCATAGCTGCCTGGCCAGCCCCATAGGCATGGCTGAATGAACGCCAAAATGCCGGGCTTCATAGCTGCAGGAAGCGACTACACCACGGTCACCAGTGCCACCAATGATCAGTGGCTTGCCAGTCAGCCGGTTGTCGCGCAGACATTCTACCGACACAAAAAAAGCATCCAGGTCCATATGGATAATTGACCGGTAGTCAGGATGATAGAGCATTTCTTATTCCACAATAAGTAATTTTTTTTGACTAAAATACTAATAAAATTGGTATTTGCTTGCATGCTATTGCAGATTGTGCTATATTTATTGACAAATATACTAAAATAAATAGCTTAATATATAAAATACTTTGAAAAATGATGATGCTAGGAGCAGGGAAACAGAAGATCCGGATATTGTCAAAAAAACTATCCTCCGGAAATTATCAGGTTAAGTTTTATGTAGACTCCGAAGAGGGTAAACCCTATTATGGATATTTGCTTGTCGAATCCGGGAGAAAAGTTAGCGAGGTTGTTACTGCAATCTATGAAAGATTACAGAAATACGAAAACCCCGATGCGTTTTACCATGGTCATTTGTACAGTATTGGTTCTTCTTCACGAGAAGATCCTCCCTTTATGATCTTTCAGGTATGAACAGCCTGTAAAATGCTTTAACTGGTTAAAATAAATAATATATTTCTTGCTAAAATCATTAGAAAAATGGAGCTTAGCAAAGCCAATTGCTAATAAAATTATGAGCATCGTTAGCAATAATATTAAATATCTAAGAAAGAAACTGCATTTAACGCAGGAACAACTGGCCCTGAAAATCGGGATTAAAAGGTCATTGGTTGGCGCTTATGAGGAAGGAAGAGCGGATCCCCGCTTAAATAACCTGCTAAAAATGTCAGAATTATTCAATGTCTCCGTTGATTCCCTGATCAGCAGAGACATAGCCAGGTTGGATGCCCGTGATGACCAAGGCGGGGAAAGTGAAACAACGACCAGGATACTCGCAGTAACGGTTGATCCGGCTGGCAATGAAAATATTGAACTGATACCCCAGAGAGCGTCGGCCGGCTATTTAAATGGATATGCTGATCCTGAATACCTTGAAGAATTACCGAAGTTCAGATTACCCTTTTTACCCGGGAATAGTTCCTATCGCGCTTTTGAGATTTCCGGTGACTCTATGCCTCCGCTTGAAAATGGAACCATCATTATCGGAAAATATATCGAATCTGTCACCGAACTTAAAAATGATGCTGCCTATATCCTGTTAACGACAACGGAAGGAATCGTATATAAAAGAGTTAAAACTCATCTTCTTGAAAAGGACTTGCTTGTTCTGTCCTCTGATAATAAGAATTATCCTGATTATCAGGTATCCGGAAAGGAAGTTCTTGAGATATGGGAAGCCGTTATGTACATCAGTAAAAACCTCCCTCAGTCGCCCGGGCCAGAAAAGACTGGTCTTGATGAATTGAAAAACATGGTGATGGCTCTTCAGCAGGAAATGATCCAATTGAAGAAACAATAAGAAATCATTTTTTTATCCTCGTAAGGCCGGAAAATTTAGGTGATTTTTCTGACCCGGTGAATCAGCAACGAGTAAAAAATTTGCTAAAATCGGACTATCCACCACCAAAGGAGGTGGCATTAACCCCGATTTTTGCCTTGCACCGCAAATTTTTTTCAGACGCACATGCCTTTCGGGCAAAGCCCCGCTGGAACATGGCCACGCCCTAAGGACGTGGTTTTTAAGTAATACTAAAAGCCAGTAAATTTTTGTCTCAGCGTGGCTATTCTGGAAGGTTAGCCGCTAAACTTTCAGCGATACGCAAATGGTGACAATTCACAGAAAGGATTTAAGGATCGAAGGTGAAAGAAAAGGGCGTTTTGGATACCTGAATAGCGTTGATCACACCGTAGGTCAGGCTCAAAACTCATGTCGGATGGTGGTAGCGGTCAGCTATAAATAGGGCGATAGGGCAAACAGCTAAATCCTACGGGCAGATACCCGGAAGGCCACGTCGATTTTGTTGGGGCCTATCGTATCTTACAGACAATTAATCATTTATGATTTACTGATCATTTAATTTACAATAAATTTATGAATAATCGGGGTTAATTAATCTTCACAGCCTGCAGATAGGTGGCTGCTCGGTCGAGTTTATTATTAGCGGTATAATGAAAAGTGGTGATGATTCTCCACTCTCTTGGTCTTTCATATTTTGTTAATCCTTTATTTAGCACCTTTTTAATTTCATTCAGGGGGATTGATTGATTTGAATTTTCCATGATAATAGCAATATGTTCTCCCAAGGCATCATCCGGAGTTCCTTGAATGAAGAATGACAGTGAAATGTTTTTACTTTCCAATAATGATCTGATCTTTTTCTCAAGTAACTCTACAATTATTTTAATCCCCCCCGTGTTAATTACATGATCGTACCTGCCGAGCCAATGGAAGTGTTTTTCATCGATCATATCTATCAGATCGTTGGTAATAACAGGGGTATTGTTAGTTATTGCCCCGTTTACTACAAGACAGCCACGTGCATCTTTTTTAATGCTTACACCGGGTAACAGGGCATAAGCCTTTTTTGCATCCCTGCCATTTATTTTCCGGAGTGCTATATGAGATACAGTCTCTGTCATGCCAAAGGTCTGATATATGGCGGAATGGATAGGTTGTATCTGGTTATGAAGCTCAGGTGAAATATCACCACCGCCCACCAGAATATGATCCGTTTTGTTCAATTTCAACCTGGCTATGTCATCCTCAATTGTCTTTTTCAGTTGATAGGGAACAAGGGCCGTGAGGTTGATCTGGATAGGATCGGGTATTTTTCGGAAAGGATCGGAAACAGGCGACAGAACAATCAGGTCAAGGTTGCCGATAACTGCTCTGATCAGCATCATAAATCCGGCAATAAAATCGGTATCGAGACAGACCATGGCATTTCCGCCCTTGATATTAAGTTTTTTCAATGTTCCTTCAGCACTACTTATGATCTGTTTTCTATGGATTGATACAGTCTTAGGGTTGCCGGTACTACCGGAAGTCATAAACGAGAAATATTCTTTTCCTCTTTCCCATTCATGAAGGGTATTAAAAATTTTCTTTTCAAAAGCACTGATATTCTTTTCCGGGTATTTTCCCTTAAAAATGGGACCAGGCGAATAAGTTTTTCCATTAATCCAGATAAGACCCACTATTTCTGTGTTTTACGGGAATTTAGGAAATCTTTTGAAATCGGGTTTTCTTTTTTCCATAAAGGCATTTTTCCCTTCTTTTGCCTCCTCTGTCAAATAATAGAGAAGTGTTGCATTGCCTGCTAGTTCCTGGATCCCAGCCTGTCCATCTAATTCTGCATTGAAGGCTGATTTCAGAACACGGATGGCAATCGGGCTTTTATCGCGGATTTTATAAGCCCAGTCAACATAGGTTTCTTCCAGCATATCCAGTGGTACCACTTTATTAACCAGTCCCATATTCAGTGCTTCTGTCGCATCATATTGTTCACAGAGGTACCATATTTCCCTGGCTTTTTTCTGGCCTACTATGCGGGCCAGATAGGAGGCGCCGAAGCCCCCATCAAAACTACCAACCTCGGGACCTGTTTGTCCGAATCTGGCGTTCTCGGCTGCCACCGTGAGGTCACAGATCACATGTAACACATGGCCGCCACCGATCGCCCACCCTGCAACAGCAGCAATAACAACTTTAGGGATTGATCGGATCTGTCTTTGAAAATCCAGCACATTGAGCCTGGGTATATCATCCTCATCGACGTATCCCCCTTCACCACGGATGCCCTGATCCCCTCCGGAACAGAAGGCATTGCCTCCTTCTCCTGTGATTACAATAACTTGAATATCCTGATTCTGCCGGCATAATTCCATGGCATCACTCATTTCCTGAATGGTAAGTGGTGTAAAAGCATTGTGTTTTTCCGGCCTGTTTATACTGATACGGGCAATACCGTCAAAATATTGAAACTTGATTTCTTTATAAGAAACAATTTCTCTCCAGGGATATTGAAGTTCCATGATTATTTGAATTCTGATTTTAATCTTTCAAGAATCTCTTTGTTTTTCCTGCCAGAGGTCTCAATCTCCAGAATTTTTGCTTTTTCTCCATCGGGAAAAAAGGCAGGGAGGTATTTGTTAACTTCATGAGCTGTCCGGCAAATATGGTATTCAAAGCCAAAATCTTTTGCCGTATTTTCAGCAGTAAGTGGCTGCTCAGTTTCAAAATATTTTTCCAGTTCAGCTAAGCCGGATGAACCATCAATCATCCTGAAAATTCCACCACCATGATTATTAAGGATAATAATCCTCAGATTTACAGGTATATGAGAATGCCAGAAAGCGTTCCGGTCATAAAAAAAAGCCATATCTCCGGTTAGCAATATGTTTAATTGTTCTGATTGAATAGCAGCACCGACCGCAACGCTGTTACAACCGTCAATACCGCTGGTGCCGCGATTTGAAAATATCTCTATGGCAGGATCAGGCTTACCGAAATAGTTCATAAGTCTGACAGGCATGCTGTTGGCAAGATGAAGCATACTATTTCCTGGCAGGTGATTGCGGACAATCCAGGCGGCTTCCAGTTCGCTGAAATCTTCGGCCGGGAAAAAGTTTTTGATAACTTTGGAAGCTCTCCGGTCCTGATCTTTCCATATCGACCGATATTCAGCGGTTGATTCATGGGGAAGGAACTGACGGCTGGCCTCCCGAAAAAATGTGGTTTCATCAATAGCTAAATGTGCGGTTAATGACTGGAAGGTGTCGGCAATCCTGCCGCCGGGCTGGATATGCCAGTGTATATCCGGTTTGTATTTTCTAAGAAAGGATTTTAGATTTTTTGACAGGACTGATTTTCCGAAGGTAATCATAAGATCCGGCTTCAGGGCGGCAAGCATTTTTCCATCCTTCGTCAGCAGGAAACTGTCTTGAAAGGAAATCTGGCAATCCGGTTTTATGGCAAGATTTGACAGAATGTCACTCAGAACAGGCGTGTTAAATTTCCGGCAGAAAGCATTCAAAATTTCGTTTAGCTTTGGGTTTAACCTGTTTTGACCACCCATGATCAGGATCCTGTCAGCCTGGCTCCATTGTTTTTTGAGTTGATGCCAGCCACTTTCAGGAAGGGTGAATTCAGGCTCAATTTTTTCAATGATCTTTGGCGCACCTGTGTAAGAAAATTTTTCTTTTTTCTCAGGATAAAAAGGTTCTCTTACCGGAATGTTAATATGAACTGGGCCGGAAGGGAAATCTCCGGTTAAATTAATGGCTTCTGATAATAATCTTTCCTGGTGCCATTGGCTGTCCGGGTGTGTTTCATGCGTGGGATAGGTATAGGAACCTTTTATATGATTAATAAATAGTCCTTCCTGGTGTATGGTCTGACCGTCTGACTGATCGATCCATTCTGATGGACGGTCTGCCGTGAGTACAAGCAGGGGTACTGACAGGTAATAGGCTTCGGTTACGGCTGGATACAAGTTGATTGTTGCCGTTCCTGAAGTACATACCAGCCCTACGGTTTTCTTCAGGGAAAGGGCCATTCCAAGGGCAATATATCCGGCAGACCTCTCGTCCCCGATAATTATTGTTTCTATTCCCGGATGTCTGGCAAAAGCAAGGGTTAGGGGCGCTGACCTGGATCCGGGTGAAATGACGACATAACGAAGCCCTTTATAATAAGCGATTTCCGCAATTTTATTTACGGATCTAATAATCATATTTTGCTTGGTTAATCAATTTACAGGTTATGATTTACAATAAATACATTCTGCGCATTAATTTATGAACTATTATATTCATAAATAAGGATTTTCCAGGGTTTAATTATACTTTTGAAAGTTCAAAATATTATTGTTATAAATATATGATTTTCAAAAAGAGGTATAATTTTCTTATTTTTTTAACAATCACAATTTCTATTTTTTTTTATGGTTGTTTGAGTGATTATCTCGATTTCGATCAGTATAGAGACCTTACATTAAAACCCAGCGTTGCCCTTCCTATTGGATTTGCTCATTTCTCTATGGGCGAATTGATCTCCAAGGTAGATTCTATTATCAGATTTGAAGAAGATGAATATGGTACCTTAATCCTGGTCTATAAAGATTCCATTCAATCACCGGATTTTCTCGGAGGTCTGACAATCGGGAGCTTTTCTGGTAATGGATCATTAGGGTTTGATGTAGACCAGATGTTTTTTTTGCCTGAAAATAATACAATAGAAACTGATAGTTTCATATTTCATTTGCCTTATGAATCCGGCGATCAGCAAAGGATTGATTCAATGTATATTAAATCAGGATTTCTGGAACTCGAAACTTCTTCACAACTTTTAGGGGATTTTATTATTTCACTTGCATTCCCCAACATATATAGAGAAAACGGAAGTACTCTGGTTGAAGAAATATTAATTGAAGGAAGCACTGAAGGCAATGTCAATAGTAGTATTATTGATCTATCCAATTCGTTTATTGATTTTTCTTCCGGGAGCAATCAGCATGGTATAAACTTTGGCATGAAGGTGAAGTTTATTTCTTCAGGGGGCAATGTGTCTCCATTCGATCTTTTAAGCTTTAACATCTCCTCATCGATTGTTTCTTTAAAAAGTATTTTCGGTTATCTAGGCAACCAGAAATATACATTTCCTGAAAAAACAATATATCTTGATTTTTTCGAAACCTTCAGTGAAGGTAGTATTAATTTCGGTTTTCCTTACCTGATTATCAATATGACTTCTTCCGTTGGTATTCCCCTGGGACTTGAAATCGGGGCTTTCTATTCGGAAATTTCTTCCGGTGATATTATCGAGATAACCGGACCTGTCCTTGACAGTCAGGTATATTTAGTGCCCGTGAACTTCTTGCTTGATAGCAATCTGCCAAACGGACAGATCATTATCAATCAGGATAATTCATCATTCAGGGAAATTTTTCCCCGGTTACCGAAAGAGGTTATTTTTAATCTGGAGGCAGAGCTTAACCCGGTTGAGGTCAGAAGTGATGTTAATTATTTATATGATACCAGCAATGTATATGCAGAATATTCACTGGGAATGCCGCTAAGTTTAACCATGTATAACCTGGAAGGTACGGATACTACCGAACTCAATTGGGAGGAGATCGATATCAGCCAGGTCGAACGAATGGCCATACGCATTCGTACGGATAATGGTCTGCCTTTTGGGGGAGATGCCCGAATACTGTTTTTGGATCAGGATAACAATATAAATATTGATCTGTTTAATGGATTTGAGGAAATTATAGTGCCTGCTGGAACAGATCAGAACGGTATCCCTATGTTTCCATCGGCAGATTCCCTTGTAGTGGATTTAAGCGCTGAGCAAATTGATAGATTATTCAAGTCAAAGAAGATGGTATATCATATTATTGCTAATACAGATAATGCGGCAAATGATGTACTGGTAAGCATAACCAGGAATTCCTTTCTCGATATATCGGTAGGTATAATCGGTGATATCAATTTGAAGGTTGAGTTTAACTAAATGAGAAAACTTTTATTTTCCTATTTTTTTCTGTTGTTCTGGGGCTCAGCTTCAGCACAGGAGGCCTTTATTTTACAGAGTTTCAGTAATGAATTGCCGCAGGCAACGCTTGAAAACCCTTCTTTTATCCCTGAAAAAAAAGTGTATGTAGGATTGCCGGTTTTATCCCATAGTCAATTGACCATAAGTAATAAGTTCAGTTTTAGTGACCTTGTTAAAAGAGATATCGATGATTCATTATATATAGATATTGATACATTTCTTAAGAGCCTGAACAGGAAAAACCGGCTCAATATTGGATTGAGTACTTCCTTAACATACGTTGGGGTTCGTATTAATGAAGGTTTTTTATCGGTTTCAGCAGAAGCAATAAATGATTTTAAATTAACGTATTCAGATGAGTTCCTGCGGATATTTTTAAAGGGCAATGGTCATCCGGAAAACCTGGGAAGGAGATTTGAATTCGAAAACCTGGATTTCAGTAGTTTATCGTATTATAAAATAGGAGCCGGATACGCCCAACGCTTATTGAAAGACCGGTTGCAGGTTGGCATGAGATTAAACTATCTTAAAGGAATACTAAATGTAGAAGTTGATCAGTCAAGTGAAGGATATTTCAGGACCGATCCAAATAATTATAACCTTGAATTAAACTTAAGAAAGATACAGTTAAATACAGCCGGTTTTGGATTATTCAATGATGAAACCAACATC
>CAZYDB010000045.1:0-14908 GCA_964645995.1 uncultured Roseivirgaceae bacterium
ATTCCCGAAAATCTTTCCTGACAAGCGATGGAGATATCTCAAGAGAATCAGCTAGATTATCAGAAAACACCTTAACGAACCCGATGCTCTTCAATCGAACCAGTAAATTCTTATAATTAAGTAAGCGATATATCTTGTCTCCGTTACCCATATTATTTGTTACAAAAATAACATATTATTTGATCAATTGCCATGATTTATAGCTCTGAAATTGAAATTTATTTATATATCTTTATTCCTAAACCGGAATTTCAAGCCGGGTTATACAAAAAAAACCAAAACAAATCAAAACTAATAGCAGTGATCGCATTCAAAGATTTCCGGCAAAGACGAAATTTTTCATATATGCCCGCAAAACCCATAAGTTTCTTCCTTGCCTGCAGGATTGATAAGCCCCCGAATCCATGATTATAACGGAAGCACAGGGAAGGGCCGGCAATAACCGGTTCACTTTTTACTGAATAATTAACCAAGGTTCAAAGAAATACCTGATTTGAATCACCGAATAAAAATTGCTGCGCTGAAATTATAATCACCACTTGTCAAATGAATTGATCGAAGTCTTTGAGATATAATGCAATACAAGATTTCTCCAGGCATGATAGATCAGTATTTAATATTGATTTCCGGACAAACTATTTTCTGTTAATTTTTCGGATCATAAAAAAAAATATTACTTTTAAAAATTATGCTGAAAATTAAACACTTCAATAGAACTAACTTATGTCTTAGCTTCCTGCTGCTGATCCAGTATTTACCGGTATCGGCCCAGCCATTGGAGAGCCGGGTATCAGGACAGGATGATAGTTTTACCCTTGAAAATCCATTCGAATTAAACCTGGAATTTGATGTTAAATCATTTATTAAAAACAAGGATACCGAGGAATATGTTGACGCCCGCATTTCCTATTATCTGCCCGACAGCACCTTTATGGAAAAGACTGTCCTGATAAAGCCAAGAGGTAATTTCCGGTTGAATAAATGTTACCTGCCGCCGATAAAAATAAAATTTAATGATACGGATTATGGTATTGAAGCATTTAACTCAATGGGCAGCACTAAAATGGTTTCATTATGCAAACAAGCTGGAAATTTTGAACAATACCTGATCAAGGAATATTTGATCTATAAAGCTTACGAATATATATCTGAATATAGTCTCGATACCTACCTCCTTAAAGTAAACTTCATTGATTCTGAAGATAAGAAAAAACCATTTTCAAGTTATTCTTTCCTTATTGAAGATATTGACGACCTGGCAAGCCGGAAAAATGCCATTAAAATTGACAATCAGGGATTGCTACCGGTACATATGGAACGATCCGTAATGAACCCGCTTGGCGTTTTTCAATTCATGATAGGGAATACCGACTGGCATGTGCCTAACCTCCATAATATTAAACTACTTAAGATCAATGATGTCGACTGGCCAAAACCCATACCGGTACCATACGACTTTGACTATGCCGGTATCGTCAATGCCAATTATGCTATCCCCCATGAAAGTCTTCCTATATCATCGATAACTGAAAGATATTATATGGGTAACTGCATGAGCGATGAGGAATTCGAAGAAGTGAGAAAAGTGTTCTTGGAAAATAAGGAAAATATTCTTAATCTATTTGGTAATTGCGAACTACTGCAGAGTTTTAACAGTAATTCATCCGTAAGATATCTTGAAGATTTTTTTGAAATTCTTTCGAATGACAACCTTGCGGATAAATGGATTTTTGATAAATGTAAATAAGCAGGGGAATTGGAATTACAATCCAAAAAACTGAACACCAATACCACTCACCAGAATAAGCGCACCTGCTATGGCATGGGTATATTTTTCAAGCCTCCCCAGGGATAGTTTTCTCAACCCAAAAGATGAAACAAAAACAATGCCCAGCATAGTTGCGATGGTGGTCAAGGCAAATACACATATTACCAATATCAGTCCCAATGTACTTTGCTGTGCAGCAGGATAAATCAGTAGAGGTATTAGAGGCTCGCAAGGGCCGAAGACAAATATCAGAAAAAGGATCCAGGGTGTAAGGTTGCCTTTTTCAGCCTTTTCATGCAGGTGAGCATGTTCTCCGGTATGAAAATGAGTATGTTTATGGACTACCCCGTCAAAATGCGTATGCCAGTGGCTATGCGGCTTATTCCTGTACGCCCTCACCAGACCCCATACCATATACATAGCTCCAAAAATGATCAGCAACCAGGCGGCTATATTGCCTCTCGAACCTTCAATCAGAGTGATCCTGTGTAGTCCCCACCCGAAACCGACGCCCAGCAGACCAAATAAAACCGAACTGCCCACATGACCAAGACCGCAAAGGGTGGTGATCAATATTGTCTTATACATCGACCATTTTCCGGACTTCGATAGCATGATGAATGGGATATAATGATCGGGACCAAGCATGGTGTGAAAAAATCCAATCGAGAAGGCTGCACCGAGTAAGATGATCAAATCGGAATCCATTGAAAAAAATCGTGAGTTGACGTTTCTTAAAAAAACTTATGTAAAAGTAATGCGGAAAAAATGATATACAATTATCAGAGCAAAAAAAAACGGGAGCTGGACTCCCGTTTTAAGTTCTGAATTTATGAATTATTTATGGAGTTGAGCCGTGGTAGCTTCTTCCTCACCGGTAATAATATTTACAGCCTTTGTGCTTTTAACATCCTCATCAACCTTAAGCACCTTTTCTTCCTCCAATTGTTGAGAGGTGGATGTAACCGTTTTAATAGCGATTGAAGGTGCTATAACCAGTGCGATCACAGACATCAGCTTCAGCAGGATATTTAATGACGGTCCTGAGGTATCCTTGAATGGATCACCCACGGTATCGCCCACTACGGCAGCTTTGTGCGGTTCTGATCCTTTGTAATACTTCTCACCATCAATCTCAATTCCTTCTTCGAACATCTTCTTAGCATTATCCCAGGCACCACCGGCATTCGATTGGAAGATCGCCATTAAAACACCAGTAACGGTTACGCCGCCAAGCAGACCACCAAGCATCTCAGGGCCGCCAATAAACCCGACCAGGGTCGGTGTTGCTACGGCAAGAACCCCTGGCAAAATCATCTTTCTGATAGATGCTTTTGTTGAGATCTCGACACATTTATCAAATTCGGCCTTTCCGTCAGCTTCATGAAAGATCTTCATTTCATCCTCAGTGGCTTTACTCATATCCGAATCATACTTTTTCATTAACTCCAGGGCCGCTTTCAGAGCTGGTATCTCCGTAAACTGCCTCCTCACCTCCTGGATCATTGACATGGCAGCATCACCTACCGCTTTCATGGCCATGGAAGAAAAGACGAAAGGCAACATGCCTCCAAGGAATAAACCGGCCATCACTGATGGCTTGGATATGTTTATGGAAGTGATATTCGCCTGTTGGGTAAAGGCAGCGAATAAAGCCAGGGCGGTAAGAGCCGCAGACCCAATGGCAAATCCCTTTCCAATGGCGGCGGTTGTGTTACCTACGGCGTCCAGTTTATCTGTCCTCGATCGAACTTCTTTGGGCAACTCAGCCATCTCGGCAATACCTCCTGCATTATCGGAAATTGGCCCGTAAGCATCGACAGCCAGCTGTATACCGGTGTTGGCAAGCATGCCTACGGCAGCTATGGCGATCCCGTATAAACCGGCAACAAAATAGGATATCATTATGGCAGAGGCAATAAGCAGTATCGGAACGGCTGTTGACATCATACCGACGCTAAGCCCTGCAATGATATTGGTAGCTGAGCCTGTCAGCGATTGTTTGGCAATTGACCGTACCGGAGGTGTTCCGGTTCCGGTGTAGTACTCCGTGATCTTTCCAATACCAAGTCCTGCTGCCAATCCGGCAAGGGTGGCATAAAAAACACCGGTGTTGGTGAACTCCTTACCATCAAATGTCCAAGTCTCCGGCAACATAAATTTAATAATAAAAAACATGATGATTACCATCAGGATGGATGAGCCGAATTCTCCAACATTTAGCGCCCTCTGTGGATTACCTCCTTCTCTTACCCGCACGAAAAAGGTGCCAATAATAGAAACAACGATGCCTGCTGCGGCAAGGAATAAGGGAAGCAGTATCGCCCCCAGACCATTGAAATGTTCACCGAATTGTGGCAGGGCAATAAAACTGGCGCCAAGTACCATGGTGCCAATAATGGATCCAACATAAGATTCGAAAAGGTCAGCACCCATGCCGGCAACATCACCGACATTGTCACCAACGTTGTCGGCAATGGTAGCCGGATTTAAGGGATGGTCTTCAGGAATACCTGCTTCTACCTTCCCAACCAGGTCGGCACCGACATCAGCAGCTTTGGTGTAAATGCCGCCGCCTACCCTGGCAAATAACGCTATGGAGGAAGCGCCAAGGGAAAATCCGGCCAGCACATTTAAAACGGTAGCCGTTTCCCATGCTGCTCCGATAAAATAATTATAAAATATGAAAAGGGAGCTTAATCCCAGAACGCCGAGGCCAACCACACCTAATCCCATTACCGAGCCCCCTGAAAAGGCAACCTCAAGGGCTTTCCCCAATGAGGTTCTGGCGGCATTCGTTGTTCTTACATTGGCTTTGGTGGCTACCCGCATGCCAATATAACCGGCAAGCCCCGAACATAAGGCACCAACAACAAATGATAATGCAACCAATGCATTTGACTGGGCTTCAAAAGAACCCTTAATTCCAAGCAGAATCCCTAATGCTACAACAAAAATTGCCAGTACCTTATACTCGGCCCGGAGAAAAGCCATAGCACCAATGGCAATATTCTTAGAGATTGCGGCCATTTTCTCCGTTCCTACCTCCTGCCTGGATACCCATGAGGACTTCCAGAATACGAAAATAAGCGCCAGTATTCCGAAGAATGGCAAAATAAAAGCTAAGTTTTCCATAAAATTTTCAGACTTTAATTGAGTAAATACAGTTAATTTCAATAAAAAATCAGCATAATGACGAAAATATTAGACCTTTTAAATTATGCTATGTGTGAGTAAGTTAAAAACGAGTGCAATAATAGTTATAATCAGCTAACTATTCCAATAAAATTTGTGAATCTTTATCCTGACCCTTCTATTCTTTTACTTAAAAAGAAGCTTTCAGAAGCGGGTTAATGAAGAAAATCAAAAACGCTTACCATATGCTGGAGAACACGGCCCGTTTCAATGGCAATTTCATTGTTTAAACCCCTGCCGACAACATAAATTGAAAAAAGACCATATAATCCCAGCAGGGCCATAGCATGCCAAACGCCGATCCGCTTGGAGAACACATAGATCAGAAAGGCGCCGATGGTAAGCAATAGCAAAAGCATCCTTAGCTCACTGCTCATTTCAATGACTTCCTGATGCATATGGATCGGCCCGTGAATTAACGTGAACAGGAATAAGGGAAAACCGAGCGCAAAGCAAATGTCAAAGATATTGCTGCCAAGAGCATTGGAAATGGCATCATCATAATTCCCTTTTCGCGCATCATTCATGGAGATGATGGTGTCAGGCACACTGGAAGCTGCTGAAGCCAGAATGACAGCTACAAACATGATCGGAATGTCCAACCCGTGAAAAGTACCGAAATAGGGTATCGTATACTCATCACTGCCGATCCATTCGCAGGACTGCACCAGTACAAAACATACAAATGCAATGGCAGTGGTCGATAAAATTAAAAGCGGCCAGGCATTAGAATCATTGATCTTCTTATTTCCAAGTACCACCCGGCGCAGATCAAACGAAAGAACTGCCCAGAAAAAGGAACCCTGTTGATATTCAATATCCGTTAGTGCTTTCTTCCGCTTAACACGTTCTAACTCACCGGTCTTCTCCATTGAATAAAGCATGTAGGTAAGATAAATAAAATAAATGATCATCAGTATAAGGCCATGCCCCCAGGTAATGGTATTTCCACTGATAACAATGATAAATATCAGTTCGGCAAGTATCAGGGCAAATCCATCTCTCCGGACTACTTTCTTGGAGATCTTGATGACTTTGGCAATCCCCAGTATTACAACGACAATGATCACGGCAGAGGGAATGATCATGCTGTTGAAAATAGCACTACCGGCAGTGGTACCAATACCACCGGAAAAACCATCAACATCTTTTAAATAAAAAAGGAAAAATAATGCTGTGAACAATTCGGGAAGAGAACTCCCGATGGCATTGATTGTGGCACCCCTTACACCATCTGACAGATTTCTTCCAATGTAATCAGAAGCTATAGCAAAACCATCACTTGCCCGCCAAATGATCACGCAACATATTACAACTAATAACAAAGGGATAAGTACGCCCATTTCGTTCCCGTAACAAAAATACGCTATCTCAATATTATCAAAAGTAATTTTTTTTGGCTAAACATCTTTATAAAACACAAAAAAAATGCTGCAAAATCTAATTATTATAGACTTTTCCTCTCCCGGCTCCAAAATATTCGGGGTTTTTCCGATCAAAAAATATCTTTTTATAAGTAAGAGAAGGGAAGGATTTGATTGTCTTTTAGTCAAAAAAATTTATAAAATGTATTCTATCCTGCATCATTCACTTATCAATGGATACTTCATTTGATGCATTGAATGTAATATATGAATGGATTAACCCTTTCATCTATATAATTGATCATTAATGCCTTAACAGGTACTTCGTATTCTAAACTCCATAAAAGTCTATTAACATCCAGAGCTGATGTTCGGCAGATTATAAGCTAACGGACTTATTATGGCTGTTGATGGTCTCTGTTATTCTCTTTATTCCGCTCCTGCCGGCCTGTTCCAAACCTTCTTTGCCAAGTTTTAATAAAAAAACTTGACGCTCTGGTCCTTTCTTTTAACTTTAACTTCCAATATACAGGCTTTACCGGATCAAAGAGAAGCATTATACTGTATGATACTCAAAATGCACCAGATTAACCTCTCCTTCCCTGTACTGGAGCAGCGGCCTATGCTATACCAGGCAAACCGACCGGGAAGTATCCAGGGGAAAAATAAGGCATTTTGGGAATTTACGACGATTCGCCGGTCATTTCTGAATAATAATATTTTTTAACATAAAACACACAAATATGGATCGAAGAGAAATACTCAAAGGCATGGGATTAACCACGGCCACCGGAGCGTTAGGGCTATGGAGCATTCCATCGGCGGCATCTGACGCAGAGAAAACGGCGGCAAATGGAATCCCTGAAGTAAAAATTAAAAAAGTAAAAGCGATTGCCACATGTCCGCATGGTATTGAATTGATCGTTGTTAAAGTTGAGACTGACCAACCAGGACTTGTTGGATACGGATGCGCTACCTTCCGACAAAGGGCCCATGCTGTTGTGGCAGCTGTCGATGAATACCTTGATGATTTCTGCCGGGGCCGCAGTGTTGAAAATATTGAGGACATCTGGCAGACCACCTATGTCAGTTCTTATTGGAGGAACGGCCCTGTGCTGAACAATGCCCTCAGCGGTCTTGATCAGGCGCTATGGGACATCAAAGGCAAAATGGCTGGGATGCCGGTATATCAGTTGCTGGGTGGTAAATGCCGTTTTGCTGTCGATTGTTATTCGCATGCCAACGGCAGATCACCGGAGGAAGTGGCGGACGATGCACGCCGGATCATGGAAGAAGGATATCGCCATGTCAGGATACAGCTTGGCGGATATGGTGCTTTGAATCTGGCGGATCAGGCTGATTTTAAGGAAGCAGGCTTCGGAAGACCTGATGATAATTATATGAATCAGCATACCTATCTATCAATGGTTCCCCGGCTCTTTGAACATGTTAGAAAAGCCTGCGGAGAAGATGTTGAATTATTACATGACATCCATGAAAGGGTTCAACCCCTTGATGCTATCCGTATGATCGAAAAACTGGAAGATTACCGTCCTTTTTTTATAGAAGACCCTTTCTCACCGGAAAATATCGGCTACTTTAAATTACTGCGCCAGCATACGACCGTTCCAATTGCCATGGGCGAACTGTATAACAGTCCCCACGAATGGATCGAGCCAATGTCCGGCCGCTGGTTTGATTTTATCCGCATACATATCAGTCAGATTGGAGGCATTACCCCTGCTATGAAAGTCGCCCGCCTGGGGGAATGGTTTAACATCAGGACAGCCTGGCATGGCCCTGGCGATGTTTCACCCGTCGGACATGCCGCCAATGCCCATATCGATCTGGCCGTATGGAACTTCGGCATACAGGAAGCGGTCAATTTCTCTGATCTGCTGAGAGAGATCTTTCCTGGGGCTCCCTATATGAAAGATGGCTATATGTATGTGAATGAAGCACCGGGACTGGGCGTCGATGTGAATGAAAAACTGGCGGCAAAATACCCCTTGCCTGATAAGTTTAATTATAACTGGACGCAGGTCAGGAAAAAAGACGGTACCGCCATCAGACCCTGATACGGAAACAGTGCTGGATGCCGGCTACAGAGGATAAGTGGGTATAGCGTTTGAGGGTCCGGATCGCACAGACAGGGAAGGCATTATTGTCACAAAAGAACCCCTGGAACGTGTGTGGGAAGGATATAGCGATGATTATATATAAAACAGGATAAGCAGCCAGAAAGGGCCATTCACTCCATCCGGATGGCCCTTATCTTTAATTATTCTCCGGCGTTTCAGATTAGTCAACACCCTCCTGTTGGTTATCTGCCCCCCGGATCATATCCATGATCGCTTTCCGGATGCCTTTAAGATCTTCCGGCCCACTCGATGGAGGTATGGCGTAGGATTGATAAACCTGCAACGGGCGTTCACGGAAAACAAAGATCCGATCACTTAAGAAAACAGCCTCATCGGGATCATGAGAGACGAAGATCAGCGTTTTATCAGACTGCTGTATTTCTTCTTTCACTGACCTCATAATATCCTCCTTTAATAAAACATCGAGGCTGCTGAACGGCTCATCCATCAGGATCCGGCCGGCAGGAAAACTTAAGGCTCTGGCAATGGCTACCCGTTGCTTCATGCCGTTGCTAAGCTGGCCCGGATAGTACCCGGTATAATGCCGGAGTTTGACCAGCGATAAATTCTTCATGGCAATATCCCTGGCTTCCTCAACCGGATACACCTCCCTGATTGGGAATAATACATTTTCCAGTACCGTCTTCCACGGAAGCAGCAATGGATCCTGGAAGACAAAGCTTACCGCCCCTGTCTTAACACCATAAATAGTACCCTTGTCTTCCTTAAGCAAATCTGCCATTATTTTCAGAAGCGTGGTTTTGCCACATCCCGAAGGACCGATAATACAGGAAATGGAAGGCGTATCAAATTCAATAGTCAGATCCTTCAGAACAGGATCGCCCCCGAATACTTTTGATATGTTCTTAAGCCTGATCACTTGCCTTCCATTTAAAAATGTATTTTTCTGCTTTTCTGAGTAAGGAATCAAGAACATAACTGATAAGAACAGCGATCAAGGTCCAGGCAATCAGGTTACTGATCATTAAATAAATATGGGCTTTCTGCATTTCAGTGCCTATACCAATATCAGGCTGACTTAATACCTCGCCGATGATCACCGCACGCCAGCCAAAACCCAGGGCTGTAGCCATGCCGCTGAACAGAAATGAGGCAATGGCCGGTAAAATCACATCCTTAAGCTGCTGCCGCCTGCTGATCTGAAATACATAGGATAAATCAAAATACTGCCTGTCGATCTGATGGATCCCATCGATAATGCTCATGCAGATGATCGGGAACATCGTTATAAAAGCAATGAAAACAGGTACGGAATAATTAGTAAACCATATTAAGGCAAGCAGGATAAAGGAAATGACCGGCACTGACCTGAAAACTACCAAAACTGGTTTAAAAAGGGCATAAAAGGTGGTTGAGAAACCCGCAATTCCCCCAATGATCAGGGAAGCGGCAAGGGCAAGTAAAAAGCCTGTTACATACCTGATAAAAGTAAATGAAACAACCTGTATGAAAGTATAATCAGTGAGGATCGATACCAGGTCCGTCATTACCCTGCCAGGCCCGGGCAGAAGCAGGGATGAGTCCGTAAAAACAGACATCAAAGCCCAGATCAACAGGATTAGCAGAAATGAAAGCAAGGCAAATAATCTATTGCGTGTAATAAAATTTTTCATCAGGTATTCTTCCGCCAATTATCTGATCATTCATTGATAAAAATACCCGGAGAAATCGGTTGATGTTCTCCCGGAATATAAAACCTTCTTTATAGTCAAGATGAAGTTGCTGTAAACAATGCTCTGCAACCTGCCGATCATCGAAAAACTCATTTTCCATCAACAGCTTCACCGCCTTCTCAGGTTCACTATTTATAAAATTAATGCTTTCCTTGTAGCGGGCCTGTATCGTGCGGACTATTTCAGGATTTTCAGCTCCAAAATCTGCCTTTACAAGGAAGGCGGTCTGGGCCAACGGAACATCAGGTCCGTTCATTTTCTCCCATTCCACGGTGAGATCGATCAACCGCCTGATCGCAGGTCTGTCATGAATAATATAACTCGTGTGGGGCTCGGACACAATGCCGAGATCTATAACGCCGGCTCTCATGGCATTAGCCAGCTCTACCGGTGCAGGAAAGGAATAATCCAGCACTACATCCCTTCCGGGAACCAGGTTATGAAAGCTTAATAAATATCTCAGTATAATGTCCGGCGTCATCCCCCTGCCCATTACGTAGATCCGCTTTCCGTAAAGATCAGGAAAACTATCGATATCATGACCGGTGCCTGTAATCGATAATGTTCCCCAGAGGGGTATCCCCAGAAGTCTGTAATCCACACCCCGGTTGTATAGTAAGGCTGCTGTTGTAGTGGGCAGAACAGCAAAATCAAGATTCCCCTTGACCATTTCAGAGATGATGAGATCCGGAGCACTTTTAATGATAAATTTAATGTTTACCCCGCCTTCCGGAGCAATACCCTCAATCATTCCAATTACGCTGATCTTTGAAGGCCCCTCCAGTATGCCAACCGTAACTTCATTGATAACATCCCCCTCGCGAGTAGCCTCCTGTGAACAGCTAAAAATCAGTAATGAAATTATCGCCAGGAAATATCTATGTCTTTTTGTCACAATCGTAACTTATTATTTTATTTAAATAATGATTTATGTCATTATAATGTGCAATAAGTATTGTTAATTTTACACAAAAATAACATTCATTAACCGATGTTGATCAATCAATTAATGAAATCTTTAATAATGGCAATTCCGGCGATTGTATTCCTGGTCATAAGTGCCCTTCCAATTCCGGCACCGGCCCAGCCAGAGGCTATTGAAGGAAAAGTGATTGATAAAACAACAAGGGAACCCATTCAGTCTGCTTTCATATGCCTCCTGAAGAAAGAAGGCAAGCCCATAAAATCTAATATTCTGCATTCGACCCTGTCGGATAAAAACGGCGGCTTCGTTATAAATACTGCCGGCAGTGAAGAGAATTTTCTTGGCTTTTTCTGTCTGGGCTATGAAGAAAAAATCATACCCTGCGGCATAACCGGTAAAAATGATCTGCAGATTGAGCTTAAGAACATATCCTATATCCTGGATGATATTGAAGTAAAAAGTCTTAAACTGGAAATACCTGCCGCGCAGTCTTCGATTCCTGTTACCATTATTTCAAAGGATTATATTGAAAGGATCCCTTCGCTTACACTTCCGGAAATACTTAACTATGATCCGGCCATT
Organism: uncultured Roseivirgaceae bacterium; assembly: GCA_964645995.1. Lineage (GTDB taxonomy): Bacteria > Bacteroidota > Bacteroidia > Cytophagales > Cyclobacteriaceae > JAGTVG01. Next base: position 11,670 of record CAZYDB010000045.1, read on the forward strand.
ACTTTATCCAGGGAGGGAGTATGGAGTACGGGCATCAACCTGCGTGGATTCCGGGAAAACAGAATTGTCTTTATCATCGATGGCGCTCGTATCGAAACGGCTACGGATGTAGCCGGAGCCTTTTCGATGATCAATAATGAAAATATCAAAAAAATTGAGATCATAAAAGGGGCATCTTCTTCAATATATGGAAGCAAGGCCATGGGTGGCGTGGTTCAGGTTTTTACCAATGAGGCCGGGTACCGGCCGGGATTTTCTTTCCGGGGCTCTGCTACATCGGGTTTTCAATCAGCGAATAAAATGTTCTCCGAGAACCTTGAGCTTTCTTTTGGCAATAAAAACTGGTACCTGGATATATCCGGATTCAACAGAAATGCAAAAAGTATAAAGACACCCGCAGGTACGCTTGTCAATAGTGCATTTAATGACCAGGGATTGTCAATGCATATGGGCTACAAGCCTGCTGTGAATCATGAGATCAATCTAAACCTTCAATATTTTCATGGATGGGATATCGGGATTCCGGGGGGCACCTTGTTTCCCCAGAAAGCAACTGTCCGGTACAGGAACGCTGACCGGAACCTCCTGTCTTTCAGTTATAAGATCGAAGATATTAACGGAATTTTTAACGAGGTCAGCCTGAATTATCACCGGCAGTCGATCTATCGTAACGTTGATATTGATCCGGGCTTGCCGTCAGAGGTTAATCCGGTACAATTAAAGCGTATTAACCCGACCGGACTCCACATTGTAAACGGCCTGACCATTCAGGGAAGAAAAGACTTAGGGAACGTCTCCCTATTAACAGGAATTGACCTCTGGCAAAGAGCCCTGAATACAGAACGAAAAAAAGAATTGACCATCAATACCTTTGATTCCACAGGTCTTACAATAAGTCAGATGGATCGCACGGTGGTTGAAAAGCCTCTGCCCGATGCCCGGGCTGGGAATATGGGCTTTTTCATGCATCTGGATCATCACCTGGCTGACAACCGGCTGCATATATTGGTCAATTCAAGGGTGGATTATATTAACAACAGTAATGAGCCTTCTTTTAATCCCCTATACACGATAACCAATGGTTCAGTCGACCGGACTCCGGCGAACCAGGAAATAATTTATAAGTCGGAAAGTAACGATCTGATCACCTGGGGAGCAAATTTCGGGTTGAATTATGACATCGGCAATTCTTTTACCACAACCATTAACCTGGGCAGATCGTTCAGAGCGCCGTCAATTGAAGAACTATATAAATTCATTGATCTCGGCTCAAGGGTTGAATATGGAAATCCGGAATTAGAAACTGAAAACGGCTATTTTCTGGACATGGGCTTGGTTTATAAAAGAAAAAAAATACAACTAGACGGGCATGTGTATATAAACCGCCTGAATAACCTGATCACTCCGATCCGTATCCGGGAAATTCCCTTTGATCATCACCTGGACATGATGAGGTCAAGAGATGAAATTATCATCTTTCAGAACAATAATATTGATGAAACACAAGTGCATGGCTTTGAAAGCCGGGCAGAATATACACCCGGGCAGAGAACCCATCTTTATGCCAACATGGGATATGTTGTCGGCCGGGACATTAAAAATAATTCCTTTCTTCCGTTAATGCCTCCCTTTCATGGGAAAATAGGGATACGGAATACCTGGCTTAACCTGGTTGAATCAGATCTGTCAGCTACCTTTTTCAGAGAACAGGATAAAGTAGCAGAAGGCGAATTTATCACGGACGGGTATTGCAGATTTGATCTGTATCTGAGCACAAAGAATTTCGAATTTCAACATTTTCAGATCAGGATGACCGGTGGAGTTGAAAATATTTTTAATGATCTGTATGCGAATCATTTAACGGCTAGCAGGAACGGTATCATTTATGAGCCGGGCAGAAATCTGTTCTTTAAAGCGAAATTAATATGGTAGAAAATGGACTTTATGATTAATTGTTTTTATTTTCTTGAAATATCGCCGAAAGGGCTAAAAAGCAACATTTTTGATACTGCCCGGGGCCTATTTTTAAGAAATATTGTTATGCCTTACACCTCGTATGGATCAAGGAAAGAAATATATTTTTTGAAATAATAAAACAAATCATTTCAGATGGAACCTTTGGAAGAACGTGTTACTGAGGAAGTCAATCAGAACATCAATAAATGGAAAGACAAGGAGGGCAATCTCATCATGGTCCTTCATATGATCCAGGAGCACTATGGATATATCCCCTGGAATATTTCGAAATACCTTGCCAGTGAACTATCCGTCCCCCTGGCCAGGATTTATGAGGTTATCACCTTTTACAACTATTTCAACCTGGAGCCGCCTGCTGAATTCACCTTTGCGGTATGTACCGGGACAGCCTGCCACCTCAAGGGAGCGCCCCAGATACTGTCTGAATTAAGGAAAACCCTTGCTATTAAGGCCGGTGGGGCGTACTCTGAAGACAGGAAATACAAGGTGGAAGAGGTGCGATGTATCGGATGTTGCGGGCTGGCACCTGCCATCACCGTAAATGGTGAGGTCCATGGCCGTATCAAGGCTGAGAAAATCTCTTCTCAGGTGAATGATTTTACAGAAAATGAATAACGTTTAATTAAAAGATAATGGAGAAACACACCAGTCATTCCATACATGATTACCGGATCATTCAAAAGCACAGGCTTAAAAAGCGATTGTTCCCTGATCAACTTGAAAGGGGAGAATATGAGCTGATGCTATGCAGTTCCACCGGTTGTGAATCGAATAAATCAGGATTGATTTATTCGAAACTGATGGATTCCATCAAGAAAAAAGGATTGGAGAAAAAGGTCGGTATCTGTAAAACAGGCTGTTTTGGGTTCTGTGAAAAGGGACCGATCCTGAAGATCCTTCCGAATGGCGTTTATTACACCAACTTATCGCCGGAACATGTTGACCGGATCTTTGATGAACATATCACCCGGGGTGAAATCGTAGATGATCTCCTGATTGAAGAACAGCAAAAACAGAAAGATCATACAGGGGAGATCAGCATCTTCAAAAAGCAAAAACGGATCGTCCTGGAAAACAACGGCAAGATTAATCCGGAGAGTTTAGACGAATACCTTGCCGTCGACGGCTACAAAGGCCTTGAGACAGCCTTAAACAAAACGCCTGATGATATCATTAAGGAGCTGATGACATCGGGTTTGCGCGGCAGAGGCGGGGCCGGTTTTCCGACAGGACGAAAATGGCGGCTGGCGGCGGATGTTTCC
>CAZYDB010000045.1:14918-20271 GCA_964645995.1 uncultured Roseivirgaceae bacterium
ACATGGAAAAAATGGACAAACGCCCGTTATGCCAAAGGGGATGAGAAATATATTATCTGTAATGGTGATGAAGGTGACCCCGGCGCCTTTATGGACCGGTCCATCCTGGAAGGCGACCCGCATGCGGTGATCGAGGCGATGGCCATTGCCGGGTATACGGTTGGTGCCAACAAGGGATATTTCTATATCCGGGCTGAATACGGGCTGGCCATCCGCCGGGTGCGTAATGCCATCGACCAGGCCTATGAGGCTGGTTTGCTGGGTGATAACATTCTGGGCTCGACCTTCAGTTTTGATGTCGACATACGCCTGGGAGCCGGCGCCTTTGTTTGTGGAGAAGAAACTGCCCTGATAGCCTCAATCGAAGGCGAACGGGGCATGCCGAGACCGCGTCCGCCCTATCCTTCCGTCAAAGGTCTTTTTAACAAACCCACTATCATCAATAATGTAGAAACGCTGGCCAATATACCGCGGATAATAAGCCGGGGCGGAGCCTGGTTTTCATCTATTGGAACCGCCAATTCCAGTGGCACCAAAGTCTTTGCCCTTACCGGCAAAGTGAATATCTCAGGGCTTATAGAAGTGCCCATGGGTACCACCATTAATGAGATCATATACGATATCGGGGGAGGCATCGCGAATGGTAAAAAGGCAAAAGCCATTCAGACGGGAGGCCCTTCAGGAGGTATTATCCCTGAAAAATATTTTGACACCCCTGTCGATTATGAAAGCCTTTCCGCTTTGGGTTCCATGATGGGCTCCGGTGGGATGATCGTCATGGATGAAGACGACAGCATGATTGAAATCGCTAAATTCTATATCCAGTTCAGCGTTGATGAATCCTGTGGCAAGTGCGCTCCCTGCCGTATTGGCAACTATCAGATGCTTAAAATACTGGAAAGAATTGCTAAACGGAGAGGCCGGGAAAACGATATACCGGATCTCTATGATATCGCTTTCGCCATGCAGAAAGGCTCTTTATGCGGCCTGGGCCAGACCTCCCCGAATCCGGTGATTTCAACCCTTAAATATTTTGAGGATGAATATACATCCAATATCAGACCATCAAGAAAATAGAAGTGATATGATCAAAGCAACAATAAATAATATACCGGTAGAAGTAACTCAGGGAACATCAATCCTGGAAGCTGCACGACAATTGCAGATCAATATTCCTGTTCTCTGCAAGCATCCCGACCTGAAACCGACGGCAGCCTGTGGCATCTGTAATGTACGGGTCAGTAACTATAACAACAAAATGTTACGGGCATGTTCCACAGCCGTTGAAGAAGGCATGGACATCATCACCCATGATCCCGAGATCATCAAGCTGCGAAGAAACATCCTGGAGCTGATCCTCTCCTTTCATCCAAACGATTGCCTGAAATGCGGCCGTAATGGTTCCTGCGAACTTCAGGATCTCGTTTCTGACTTCGGGATCAGGGAATTCCGTTATGAGAATATCATTGAAGAAAAAGAAAGGGACTCTTCTACTGAAGCCATCGTGATGGATGCGGCCAAATGCATTAAGTGTGGCCGCTGTATCGAAGTATGCCAGGAAATACAGGATGTCTGGGCGCTTACCTTCCTCGACAGAAGTTACCGGATGCGGATGCGGCCTGCCGGTGATATCTCGCTGAGTGAATCACCCTGCATCAAATGCGGCCAGTGCAAGATCCACTGCCCGACAGGGGCCATCTATGAGTATGACGATACCCAGCGGGTTTACCAGGCCCTGCGCGACCCTGATAAGCATTGTGTGGTACAGATAGCCCCCGCCGTACGCGTTTCCATCGGAGAGGCTTTCGGACTGCCGGCAGGCACTAACCTTACCCATAAGATCTATGCCGGCTTAAGAAGGCTCGGCTTCAAAGGGGTGTTCGACACCAACTTCGGAGCCGATGTCACCATCATGGAAGAAGCCAGCGAATTCGTAAAACTCGTCGAACAATCGCCGGAAAAGCTACCGCTGATCACCACCTGCTGCCCTTCCTGGGTCGATTTCATGGAAAAAAGATATCATGACATGATCCCCCACTTTTCTTCCGCCAAGTCGCCGATGGAGATCCTGGGCGTCTTATCAAAGACCTACTATGCCGACAGCCTGGAAGAAAAGCCGGAAGTGTTTTCAGTAGCGGTGATGCCCTGTACATCGAAAAAGACGGAGATTAAAAGAAGTGCTGAGATGTTCGCCTCGGGCCGGCAGGATGTCGATGCCGTGATCACCTCCGATGAACTGGCGCGCATGCTCAAACAGGCCGGAATTGATTTCCTGAACCTTCCCGATGAAGAATCGGATTATATTCTGGGAGCTTACTCCGGCGCCGGCACCATCTTCGGCGTTACCGGAGGCGTGATGGAAGCCGCCCTGAGAACGGCCTATTATTTCCAGACCAAAAAGAATCTTCCTAAACTGGATTTCTATGAACTGCGGGGACTGAAAGGAATAAAAACCGCTGAAATCGACTTCAATGGCAAAAAAATAAGAGTCGCCGTAGCACATGGCCTCGCCAATATCAGTCAAATCCTCGAGGAGGTCAGGTATGCAAAAAAACATAATAAAGAGATCCCTTACCACTTCATTGAGGTAATGGCATGCCCCGGAGGATGTATCGGAGGGGGTGGTCAGCCGGGCAAGATATCCAATGAGATCAGAGAAGCCAGAATAAAAGCGCTTTATGAAGATGATATCAGTCAGCGGTCACTACGGGCTTCCTATAACAACCCCTATAGCAAGATCCTGTATGAGGACTTCCTGGGTGAGCCGTTAAGTAAAAAAGCCAAGGAACTTTTACATACCCAATATGTGGCAAGGCCTCAATATGTAAAATAATATTTTCTATGATGAACCGGGAGGGGGGCGTACGTGGCGCCCTCCATTTTTTACCTATTAACCCAAAGGATAAAGATTTATCTGGTATTCAGCCGGATCCTGTTCTGGGCGATCTTCACCGCTTCATAGGCATTGACAATACCGCCGGAGATCGACAGATCGGAAAAAGGCACTGTTTCTTTCGTGCCTGGTAAAAACACTTCCCCGTCATACTTATATGCGGACTGGACCAGGATTTTCCGGATTTCATCCGCTTTCAGATCAGGAAAATAAGAACGTAACAAGGCAGCCACACCGGCAACAACAGGTGAAGCCATACTGGTGCCGTTACTAAATTTGTATTCATTGCCCGGAAGGGTGGAAAAAACTTCCACCCCGGGAGCAAAAAGATCAACTGAGGTTTTCCCGTAATTGGTAAAACTGGCAGCCAGGTTCTTGTCAAGAGTCCTTGAACTGGCGGCTACTTCAATCATGTTAGAAGCCTCCCTCGAGCCTCTTAAAAATTCCCGTGTCGGATAATTGGGCATAATATCTTTATTTTCAGCATTGTTGCCGGCAGCATGGACAATTAAAACATCCTTCTTCTCAGCATAGCGAATAGCTTTCTCAACAATTTTCCGGTCCGGTGAATAGGACTTTCCGAAACTCATATTAATTATACGGGCACCATTGTCAACGGCATAATAAATGGCATTGGCAATATCTTTATCTCTTTCATCACCGTTAGGCACCGTCCTGACAGGAATGATCTCTACATGATCAGCGACACCAATAGCCCCAATCTCATTATCCCGGATAGCAGCAACAATACCGGCGACATGGGTGCCATGGCTGCCCATCATGCCGGAATGATCCCATACCTGATTATTGCCGTAATAACGCTCCTTTTTCGCTGAATAATCATCATTGACTACAGGCCTTGGATCAAAATCAAGGTTATATCCATATTTCGCCTCATAAGCATAGTGCTCCAGCCCCTTATCCATCATGCCTACCATTTCATTTATACCGGCACTACCCCCATAATAGCTGAGTAACTTGCCAATCAGCGATGAAGCTTCATCAATGATGGAATCTTCTGACTCAATCGTGGCTACTTGTTCGTAAGTAAGGCTGTCTGTATCCAGGTAACGCTCCAACAGATCATAATATCTCGGAATATTATCAACGAGCGCTTTGTATTGTGTGTAGGCATAGGCCGCCTCAAGGCTTTTCAATTCGTACTCATCACGAACCTTTTTCCAGTACTCGAAGTCCTCGCCTTTCCCTTCCTCCTGGTCACCATATTCCTCCTTCAGCCGGATATATTCCCTGGTCAGCTCGTACGTATCGAAGATAACATTCGCGGAATCACCACCAATAAAATTCCATCCATTGACATCGTCTATGTACCCGTTCCTGTCATCATCAAGGCCATTATCGGGAATCTCATCCTCATTGATCCAGTAATTGCCCTTAAGGTCCTCGTGTTCCAGGTCAAATCCGCTATCGATAATGGCTACCTTTACCGTCCTGGCCGGCCGTTCCTCGAGTAGCTGATACGCTTTGAATAAACTGATCCCGCCCAGTTTGTCCTCTTCAGGATCCAAATGGAGCCAATGATAGATGGCAATTGAATCTTCTTTATCCGGGTAGCCGGAAGCCATTGTTTGCCCTGTGGCTGACAGACATAACAGAACATATGCCGATAATAACACCCTCGAAAATAAACTTCTCATTCTATAACTTATAAGGTCAATTTAAGCACTGATAAAATTACGACTATTTTACGTAAATGCTATCTTAAAGTTACTGATTTACCCGGTCTGACCGTCCTCGAGGGCTTCAAAGTTCCATTGCTGAAAGGAAGAAGACCAAGGTTAATCCGGTTACTAATTCCTCCGTTTTATGGCCGCGGAACAGGTGCCGTAGCGTTGGATTAGAACCATAAAAGATGGCAAACAGAAGAATGGGATGCCTGATTTTAAGGATATGCATTATTATTTTGGCTTAACTCAGGGAGTTCCTGATTTTTTTTTATAAACTAAGGGGATTTTTAATGCTTTCAAAATTTCAAAGATAAATATGTCGGATCAAAAACATGAAAAAGAAGAGCCCTCCCTGCGGAATATCGGAAGAGAGCTTATCCAGCCTTTTATAGATCTTTTCAATACTTCAAGAGCATTGTTCGGCCTTAATTTATCCTATGTACTGGAAGGACTGACATATTTTGGCGTTGTGGGCTTACTGGCGATCTATTTTAATGAATATATTGGCCTTGATGATATCAAAGCCGGCCAGATGGTTGGTTTTCTTACCGCCGGAATTACGCTTAGTATGCTTTTCCTTGGGGCTACGGTCGACTGGATAGGAGTCCGTAAAGCCTTTCTAATATCCCTGGTTTTCATGCTGGCGGGGAGGATCCTGCTGGCCATGGCGCCCTCCCTGGGTGCCACAGGGTTATGGAGTTCATCACACTGGATCGCTATGGCCGGCCTGATCGGGATCATCATTGGTTATGGTATTTATCAGCCGGCAGCC
>CAZYDB010000046.1:0-7680 GCA_964645995.1 uncultured Roseivirgaceae bacterium
GGGTATACCGGATATAGCGAAGATTGCTGGGGACTGACGGCCAGTTACAGCCATAATGGTTATTCCGCTCACAGTCCATCCAATGACCTGGGGGTGATCACGCCGACCGCATCACTAAGTTCCATGCCCTATGCACCGGAAGAATCGATGAAAGCACTCAGATATTTCTATGACGAGCTGAAGGGAGACCTTTGGGGATCCTATGGCTTTAAGGATGCCTTTAATCAGTCAGAGAACTGGTATTCGGATGGATACCTCGCCATCGACCAGGGACCGATCGTTATTATGATCGAAAATCACAGGACCGGTAAACTTTGGGATCTCTTCATGTCTGCTCCGGAAATACAGGCAGGTCTGGATAATCTTGGATTTACTTATTAAACACTGTTGGCGGGGCTATCGGCCACGAAATCCAGGAGGATGGCTTAAGAGGCTGCTGTTTCGACTCCAATGCGAATGTTGTTGATTTTCAGGGACTGGGAATTTTTTAACCCCGATTATTCATGAAATATCCTCAAAATAAATCGTCTTTACCATTTAAAGTATTTATTATCAGGTAGTTATATAACGGGTTTAAAATCATAATTGTTGCCAATTCTGTTTTGCCAAAATAAATTAAATGGGCTATAGATAAACCGTTATGGCATTATCGGGTAGCTGACATCCTATTTCAGATGCTTATCAAAAAATTCAATGGTTCTTTGCCAGGCCAGTGCAGCAGCTTCCCTGTCGAATCGTGGTGTCGAATCATTATGAAAACCATGGTTCACATCCGGATATAAATAGGCAGTATACTTCTTATTGTTTTCCTGCAAAACTTTTTCATAGGCCGGCCAGCCTTCGTTGACCCGCTTATCAAGTCCGGCGTAATGAAGAAGCAAGGGGGCTTTGATCTTGGATACGTCATCAGCGTCCGGTTGTCCGCCGTAAAATGGAACAGCAGCACCAAGACCCGGGATCCGGACAGCCATCATATTTGATATCCACCCGCCAAAGCAGAATCCTACAACACCGATATTTCCATCGCAGCCCGAATGTTCTTTCAGAAAATGATAGGCGGCAATAAAATCCTCCAGCATTTCATTCCGGTCTCTTTGACGCTGCATCTCCCGGCCTTCGTCATCGTTGCCGGGGTAGCCTCCCAGCGGGGTGAGCGCATCCGGGGCTAGCGAAATATAACCAGCCATAGCAGCCCGCCGGCCTACATCTTCAATATAAGGATTGAGTCCGCGGTTCTCATGAACGACTACAATACCCGGTAGTTTTTTATTTGTATCAGTTGGTTTGGAAAGCAGCCCCCGGATAGTGCCGCCCCCCTGCGATGATTCATATTCAATATACCCTGATTCTAACCGGGGATCATCGGGTTTTATTTGAAGGTTATCCTGATAATTCGGCATAATAAAACTCAATAATGATGAAACGGTAAGTCCACCAAAGGCGTATTTTGATAGTTTGTCGATAAACTGTCGTCTTTCAATCCTATTATGCGCATAGTCATCATACAGGTCAAATACTTCCTGGCTGAGCTCATCTTTCCTTATTTTTTTCATAGAAATTTTTTTTAAACTCTAAAAATATAAGAAACTTCTGAAGAAAATCTGAAGTTCCCTGTCATCCGTAAAGTATTATGAAGATCAGTTTATAAAAAGGAAAAATATTGGTACTTTCCTGATCAATATACCTGTTTACTTATTTCTGATCTTTTGTATGATTAGTTACACCTTTAATGAAAATGGATGTTAAAAAAATGTATTAAAAATACTTGTTTATTTTATAACTGGAAATTCCGGATAATTCATGTTTTTAATTATTTTAGCTGAGAACTTTTAAAACTAAATTTTTTTATATTATGGATGCTCAAGCCCAATCTCTTAACCAAACCATTGAACAGATCAATCCGAGTTTATTACAAATGCTTTCAAAAAGGGGTAAAAATATTTTTTTCCCAAAGCTGGGCGTTTTATCTCAGGCTGCTCAGGCAAAAGGAAAAGACATCAATGCCACGATTGGCGAAGCACGTGAAGACGATGGTTCTTCGATGCACCTGGAAGAGTTCGAAAAATTTATCACCCTGCCGGTCCAACAGGTGTTCCCCTACGCTCCCAGTTACGGAAAGCCGGAGATCAGGGATAAATGGAAGGAGTTTATCCAGAAAAAAAACCCCTCCCTTGGCAATGCTTCAATCAGCAGACCCATTGCCACCAATGGATTAACCCATGGGCTCAGTATGGCCGGGTATATGTTTATTGACGAGGGCGATAACATGCTATTATCAGACCTTTACTGGGAAAATTATGACCTGATTTTTGATAATGGCTATGGGGCAAACATCGAGACTTTCAATCTCTTTAAAGAGGAGGCATTCGATACCCAGGCGTTTACAGAAAAATTACAGTCGGCGGAGAAGGAAAAAGTAATCGTTCTGATGAACTTTCCCAATAATCCGGCGGGTTACACACCTCTCACCCATGAGATAGACGCTATCGTGGAAGAATTACGGAAACTGGCTGAAAAAGGAAAAAAAGTGATCGTGCTGATCGATGATGCCTATTATGGCCTGGTATATGGCGAAAATGTTTTTCCTGAATCCATTTTTGTTAAACTGGCCGGTCTCCATGAAAATCTGCTTGCCGTTAAACTTGACGGCGCTACCAAGGAAGATTATGTCTGGGGTTTCCGCGTAGGTTTTATCACCTTCGGCATTAAGGGCGCTACGGCTGAATTATATGCAGCTCTTGAGGCTAAGACAGCCGGAGCTATCCGGGGCAATATATCCAATATCAGCCATCTTTCCCAGAGCCTTCTTCTCAAGGTATATCTATCCGATACCTATCAAGAAACCAAAAAACGAAAATACAGCATACTGAAAGCAAGGTATGATATTATGCAGGAAAGCTTCAGGGATGAAAAATTTAAAGAATATTTTGAACCCCTGCCTTTCAATTCCGGATATTTCATGTGCGTGGCCATCAAACCGGGCCTTGACCCTGAACAGGTCAGGCAGCACCTGCTGGAAAAATACAGTACAGGAGTTATCGTTTTCGGTAATGTGATCAGACTGGCCTTTTCGGCAACACCTAAAGCAAAAATTCCGGAGCTTATTGAAAATATCTACCAGGCCTGTCGGGATCTTTCCTCATAGCCGGAGACGGGTCTCTCCGGAAGTTAGCTTAGGCTTGTGTCTTGGAAGACATCTGGAGAGATAAAATCCGCTTAGCGATAGGCCACTTTATAGACAGGTCTTAGGTACAGACAAATACGTGAATATACTATAAGTGAAAGTTGATAACAGGAAGCCCGAAATGACAAAGTAGGCAGAAATTAGCTGTCAGGAGTTAGTTCTTGGCGCTAAAAGCCAAAGGCTATAAGCTAAATTCACAAGGTATGCTCACTCCCACTCTGTTTGTATCTATCCCGTTTACGCGTTTGCATAGTGTGCTAAACGTATGGCAGGTGTTTGGTACGGCAAGATATTTCCCGCGTTCAAATACAATGCATAAATAACTCGGTGTTACATCATATTGGCCGCAATCATTATTCATCCATGGTGATGATGGCCGGATGGGTCATTAATTCCTTACCATGCTCATTGCCAACAACGTTATAAAAGCCTGCATCACTCCAGAAAACGAAACCGGCGAGCTCCGGGAAGCTGTTTTCAAGCTTTTTTACCACATCAAGACAATCACGCGGATCGTCATCGCGACCCCGGATGCCTAACTCAGCCCACCAGATCACTTTCCCGGCATTATTCTTCTTTTCAACTGCCCATTCGTATTCATTAAAGATCAATCCGGTACCATAACCTGATTTGCCGATGATATCAACATATTCATCGCCGGGATAATACTCCTGTAAACGGCCTTCATTCTGTGTTGTATGATAAGCCCAGAGGATATTGTCCAGTCCATGTTCGTTTACAAAATAATCGTGGACCAGCCGGTAAAGCTTAATGGCTTGCTCCGGACCTTCCTTTGCATGCCACTTATTTCTGTCATCACTTTCAACAAATGGTGTATAAATTACCGGTATTCCCTCTTCCTTCAACCATTGCATGTTGGCAACCATCCTGTCCATCTGTTCATAAAAATTGCTTTTCGTAGAATTTTCACCTGTAGCGAAAATAGGATCTATATCCAGAGGGTCATTCCATGAAACACCGGCCGGATTGGCATAAAAACTGTATACCCCTGCCAACAGACCTCTCTCCCACATTTTCTTTACGCCATTATTCCATTCCGCATCCGAAAAGGGATCGTCATGATAATCATAGGTTACAACACCATAACGGGGCATCTTACCGGTATGATCGTATACTTTTTTTAGCCAGTTGGTCTCATGATCCATATCCGGGTTTTCATCATGGACCCAGGTAGCCATCTGTCCAAACAGATAGGATCCGTTACCCAGCCCTCTTAAATATTGAAAAACTTCATCGGCGGAATCCGGCTGCTTGTCACAGGAAACAAAGGTTATGAAAAATATAAAAAGAAAAATTTTTGTTAAGGGTGTGTGTTCTTTCCGTCTTGTTACTGTTTTATGATAATTTTTTACCTGATCATCCATAATGCATGGGTTAATTAAAAATAAAAACTCATTAAATAAACGTAATTAAAAAGTACAAAACATCTGTTTAACCCGAAAGATCCACAAATCTAATGCCTTATGGATGACAATATATTGATTTTTTAATAAAACGGCCAGCCATGGGATCATTAATTCCTCCATTGAAATCAGGATACTGTAAACTTGCTTTTAATGTTTTAAATAGTCGTTTCATGCTGACCATTTTTACAGGATTGATTGTTTTTGAAGATATTTTTTAAAACAATGAGGGAACACCTGTCGCAAAGGCATATAAGAGGTCATGGATTTTTTTGTTTCAGCCAAAAGGAAAACTATCGACAATATTTGATACCAGGTTATTTGATCCCTCCGGTTTATTTAATATTTTTACGGGTTATGAGTAAAAAGATCAATAGAAACGATCCCTGTCCCTGTGGTAGCGGCAGGAAATACAAGAACTGTCATGAGGGCAAACAAAAAAAAAGATCCGGCAGATTACCACTTATCTTCCTGGCAATAGCCCTCCTGTTAGCCGGCTTTCTGATCATCAATCCTGAGCAACGGACCCGGACCCGTGGCGGCAAACCCGGTCAGGTTTGGTCCGAAGAACACGGTCACTGGCATGATGCACCGGCCAGACAAACTACTGCTTCCCAACCTGTCACCTCCCGGCCTCCGGGACCGGCACCTGAGGGCAAAGTATGGTCCCAAGAACATGGGCATTGGCACGATTTGCCGGCAGAACAGCAACCGGTGAGCCAGCAACCGGCAAATCAGACAAATACAAGTCTGACAAAACCCACCCGGCCACCAGGTCCCGCTCCCGAAGGAAAAGTATGGTCCGAAGAACATGGGCACTGGCATGATCTTCCCACTGCTCAGTCACCCCCAACACAACAGAAAGCTACCCGGCCTCCAGGACCTGCTCCTGAAGGAAAAGTGTGGTCTGAAGAACACGGTCACTGGCATAATGCGCCGGTAACAGATACACTTTCATCAAAATAACTAAATGAATAGATGTAATTTATGATCTATGAATTGTGATTTTAGCAATTTCCAATTTCCGGTTTCAGAATGATAACCTATAATCCCAAAAGCTGGTTCGGACTTATCTTTCAGTTTCACCGGAGCGATACTTTCCGGAAAATGTTCTGGGTGCTTCTCGCCTTTACGCTACTCACATATTTCATCGTATACCTTGAACTCCATTACAGTGAATGGTTTGGTTTCAAGAGTACGACGGCAATTCATTCCCTGTTAGGCTTCGTAATCGGCCTGCTACTCGTATTCCGGACTAATACTGCGTATGACCGTTGGTGGGAAGGCAGAAAACAGTGGGGTGCTCTGGTTAACGACACACGCAACCTGGCCATGAAGTTGAATGCCATATTACCGGTTAATGATTCTATGAGCAGAGGATACTTCAGGGAAATGATCATCAATTATGCCTATGCCCTGAAAGAACATCTGCGAAAGGGCGTGCTGGTTGAACAACTTAAAATTCCGCCAAGTATGGATATTGAAAAGTTCAATAGATCAAACAATAAGCCTAATTTCCTTGCCTCTGATATAAATATCCGTATTCATCGGTTATACAGGGAAAAAGTTATTGCTGGTGACCAGTTGATCCTGCTCGATAAAGAAATTAAATCCTTTACAGAGATCCTGGGTGCCTGTGAAAGAATCAGGAATACGCCTATCCCTTATTCTTATAATCTTTTTCTAAAAAAATTCATTTTTGCCTATACGCTTACTATGCCGTTCGGACTTGCCTATGACTTCAATTACTGGACGATACCGATCGTAACATTTATCCTCTATGTATTTGGCAGCCTTGAATTGCTGGCTGAAGAAATTGAAGATCCCTTTGGTACAGATACCAATGACTTGCCTATTGATGATCTGGCTCAAAAAATAACAAACAATATCCGGGAGATCCTTTGAAGTTTATTACCATTCCATTAGGTATTAATGCCAGCGGCCAGAAAATGATCAAATTGTGATAAGACAGAAATTTCAAAACTCATTTTTCATTTAGAAAAAATCTCCTTATTTTAAACGAAAGACAAACCATTTTTCATTTAATGATACCATCATGAATACAAAAACCATTTTTTTTCTCCCGCTAATCCTTTTTTTTCTTAATGCTGCGGTTTGCGTGAGTCAGCCTTCATTCAAATGGATCCGGCATAATACAGAGACTGTGGGACAATACGACAAATTTGAGATCACTTTCTGGCTGGATACCGAGTTCGAAAACCCCTATGACCCGGAGGATATCGACATCACGGCAACCTTCACCGCCCCCTCGGGGAAGACCTGGAAGATCCCTGGATTTTATACCTCTATTCAAAGCCAGTCATGGCTAACCAATTTTGCCTGGAGGGTACGCTTTTCAGCCAATGAAACCGGTGAATGGCGTTATGTAATTGATGTTAAAGACAGGAATGGCATGGTAAAAAGCGAAACGGCAAAGTTTACCGTTACCGAATCCGGAAATCATGGCCCGGTTAAAATAGCCGGTAACAGGCGATATCTTGAATATGCCGACGGCACTCCTTTTTTCGGTGTGGGTTTGTGGGTTAATAACACACAGGAGGAAGCGGTTATGGATGAGCTTAAGGAAGAAGGGGCTAATTTCATCAGTCAGGTCATGACACCCCTTGAAACCTGGACCAGCGGCATGGGGCGCTATGACCAGGAACAATGTGGAAAGATAGATAAATTATTAAATATCCTTGAGGAAAGAGATATGCAACTGGCATTGAACTTCTGGTTTCATTCCTATCTTTCTGAAACAACCTGGGGAGGCGGCAACGTGCGATGGTTTGATAATCCTTACCAGACGATAACCGAATGCAAGGATTTCTTTAGAAGTGAGGAAGCCTGGAATTACCAGGAAAAATTGTACCGGTATATGATCGCCCGCTGGGCTTATAGCTCTTCCCTCGCCATCTGGTTCATCGTTGACGAAGTTAATGGAACTGATGGCTGGGCATCGGGAGACAGCGCCCAGGCAGGCGTATGGGTAAGAAAAGTACATGATTATTTTAAAGCCAATGACCCATGGAACCATCCCACAACCGGTACAAGAAGCGGCGGTATCGACCA
>CAZYDB010000046.1:7690-12299 GCA_964645995.1 uncultured Roseivirgaceae bacterium
CAGTGGTGGCAGGAAGCGTATGAAGCCACCGACATCCCGGGGCGGGAGATCTACGAAGCACAGGGCTTTCCTATTAACAGTACCGGCCAGGTTGATAAGGGTGAAGTACATCCATTAACCGATAGTTACAGGAACTATCACGGTCAGGTTAGCAAACTCTGGAATGGATTTGAAAAACCCTGTATTATCCCGGAAACAGGATGGGACCACACCTTTTACATGATGCAGATGCCCGGATATTATTCATTATATCATAATGCCCTCTGGGTGACACTGGCATCGGGAAGCGCCATGTCTCCCTTCTGGTGGGCTTACAATGAAAGGATGAATGATATTGTCGTTTCTAATCAGATGCTGATTTACAGGCAGTTTACCGACATGATCCCGTTTTCAAAACTGACCAATGTATCTCCCCTTGAAATTAATAATTCCGAAGGGGATGCTTATGCGATGGGCAGTGATCAACTGATCTTCGGATGGGCTGTGAATGCTGATACGGATATGTCCGGAAAGAAAATCACCATTCCGGATATAGAAAAAGGGCAGTATAGGGTACAATTATATCATACCTGGCTGGGCCGCTTCCTTGAAAATGAAGAGGGCAGCATTGACAGAATGATGGAAACAAAAGGAAAATCACTTACTTTTGAAATTCCTGTCCTCAAGGTTGGCGGAGGACATGCTGCCTATGTAGGTCAGGACATTGCCTTCATTATTAAAAAAGTTGAATAATTTCTGATCTACCGGATCAGGATATATTGATACTCTCCTCCGGGATAAGTAGTAAAGGACAGATTGGATGGTGCAGGATCTATTGCTCAATTCTATATTCGGCAATATTCTGCCTGCCCTGTTATATTCCGGTTAAGATATAATCGGGGTAGTCAGTAAAGCAATTCAAAATACCAAATTCAAAATTTCATTAGATTTTGTTGTTTTCTTTAGACTATTATTTTTACTGATCACCAGATGAATCTTATAGTGCCATTTAATTTTTTATAAACAAACAAAAATGAAAAGCAAATCAATAAAACAAAAAATCACATTCCGCCGGGCCGATAAAGGACCCCGATTTTATCGGGGTCCTCATCGTGGTTAACCTGGCAATGTATTTCATTGACTATCAACTATATATATCTTAAAATTATGTTGTCTAATGAAAGTTTATAAATAGTCCAAGCTAAAAAGAGTTGTAATTATTTCCGGGGATTGGTTATATTACAAGTTCAAAAAAGAGAACATACTTTTTTAATATTTTTTCATATAAACTTTTACTGATCATGAGCCTTAATTTCAAGAAATTCTACCGCTCCTTCTCATTTCTCTTTCTATCCACTTTTCTGTTTCTATCTTGCGGAGGTGATAAAAAAGAGAAGGGTGATCCGGAGGAAACAATCTCAGAAGAAAGCAGCGTTACTTCATTCACCAGTGAATCCGGTAAGGTATCGTTTAAATATTCCGGTTTCTGGAAATTTGCTGAACCGGGTGCTACTATTGAAATAAAAGCAGTGAGTGACAATGATCATATGGTTGAGGTTTACATAGATGAATATTCAGGAAACCTTCGTGATGAATGTGCTTATCTGGTTGATTATGAACACACCTTCGATAACTTTAAACGGCGTCAGGGTGTTACCGAAGTGCAGGTAGATGGACTCCCTGCCATGCATACTTCCGTCAGCTATTTTCTGCCCGAAAGGGGATATGAGGTGATCGAAAGCGATTGGATCATCTATAATGGTAAGGAATCGATTGTTTTCCGCAGCATTTCACCGGCCGACAAATATAACGAAAGTCAGATTTTCCGTGCGATCGGGGCTTTATCGATCAATGACCGGGCAGAAGAAGTGTCTCTTGAACCGTCTCCTTCGGAAATGAGCGTACCAGCACCCGAATTTTTTCCGGAAAAGGCTCTTGCCTATTTTGAAAGTGATTTTGATGATACGCCTGTGCTGACCAGTGAAATAATTGATGCCCTGCCGGTTGTCTGGGAAGAATTTATGAATACGATCATCAAAGAAGGGATCAATCCTGAAGATCCGGGAGAAGAAGGCGAAGAGAAAATGAATCAGTTGCTTACCCGGTATTCTATCAAGAACTGGGATGAATTATTAAGAGCCGTAACGGTCTCAACCACCTCGCTGGTGGTGCTTCCCATACTGGTGGAAGTCGAAAAAAACACTGAGGGTGATGAGATAGCCGCGGGGATGGGCACTGAGATGGCCAAATCAATGATCACTCAAGGCAATATTGCAAAAGAAGATATTACCCTTGTGTTTGAGAATTGGGATATGGTAGTTGAGTTAAATACCGTAATCGATAAACATAAACAATAATTCAACAGTCCATCCGGCGGATCACCAGTGGAAATCTAAGCATGGCATCGCTTTCTGAACAAGTTGCGAAGCGATCAGAGGATAAGGCATGGGATATCCCAGTCGATATAGTATTCGGTGCATCAGCGTTGAATAAAGTGTTTTAGTATTTTAATGTATGAAAAAAAATGCCTTAAGACTCGTTTTGTTCCTGGTTCTCTTTAATACAAATTCATTTTCACAGGAAAGTGAGTGGATGAAATGGACATTATTTGATTTTCCTGATGCCTCCTTGCGGGTTTCATCCTTTTTGAATGGTACGATTCAGGCTGACACAACTAACCCTTACGGACCCTTTAACCTGGTCGATAATGATACACAGACAGCCTGGGTCGATGGTATTGAAGGCCATGGTATTGGGGAATCCATTAAAATTGTTGTTCCTGAGGGAAAAAACGGCCTGAAGATCTTCCCTGGTTATGGAAAGAACGAGTCTCTTTTCTACAAAAACGACCGCCCTTCAAAGCTCAGGATATCCGGAATTGTTGGCATTAATCCGGAAGGTTATGTTTCCGAAACAGCTGGTGTATACTATTGTATCAGTGTTCCTGGTGAAATAATTATTGGTCTTGAAGATAAGATGGGATTTCAGTATATTGACTGGACCGGCCTCCAGCCTGCCATCGATTCATTGTATCAGGAGATCGACTCGTTGTTTAAACGGTCATTCCCCATGTTGGTGGCTGGACCTATTAAAAAAATGCTTTCAGTTGAGATAACAGACATCTTTCCCGGTTCATCCTGGGATGATACCTGTATATCCGAGATCAGCTTTGCGGATCATATATACCACATACCTGTAGGCTTGGAAGATACCCTTTCATGTGAAAATTTAAGGTCTAGTGAAGATGGAAAGGAAATCCTGGCCACCTCAGGCAATAAAGAGGAAATAGCACTCATTGATTTTGAAGATCAGTTTATACAGGATATCATTTTCTCAGATAACAGGGAATGGGCGATCCTGATCATGGGACCTGATGATCCACCGCTGGGCAGAATTGAAACCATTTATCTATTATATGAGGTCGCCGGTAACCGGATATACAATAAAATCATTGAATCCCAAACCGGAAAACCGATTGCCGGCCCGTTCTTTTTTAATACAAATAATGAAAAGTTGGTTTTGGAATTTTTCATTCCCGGTGAAGATGAACCCTGCTTTTATAGTTTAGAAGAATGATATAAGCATAAATCGAATATTTATCTTATAATCATTAACCGCTTGGTAGCCACGTGTTTATTATTATAAAACATGCTGTATAAATACAAGCCGGCGGGATACGTACTGGCATCCCAGGTGATCTGATAAGTTGATTTCTCCCGGGCTTCATTGACCAATGAAGATATATGACGGCCATACATATCATGAATCCTGATCGTTACATGTCCGGGTTCTGCAATTGAAAAAGAAAATTGAGTGGTCGAATGGAAGGGGTTGGGGTAATTCTGGGAAAGACTGTTATGCTTAATCGCATTTGAAAAATTCTGTTTTCCCGGAGTGCCATATTCGAAAGACTCTTTCCAGTGTTCCGCCTGGTTATTATCTAAAGTGGGGTCTGTCAATTCAAGTGTGGCTCCTGTCCCGTCAGCTCCGGCAGGCCATGGGGGGGCATCATCATAAGCCACCAGGTCGATTAATTGCCGGCCCGTACCAAACAACCGCAACACCTCTCCCCCATTACTGAGGCCAAATCCAAGATCGCCTAAGACCGGATCCACGGCAGGAAAGACAGCCCGGAAAGCAGTAATGTCTTCTGTAAGTACCAGGTATGAATAGGGAGCAATTTCCTGCCCGGCAGGAAAAAAGAAGACATGATCATCCTTTTCATCAGAAAATGTCCAGCCCGTCAGATCGATTACTTCTCTTGTGGTATTCATAAGCTCTATCCAGTCGCCAGGGTCAGGATCATCTCTGGAATGGTAATTGATCTCATTGATGATCACAACCGGATCTGTCCTTTCTGAAATTTCAAAATGTGCCACCAGGGAGAAATCCCGGAGAGGCGTCATCTCAATAACAGGGTCGGTAATGATCTTTGTCCCTGATTCGCCGGAAGAATATTCCCAATGTGAAAATTTATGCCCGGTATATGAAATAGCCTTGAATGTTAATGGAATATCAGCAAAGTAGATCCCTTCGTGGGTGCTGTTCCTGATCATCTGGTTATTGATCTTACAGGTACCCCTTTCAGGTTTTGCCGACCGGATGACCAGATTGACTAATCTATTCTCAT
>CAZYDB010000046.1:12309-18829 GCA_964645995.1 uncultured Roseivirgaceae bacterium
TAATCAAGGATATGTTGCGTAACATGGTATCTCCTTTCCCTTACAAAATATTTTATTCCATCGATATTATTCTCCCATTCTTCTATCGAATTGAAGGTAGGTTTGATCCAGGATTCCGGTTCCGGAACCAGTTGCCCTCCCCATCTTTCAATATGCCTGGGCATTTCCGGTTCAATATTAGCTTTAAGACTATCCATAATATGATAAACCCGCTCCGGCTGAAAAGTGGTGTTCATATGCCAGGCGAAACGCTGAATGAACTCGTTTCTGAAAGATGTGTTTTTTAAAAGGCTGCGGAACAACAAGGTTGACCAGGGAGGATTGGGCCAGTCACAGTTGCACCAGGGGTCAGTGGCAAGTTCAAGGGTATTCCTGACAAATTAAAAATCAAACAGACAATTATCGAGATCATAAACGATCCATCGCCACCGGTTATGGGGCCCCTCATTCGTATTCCAGAATTTAATATTGTTACCAGGCCAGTCATTGGCAGAAAGATAGATCTGAGCGATCTGGTAATCAATATAATTATTCATGTCCATCTTGGTCGTCACATAATGATAGATCCTTTCATCCTCCATATTCTGGTTGCTCACATAATGAATAAGCTTGTTATACTCATCTGCCGATCCATGGCTTACATTCCATTCATTCTGAGGATTGTTTTTTAACAGATTGATATCATCGGAATCCAACCGGTAATTTCCGGCCGGATAGTGCTCATTGATCTTTTCCCTGATGTTATGGATGCCCCAGTATACGCCGTTAATATAAACTACCGCCGGACGATACGCCTGAAGATCAAGATCCATATCCCTGAGTATTGTCTGACCCATCGGGTCCTTAAACATGGTGTAGGTGCAATCATCTGCACTATTTCTGAGGATGAAACTTTCAAATTGATAGATCGGCTTATCTTTAAAGATCTGACAATCAAAAGACCCTTTGCCATATTCTGACCTGGCATATAACGCTAACGATTTCTGCGGATACCTGGTCCTTGAACAACCTCCAAAAATTTTAACACCCGCCAGCTGGTTAATCTCCGGTTTGCCGGATTGGTCATACAGTTCAACATTGACAGGCCTTTCCCAGTCCCGGTTGAGATTCATAGGTATATCAGAGCAATAACCGGGGATTCCATTTTTACCAATCACATAAATACCGGTTGAATCACTAAAAAAATGTTCCGGATCAGTCACCAGTGAAACCAACGGCAGGTTTACCGTCTCATCAATAAAGTAGGTCTGTGTGATCACCCTTCCCGGCAGGAAACCGGCTTTGTAAGCACGAACACGTAGCACAGTTGTCGTATCAATGACTATCCGGCCACTGTATACCTTACCGCCCGTGTCCGGAACTGTCCCATCAACACTGTAATAGATAGATACACCGTTTTCTGCATGAAAAAGTGTAATTGTTTGCTGACCTGAATATACCCCTCCCTCTAGAGAAAAAGCCGGATCTGAGCATTTGCCTGAAAAATAGGTTGCATAATTAGGAGTTCCGGGAGTTACCTGGTCAAAGTATACCCATTGATCCATGTTATCCGGCGCTCGTCCATAGGAATAATCCTCCTCCTGATAACCAAAAAAAACAGAATCAATAGCATTCCCTTCCGGGTCATAAAGACCGATAAACTCTCCGGAACGGCTTAGTTTGAAATTGGTATGGGCAAATTCATCACGACCATCGGCCCAGAAAATCATATAGCCATCCGGAGGAATGATACTGTCAAAGGGTACCCGCCATTTATCCGGGAATGATGGATCATCAGTGAGAAGCCAGCCGGTAATGTTTATACCTTCCGTTCCTTTATTGTGTAATTCGATCCAGTCGGAATAGGTACCGTCAATAGGGTTTAACACAGAGGATGTATTAATCGCCTGAAGCTCATTGATATATATGGATACTGGTTGAGAAAACGAGCTATAATAACAACAGAAAAGCAGCAGGCTATGCATGGCAATTCTGTATTTAATAAAGAGAAAGCGCCTCATCACCACAGCCTGTTCAGGACTTTTAATCAGAAACGAATTCCAAAGTGCCTTTGTCATTCAGTAGATAATTTCTGCATACTTTCTCCATAGTACCAAAGGATTTGTCCTTCACCGAAACCTTTTCTTCTCCAGGGAACTCATCGAGCTGTGGCTCCGGTTTATCGGGGGCCTGCAGCCGTATCACATTTTCAGCCCCGGTTGAAAATGATTTTTCAGAGGAGTTCTGTATCTCTTTATAACAACTGAATAAAGCCTGATGATCATCGATCTTTACCACTAACCGGTGATTGGCTTTTTTCTTGGTAATAACCTTTAACGCATCAATATCGAGCTTTTCAAGCTCATAACCGCTTTGTAGCAGATAGGCGGTAACATCAGCATACAGGTTTTTGCCACTTAATTGATCATGCCTGACAGCAATACTCCCGGTATTATGCGGAGGTTCCTCGTATCTGATCTTTTTAATCATCTTTTTATCCAGATGCCTGATCTTTTTTAAAGGATCGTTCCAGTCATAGCAGGATACTGTTTTCTTTTCCTCCTGCAAAACCCTTACCTGAAGTGTTTCACCTGCTTTTGTGAGGATCTGATCCTGTGAAATACCGAATCGAACCATCAACAACAGTAACAATAAAAAAATATATTTCATCTGAGAACTTTACTTGCCCTTCAAAACTTTACCCTACGATCATAATCATATACCTTTTTTATATCCAATAACGGATACAATCCAGGTAATTATCAAATAATTTTATATTTACTTGGTTGGGGAATGGGATAAAAACCCTTTTCATCCGGCAAAGTTGGTGGCATATCATTCCACTGAACTTCCGCTGGCATCAACTGCCGGGTCGAATTCAACACTTCATCCCGGCTGACCATCTGTCCCGAGTAGGATGCAAACCGCCCCAATAAAGTAGTTAAAGTAGCTTCAGCTCCATTTTGCAAGTCGTTAATGGGCTTTCCTTCCACAATCGAAGCGAATAATTGATCATGCTCCACCTGATAAGGATTGGGATCGTCTTTTCCCCGGTGACGGTATAAAACCTTGCCTTTGTGATCGAGGACGGAGGCTGTCTGTCCTTCAAATTCAACCTTGCCTTTCGTTCCAATAATATGTTCCCCAATTTTATTCATGCATCCTTTTATATGCCGGCATTGGCTGTTCAGGATGCTATCATCATCATAAATGAATTCCACAAAATGATGATCATAGATCTCTCCATATTCTTTACCGGTACGAACCTGTCGCCCTCCCTGCCCCTGGGCCCGAACCGGGTGCTTCTGCTTAGTCCAGTTAAAAGCATCAATATTATGAATATGCTGTTCAACGATATGATCGCCGCATAACCAGTTAAAATAATACCAGTTACGGTTCTGGTATTCCATTTCTGTTTGATCCGGTTCCCGCTCCTTAACCCATACGCCTTCACTGTTGTAATAGACCTGGCCTGAAACAATATCGCCGATCAAGCCGTCATGTATACGCCTGACTACCTCAATATATTTATTATCATAATGCTTTTGCAAACCGATCACTACGCTGAGTTTTTTTTCATCCACAAGCTTAACCAGATCAAATACTTTTCTGATACCGGGGCCGTCGGTCGCCAGTGGTTTTTCGGCAAATACGTGTTTGTCCTGTAAAACAGCTTCTTCCAGATGATAGGGACGATAGCCGGGAGGTGTCGCCAGAATGACCACGTCAGCCACAGCTATTGCTTTCTTATATGCGTCGAATCCTACAAATTTTGTTTCCTCCGTTACGGCCACCCTGTCCTTTACCTGCCCGGAGGCCCCCGACCAGTCCGATATACGCTCTGAAGTCAACGACCGGAAGCATTGATCGAGCCTGTCCCTGAAAAGGTCAGCCATCGCTACAAGTTTTACATCCTGGGAGGTGAGCAAAGCCTGCATGGCAGCGCCTGTTCCACGGCCCCCACAACCCACAAGCGCAAGCCTGATGGGTTGATCAGAAGGGTTTGCAAATACACTTTTTTCAACAGGTAAGCCGCTTAGCATCATGCCACCAGCCAGAGCAGCAGTCTCTCTAAGGAAGTCCCTTCTTTTATGTTTCAGTGGTTTCATGTTAATCTGATTTCTGTTAAAGGATGAACGAATAATTATTTCTGTTGATAAAAATACCGGCATCAAACCAGCAACCCTAACCTTAGTTCCACCGGTAAACACAATGTACGATTTTTTATTGGGAAAGTAATGGCTTTTATTGTCTTTTTTCGGTTATTTCATCCGCATTCAGACCTGGGTCAAAATAAAAATAAAATATCACTATCTGCCTTTTGAAAGCCAGGTGGTATATCTTATATTAAGTTTTTACTATTGATTGAATACACGAAGATGAAATACACAAAACTTGGACGTCAGGGCCCCGAAGTTTCAACTATTGGATTCGGAGCCTGGGCCATTGGTGGTATGAACTGGGGCAAAACAGACGACCGCCTTTCGATCAGGGCTCTGAACAGCGCCGTTGATGCGTGAGTCAGGCTTCTAGATACGGCTGATGTATATGGGCATGGCTATTCTGAAGAACTGATCGCACAGGTATTGAAAGAAAGAGGAAAGAGGAATACGTTAATCGCGACCAAGGCAGGAAATGATTTCTATAATGCCAGGCCGGAAGATGACAAAGGTTTTGGTCCCATTATCCAGACTTATCGTAAGGATTACATCATCGGTGCTGCCGAGAAAAGTCTGAAAAGACTGGGGCTGGAAACACTCGATATACTCCAGTTACACAGTCCTGGCCTGGTAAAACTTGAAATGGACGACCCCTGGCTTGCCCTGGAACAACTCAAAAAAGATGGCAAGATCAGGCATGCCGGCTGGAGTGTGCAATCGTTCATGGAATCGGAACAAGCTCATATCCTTGACCAGCATCATGATATACTGGATGTGATCCAGGTTCGGTACAATCTTTTTGAACGGCAGGCAGAAAAATTACTTTTTCCGAAAGCGATGGACTACGGAATTGGTGTAATTGTGAGGATACCCCTGCTTTTTGGTTTTCTTACCGGTAAATTCAACAGACAAACCAGGTTTGGTGAAGATGATCATCGCAGGATGAACCTGTCGCCTGATAAACTGGAAAATTACCTGGATAAGCTTGAAAAACTGGAACCCTTTTTTGATCGTTTTCCCGGTCAATCCAAAACACAGGTAAGCCTTCGTTTCTGCATCAGTCATCCGGCATGCCATGTTGCTATTCCCGGTGGGAAAACACCGGACCAGGTACGTGAAAATTGCAGTGTTTCCGACCTTGGAAGCCTGAACGATGAAGACCTGGAATGGCTTGGAAAAAAACTTGATTAAACCCGGTCTTTCATGCATTCGATGAACAGGAATTGGGGAAACATATTGTGTGTAAATAGCTTGAATTCCTTGCTGGTCCGGGTGACCTTGCTCATCTGCCCTGCACCAACACTTGTACCAGGGAAAATTTTTAAAAGTTACGGAAAACACGAATTTTTGTCCGCTGATATGTGAAGATCGATGAATTTACGGCTTCCCCCATCTATTCGTGATATTATTTTTTTTTATTGGTGAAGCTGTCTGGTGTAAACAGGAATACCGGTAAACGGAAAAAAGCTGATGAACCTGCAAACCGATGAACTGATGAACCGGTCAGGGCTCCTGAATTGCCCTGAATATGACATCAAAAACATAATCTTTTGATTCTGCCTGAATGCCATTTATATGTGTAACATCGATCTGAACACTGTCCGTTGATAAAGGCAGGGATATCCATTCATAGATCTTGATCCGCTCATCACTAAGGTATTCTATCCGATAAGTCCCGGCGTTATTCCATTCCCCTTTGTTCCTGGTTTCAATTGTCAGCCTATTGTCATTCAGACTGAATTTTCCGAAAAATGGTTCTGAAAACTCATATACGGGACTAAATTCAGTACATTCAATACATTTCAGGTAGGATATACTTTTCCGGTCACTAATGAATAAGTTATCCTGCCCAAAGACGAGATCAACCCAGATTATGGCCCGGTACTGATCGCCGGGATAGATCAGGGGTATGGTATTGTAGATGGTATCTATTGCCATGGCAAGCAGCTCTATGCTGTCAACGCCTGATACATCCTGATAAACGAAGCTTTCGGATGTCCATTGGTTTGAAGTGATGATATTAAGAAGTTCCTGGTCACTGAGCTGTTCAACCGGTTTTTCACAGGAAACCAATACGATAGAGAATACGAGGTAAACAGAACCCCTGAGGAAATTATTGATGCAGGTATAATTCATTTTTTTTTAAAATGATACTGTTGTGGAATTTATAATCTTACTACTGTAGAAACCCGATAATGTTTTATGTCTCTTTCGGCAACACCCCTTACGATCCCGGGTAGGGAAGCGTTTTACAGGTTTCCTAAACGTGATTTCCCGCCAGAATTATTATTTCATCCGGATAAATTTTAATATATTTCTGCTGTGATCATAATTTTTTTAATTATACAGCTCAAAAATCTTGTCTTATGAATACTAAACAA
>CAZYDB010000046.1:18839-20188 GCA_964645995.1 uncultured Roseivirgaceae bacterium
ATGTCAAATCGAAAAGGATCAGCAGTTACGACAAAAGTGGTGGTAACAACGACCGTTATGAAAATATTGAAGACGGTCAGAAGCTTACTCTTTTTGATGTAGAGGGCGCCGGTTTGATCAACCATATATGGATCACGATAGCGCCGCCGCCGCCCACGGTTAACCGGAACAATATCATTCTCAGGATGTATTGGGACGGCAACGAATTTCCTTCGGTCGAATCCCCAATCGGTCCTTTTTTCGGCCAGGGATGGGATGAGTCCTACAACTTCGTTTCTCTGCCGCTTGCCGCCGGTCCACGCCAGGGCCGTGCCCTGGTCAGTTATTTTGTGATGCCTTTTGCAGAAGGAGCAAGAATTGAAATCGAGAACCAGACAGGTAACACCATACATGCTTTTTATTATTATATCGATTATGTAGAGATGGATGGATTACCGGATGATATGGGAAGATTCTGTGCCTGGTACAATCATGAATTGACCGATGCCCTGCCGGGTGGCGAAAACGAATGGGCTTCATTGGGACCACAGGACAAAAATACTACCGGGGAAGATAATTACCTGATCCTCGATGTAAAAGGCAAAGGACATTATGTAGGTGTAAATTATTATGTCCATTGTCCAAGTCCGATGTGGTATGGTGAAGGAGATGATATGTTCTTCATTGACGGAGAAAACTGGCCGGCATCTCTCCACGGAACCGGCACTGAGGATTATTTTAACACCTCGTGGAGCCCTAATGAAGCTTATAATCATCCCTATTTCGGTGCTGCCAGGGTAAATGAAGACGTAGGATGGCTGGGGCGGTCACATGTGTACCGCTTTCATATTTCCGACCCGGTTTATTTTGACAAGTCATTACGATTCAGCATTGAACATGGGCATGATAACAATTTAACCCTTGACATGTCCAGTGTGGCTTACTGGTACCAGCAACCGCCTTTGAAATCCCTGCCCCCGATTCCCGGTAAAAATGCGAGGAAGGTCTTGCCTTTTATACAACCTTATGATATTCACCTGTGGCGGCATGAATGGAGAAAAAACAAGGGTAATGACAGTAAATTATGGGGGGATGAAAGAGAATAACATGCTGACTACCAATAGTTTAATATTTTTTAAATTAACCATGGATTAAAGGAGTCTCATAAGTGAATTATTATAATCCCGGTAAAACTAAATTTGGATTTGATCCATGATAAAAATATTTTTAACGGTAGAAACGTTATTGGTTCGGTGCAATTATTGATATATGAATAAAAAAAATCATGTCGTTTTTACCATGCGGTTTTCACTTTTCCTGATTATGGCCTCCTGTGGTGATAAATGCAAGGAAGATTGTGGGAATTGCGA
>CAZYDB010000047.1:0-20149 GCA_964645995.1 uncultured Roseivirgaceae bacterium
CAGACCTCTGCCTAGCCACTCGGCCACTCGACCCTGTATGTTATAAACAAAAAGATCAACTTGATAATTCCTCCCTGCCCGGGTCATTAACCTGAGCCTATCTGCTGATATTGTTGCGAAGAACCCCAAAAATGCAACTTATGGGGTAGTTTTCAAAATCCACCGGTATTTTTAATAGGACTTACCGGAATATCCAACCTGGAATACCCCGGTAAGTATTCTAGTTATTTATCCTCTTTATCTTCAGAACTTTTTTCCGTAGATTTTTTTTCCGCCTTTGGCTTCTTTCCAGCAGGTTTCTCTTCTTCAGGTTCCTCTTCTTCCTTTTTATCACTTGCCTTTTCCTCCTTTACTTCAGCTTCGGGAGCTTTTTCTTTTACTTCCGGCTTTTCAGGTTCAGGCTTCCCGGCCTCAACGGCTTTTTCCTCTTTCTTTCCGGCCTTTGGTTTTTCTTCCTCAACCGTATCTTTCTCAGCAAGGGGCTCCTCAGCAGCATCTTTCTCAGCAAGGGGCTCCTCAGCAGCATCTTTCTCAGCAGCAGACTCCTCGGCCTTTGCCGATGCCTTCACCTCTTCCTTCTTCTCCGTCCCGGCAGCCTGGGCTTCCGGCGCCTCTTTCCCGGAGGTTCCGGTTTTCTTTGGTGCCTTTTGGTCCTTTTTGTTCTCCTCCTCCATCTTTTCCTTTAGTTCAGAAAGAGCACCCAGATCACCCAGCGTATCTTTCTCAGCGCCTGCATTGATCCGGCTCATGGTCGATTTCTTCGGCTTGCGTTTCTTGGATGCAACTGATGGCTGCTGCTGCGGATCTTCCTTATCAGTGAAGGTGGCCGTATGAGATAATACGATGCGCTTGTCATCCTTCGAAAACTCAAATACCTTGAAATCAAGGGTCTCTCCAACATCAGCCATCGAGCCGTCTTCCTTAGTCAGGTTCTTAGCTGTAGCGAAGCCTTCGATTCCATAGGGTAACTCAAGCACAGCACCCTTATCGGTTTTGCTGATCACCGTGCACTTATGCACTGAACCGCGGGTAAAGACCGACTCGAAGGTGTCCCAAGGGTTTTCTTCGAGTTGCTTATGGCCGAGGGCAAGCCTGCGGTTTTCAACATCAAGTTCAAGGACCTGCACTTCGAGTTCATCACCTACCTTGACAAATTCAGACGGGTGCTTGATCTTTTTGGTCCATGAGAGGTCTGAAACATGCACCAGTCCGTCAATACCTTCTTCAAGCTCGATGAAAAGGCCGAAGTTAGTGAGGTTGCGTATAATACCCTTATGTCTTGTACCAACCGCATATTTAGTCAGAACGTCCTGCTTCGTCCACGGATCTTCTGTCAACTGCTTGATACCGAGTGACATCTTACGGTCTTCCCGGTCAAGGGTGAGGACCACTGCCTCCAGTTCATCGCCGATCTTAATAAAATCCTGGGGATTTCTCAGATGCTGTGACCACGACATCTCCGACACATGGATCAGTCCTTCCACGCCAGGCATGATCTCAAGAAATGCACCGTAATCGGCAACATTAACAATTTTGCCTTTAACCTTGCTGCCCACTTCGATTTCCTCCGCCAGAGAGTCCCATGGATGCGGTGTCAACTGCTTCATGCCCAGAGAAATACGCTTCTTCTCATCATCAAAGTCGAGCACGACAACATTTACCTTTTCGTCAAGATTGAGTACTTCCTCCGGATGATTGATACGACCCCAGGAAATATCGGTGATGTGCAACAAGCCATCAACCCCTCCAAGGTCGATAAATACGCCGAAGTTGGTCATATTCTTGATAACGCCTTCCAGTACCTGACCCTTCTCAAGGTTTTCAAGGATCTTTGCCTTCTGCTTTTCGATATCCTTTTCAATAAGTACCTTATGGGAGACGACAACATTATCATTCGAGTAATTGATCTTGACGACCTTTACCTCCATCTTTTTACCGACAAAAACATCAAAATCACGGATCGGCTTCACATCGATCTGTGATCCGGGAAGAAAAGCTTCTATACCATAGATATCCACGATCAGCCCGCCTTTGGTGCGCCTTTTCACAAAACCGTCAATCACCTCATCATTATCTTCAGCCTTCTGGATGTTTTCCCACGCCTTTACGATCTTGGCCTTACGCCGGGAAAGGATAAGCTGGCCATTGGAGTCTTCCTGCTTTTCGATAAATACTTCCACTTCATCACCAACCTTAAGATCAGGCGTATCCCGGAATTCAGTCGCGGAGATCAACCCGTCAGATTTAAACCCGATATTCAAAATAACATCACGGTCGCTGATGCTTACTACTTTTGCATTAACAACTTCTTTTTCTGTAATCTGGGTAAGTGTATCATCATATAACTTCTCCAGTTCTTCGCGTTCGGCCGTGGAATAATCTTCACCGAACCCTTTTGATTCCTCTTCCCAGACAAATTCCTGGGACTGGTTTTTCTCTTCCATAGTAAATAATTGCTGCTCAGTTATTTAATGTTCGGCCACCAAGCAACGGGCCGGTTTTATTTTAATACAATCCCTGGTTTTCGGGGCCATCCACCTTGAATGGACTGCAAAGATAGTAAAATTTTGTTTTGAAAGTGATCCTGCCCTTTTTTTTTGGCGGCTATTATCAATTATCCAGGCCTTCCCATGCTATAAAAAAATCTTGGACAACCGGGATCATAGGTCCTTATTGTATTCTATGCTTACCCCGGACTTTCCTGTTTCCAGCGCCGAAATATTTTGGCGAGTGGCAGTAGGGTATTGAAGTAAACCCATAGCTATCTGCTTCATAATAAAGGGAACCGCCTGATAATAAATATTTTAAATTGTCAAGACGGTTTATTTTGAGAATAGTTTATGAATAATCGGGGTTAAAAAGCCCGTCCTGAAATGAGACAGAAAATGAATCTTGAACTTACCGGTACAAATAACCGGCGTCAGGAAAGATCATCCGGAATACCGTGCCTGATACGCAGCAGATACAGAACATATTACTATCGGCGATCCCCTATAACTCTTTTTTGGTCAGCACACCCGTAAAATAATCGAGGATCACCTTCTGAAAAAGGAGGGTATACCGTGCCTGCGTCCTGCTGGCGGCGGCATCGACAAAGGTGCCGGTTGATCTGGACAACTCGACGAGGTTGCCTACACCCACTTCATACCTTTCTTTCTGGATACTATAAGCCGCTTCAGCAGCTTCAAATTGCTTGATGGCAGCATAGTATTCGTCCTTGGAAGCGACAAAATTGAGGTAGGCATTCTGTACTTCGTTAAATATCAGCAGTCGCAGGTCTTCTTCCGCCAGTTTGGCATTTTCATAAGCCATCCGGGCCCTTGTTTTACTGGCGGTTGTTGTCTGCCTGTAATAGATAGGGATGGTCAATTCCAGACCATAATTAAAGATACTGTTATCTTCGAACTGTTGTGAGAACGGTATAGGATCATCAGGGTTAGCCGGCTGTTTGAGTTGAGAAGTGTACCGTGTTCCTGCCCCTCCAAAAAACTCCAATGTCGGATAATGCCCTGCCCTGGCCATTCCGATAGCCGCCTCAGCAGCCGCCTGGTCGGCCAGCGCCCGCTTGTAGTCAGACCGGTATACCATCGCCTGCCGGTAGAGTTCCTCCAGGTTATATTCCCTGACCAGGATACTCTCTGAACTCCAGCCCGGATCGATTGGTTCTATACTTGATGAAGGATCAATCAATAAAGTCTGCTTCAACAGGGCCATGTCAAGCCTCAGGTTATTCCTGGCTCTGATCACTTCTACTTCCAGCTGACTGACAGTTGCTTCCTGGTCAAGCTGGTCACTCAAGGGGCGGGTGCCGGCTTCGACAAATCCGCTGATCTGGCGAAGGGTAGTCGTTTGTACTTCGAGATTATTCTCAGAGATCTTCAGCAGCTCTTTATCAAGCAGCACCTGTAAAAACTGGCTTGCTACCGTATAGATGATTTCCTGCCCGGTCCTTTCCAGCTGGAATTGCTGCGCTTCCAACAACGACTGGGACCGCCTGTTAGTATAGAGTCGGTTTAAACCGTCAAATATCGTATACCGGGCGCCGACATTCATATAAGCGTTTTCAGTATTGTCACGGAAAACCGTTCCGGTCACCTGGTCAAACTGCTGCCCGTTATTGCGCTGAAAAGTGGTGGAAGCCCCCACCCCGGGAGTATATAATGCTTTGCTTTCTCTACGATCCGCTAAACGTGACTCCAGGGTGTTCCTCTCCTGCCGTAAACTGACATTATTTTTAAGGGCGATATCTACTGCCTGCCGGAACGTAAGCTCTAACGAATCGGCTGAAAAAGCGGCCTGTGAAAAAATAAATAAAAAAATGCTTATGATCCTGTAACTTCGCATACCTGTCCAAAGTTTATTTATGAAGCAATTGTTCTTTCTGTTTTGGTATCACTGACAACAGCACCGTCAACCAACCTGATGATCCGGTCACCATACTGAGCATTCTTTTCCGAATGGGTGACCTGTATGATGGTCATCCCCTCCTTGTTAAGCCTGGTGAAGATCTCCATGATTTCAGCACCCTGCTCGCTATGCAGGTTGCCTGTGGGTTCGTCGGCAAGCAACAGCCTGGGGCTGCCGATAATGGCCCTGGCAACACCGACGAGCTGCTGCTGGCCGCCCGAAAGCTGCTCCGGAAAAAGATCCCTCTTGGCAACGATCTGAAAACGATCGAGCATCTCGGCAACCATTGCTTTACGCTCCGATGATTTGATGCCCCGGTATAACAATGGGGTTTCGATGTTCTCATAGACCGTCAACTCATCAATCAGATGGTAGGCCTGAAAAACAAACCCGATATGATGTTTATGTAACTCGGAGCGTTTTCTCTCTTTAAGCTTATTTACCGGTTCATCGAGGAAATAATATTCGCCGGCGGAAGGATCATCCAGCATACCGACAATATTCAACAATGTTGATTTCCCGGCTCCGCTGGGACCCATGATCGTAACAAATTCTCCTGATTTTATCTCCAGATCGATCCCTTTCAGAATAAAAACCCTTTGATATTTGTTATCGACATACTTGTCTAAATCTACCAGTCTTATCATTATTGCCTATTAATTTGTCTGTCTCTCATCATCCAGCCAATAAATATGCCAATTACAAAATCGGTTCAAACAATCTGTTATTCCCTTTTTGACCCGCTTATTCATCCCCTGATCGTCCGGTTTTGGGAAGAGGGCGTCCGATAGCGGACATAAAAAATGAGGACCGGCATTTACCGGCCCTC
Source organism: uncultured Roseivirgaceae bacterium (assembly GCA_964645995.1). Lineage (GTDB taxonomy): Bacteria > Bacteroidota > Bacteroidia > Cytophagales > Cyclobacteriaceae > JAGTVG01. The sequence continues at coordinate 5,237 of CAZYDB010000047.1, forward strand.
ATGCAAACAGAGAGGTTAAAATTTATTAATTAATTATCGCTATGAAAATAATCAATATCTTTAAAAAAGAAAATGCTTACATTGAAAAATTAAAATAAAAATAAATCCTCTTGAATAAAACCGCCCTTTTCATAATCAACCCGGTTGCCGGCACCAGGAATAAAAGAAAGATCCCGGACTTGATAAAAAGACACCTTGATCCTTCCATTTCCTATGATATCCGGTTTACGAAAGAGCCTGTCCACGGCACTCAACTTACAAAAGAATATCTTGACAGGTATTCTCCCGACTATATCATCGCTGTTGGCGGTGATGGTACGGCCAATGAGATTTCGCTGCCACTCGTACATCATAAAACGGCTATGGGTATTATTCCATCAGGGTCCGGTAACGGTCTATCCCGGTTCCTGGGAATTCCCATGAACACGGCCAGGGCAATAGAAAAGATAAACTCAGGAAAAATCAGAAAGATCGATGTCGGGAAGGTCAATGGCAGGAACTTTCTTTGTACGGCGGGTGTTGGCTTTGACGCACATATCGGAAAGGTTTTTTCTTCCGGAAGCATTAAAGGTTTCTGGGGATACGCCGGGCATGTGATGAAAGAATACCTTCATTACAGGCCGGAGCAATATTGTGTCTATGTAAATGAAACCAGGGTCAGTAAAAAGGCCTTTCTGATCACCATCGCCAATGCTGGCCAGTACGGTAACAATGCCTACATTTCACCTCAGTCAAGCATTGACGACGGTTACCTGGACCTGTGCACACTGGGTGAGTTTCCAAAAATAAGGGCCTTCAACCTGGGTATTCGATTATTCAACCGTACGATGCACCGCAGCCCGTTTTTTAACAGGGTAAAGGTACGCACTACCCGTATTGAGCTGGCCGGCATGATTGATTATCATCTGGATGGAGAGCATCTCATAACCGAGAACTTCCTTGATATAAGCATTATCCCCCAAAGCCTGAAAATGATCGCTTGCTAGTTAAGTACCGGCAGCCCTGGACCCGACTAATTATTTATACTGGATCTCATAACTAAGATCAGCGGCCTTCTTCAGCATGAAACTGACACCACAATACCGGTCCTGTGATAATCCGACAGCTTTTTCAACTTTCTTTTTGTCAATATCCTCGCCCGAAAACTGATACACGAGGTGGATCTTATGATAATACTTAGGATGCTCCTCAGTAAGCTCAGCATCTACCCTGATTTTAAAATCATCATAGCCGACACGCATCTTCTTAAGCAGGGAAACCACGTCCATGCCCGTACATCCGGCAAGGGAATAAAGCAATAATGGTTTGGGCCGGGGCCCTTTATCCTCACCACCCACCGCCACACCGGCATCAATAGTGATGGGATGGCCATTAATTTCCGCGTGAAATGACATCCCGGATACCTTTTGAATTTCTAATTCCTTTTTCATTATAGCATTAAGATTTTTACTATTAAAAATGATTACGCACACTAACACTATGCTAAAAAATCCCGATGTGTCTCAGTATGCAAAAGTAAAGAAATTTCTAATCATATTTACCGGTCTTCTCCTCTATCGAAACCGGGAGATCTTTGCGGATCTGCATCTTGATATTTATGAGTAACTCATCAGCACCGGCCTCAAAACAGGCGTTCCGTGCCTGGGCAACCACTTCCATAACCTGGTCGTAGGTGCCTTCGATGACCGTCTCAAAGGGGCAAACCCTGTATTTGAGACCTGACTGCCTGATGCTTTCTATGGCGACATCCACAAGGTCATAAGACGCCTTTTCAGCCGATTGCGGCAACACCTGCAAGGCAAGATTGATTGTTTTGTCCATGTTAAAAAGCTTCTATAATATTAATGTAAATTCCGTTCGTATCCTTACCTAACCCAAAATCAAGGCGGAGGTTGACCCTTCGTTCGGGCAGGATCATATACCGCAGGCCGAGGCCATATGACGGCTTTATTTCCGACACATCAAAATTGTCGAAAGCAGGACTGACATCGCCCATACCGCCAAAAACAACCAGGCCAAACCTCCTGTAAAACCGCCACCGGTATTCGGCCTGAAAAGCATACAGCACCTTATCACGATATCTGCCACGGTAGTATCCGCGCATCATTTCATCACCTCCAAGCAAACTCAACTGATGAAAAGGGACATTCCGGTTTGAGAACCGTCCGTTGAACTGAAACCCGAGCACATGGGCAGGAGCAAGTGTATAAAACTTCCGGGCATCCATCTCAATGAGGTTATAGGTGAAATCGGAGCCCATATAATCGCGAAAATGCCTTGTGGTCAATTCAATGAAATGACCGCTCGTGCAATTAAGATTGAAATCCCTCGTATCCCATTGGAATATCATACCCAGGCCTGAGCTGACCCCCCCCGCCTGCCCGGCAATATCTTCCGTATCCAGGAGACCACCCTCCTCTGTTTCAATATTTCCGATATAATTAAAATTATAGATCAATCCCAGGTAGATCTTGTCGTAAAGCTTTCGCATAACCTGGGTCCTAAAATTAAAATTATTGGAGCTGAACTGCTCCTCAGCGGATCCGGCAGTCCGGTTGCCGATACCATAAAAATAATCCGGGAACTTCGCGAAGGTAAAGTTTCCATTGATCCTGTAATTCTCATCCCTTGTAAATATATCATGCTCGACATTTGCCAGTATCTGTGAACGAAGAGTGAATATCAATGCCGTACGAACATATGAAAAATTGGATAATGTATCTTCCGGCACGATCCTGAATAAATTAAATAATACCCCACCCAGGGACAGACTGGTTTCGGGTGAATAAAAAATCAGCGGTAATGGCACCAGGCTGCCTTTCTTCACCATCCCTGCTTTTTTTTGATATTGTATTGTGTCCTGCACGGGAACAGGATTGGCATTGATTCCGTAGGAGGCTTTCAGGATTACCGAAGCAAGAATGATTGTTGTCAGATAATATTTAATTCTTGAAAAACTCAATAGCGTCCAATATAAAATAATATTTCTATAAAACTATACTTTTACCTATTCTGTTCATAGCTTAGTCATCTGCCCGGCCGGATGGCTAATTACAGCCAGCTATTTTAATTCCAAACTCAGATTCATTAGGCATTATTGTTGAACTGAAGAATTCTTTTGTTATACCCTGTACATACCATACGATTTGGAGATAAAATAAACGGAAAAATGAGGAGATGAGGGAAACACAGTTTGGATGTGAGCATACAATGTTAATAGGCGGTTAGTTTTTAGCTACACCCACTGCCTTCTTCAAGCTTCAAGCTTCAAGCTTCGAACTTCAAGCTTCGAACTTCCTCCCTGAATGATCGGGATTATTCCCTAATAATCGATTTTAGTTTTTTCTAACCGGCTGACCGCTTATTTTTGCCCATATACAAGTGTATGAACCCATGAACCAGGATAAAAGAACCATAGAAGTCTGTTTCTCCCCAAAATTATATGACCATAAATTAACAGGCGACAATTTCATTGTCGTCGTAGCCGATATTTTGAGGGCAACGACATCCATCTGTGCCGCCATGGATCATGGGGTTAAAGAGATCATCCCGGTAGCCGGCATTGATGAGGCCAGGCAATTTAAGAACAATGGTTTTTTTGTTGCCTGCGAACGGGATGGGAAGATACTTGATTTCGCGGATGTCGGAAATTCGCCCTCCGATTTCCTCATCGACTCTTTTAAACAGAATACCGTTGCTTTTTCAACTACGAATGGTACAAAAGCTATTAATCTGGCCAGGGATGCTGTAGAGGTTGCTGCCGGCGCATTTGTAAATCTGTCGGCCCTGGCAGCATGGCTGATCAACCGGGATAAAAATGTGGTAGTCCTATGCGCCGGATGGAAAAACCTTTTTAACCTGGAAGACACCCTTTTCGCAGGCGCAATCACAGATAAACTGATCCGCTCCGGACATTATATAACGATTTGTGATTCAGCGAAAGCGTCACTTGACCTATGGAAAATCGCCAGGGAAGACCTGGCAGCATATCTTTCCAAATCATCCCATAGAAACCGGCTTAGGCACCTGGTCTCAGATGCCGATTATCAGTATACGGTAACCCTCGATTCGACAAATGTCGTGCCGGTATACAGGAATGACCGGCTTGTTGCCGCAGGCCAGCAAATGCCGTAACCACCCTTTTGAGCCTGGCGGAGTCTATTGACCGGCACCTGTATAGCTCAGGCGATAAATTTTACTTTTATGGTCATCACTGATCAAAAGACTGCCATCGGGGGATACCTCTACATCCACCGGCCGGCCATATACCTCACCTTCCTCAGACAGGAAATTGATATATTTTAATTCTCCATAAGGCTGGCCGGTATCAAACAGGATCCTTGTCACACAATAGCCGGCCTTCGTGCTCCGATTCCATGAACCATGATAGGCAACAAAGATATCCCCCTGGGCATCATCAGGAAATTGGTCGCCCGAATAAAAGCTAAAACCATTGGAAGCCCAGTGGGCCCCCGCGGTCCAGGCTGGCGGAACCGTCCTGTCCGCCAGGGCTACGATATCCGGACGGTCGATAAACTCATACCTCGGCAATTTGTTGCCTGCGATGTACGGATGCCCATAAAAACCGCCTTCTACATAGTGATTAAGCTCACCCGGCGGGTTCCAATCAGTAATGGGCTGTCCCACGTCTTCGTCCTGCTCCAACGCACGCCCGAACCAGTCGCTGCCATGGTCCATGCCCCATATCTCCGAAGTGCCGGGACGGGCCAGTAATTTTTCAGTATTCCTCAAACCAGAAGCAAACAACTTCTTATCCGAGCCGTCAAGCTTAAAAGACCAGATCTTCAACCTTTCCGTATCGCCTTCTTCGGTTATATTGCCTGAACAGCCAATGGCAGTATACAGACGGTCATTGAGGATAAGGACCGGCCGCCACCAATGGCCTCCCCCTTTAGGCAGTGCGCCGTCCGGGATGATCGTTACTTTCTCATTAGCCACACCATCATCATCAGTATCCCTTGCCTTGAAAATAGCGCCCGTTTCGGTAAACCATAACCAGCCTGCATGCCAGGTCATGCCATGGACTGTCTGATGACCGGCGACAAAAGTTTCTACCTTTTCATAATATCCATCACCATCCTCATCACGGCAGGATTTGATCTCGCCGGCACCGGGTAGTGAAACATATAAAGTACCGTTATCACCAAATTTCAGGAAACGTGGATTTTTTATGGAATGCTGTACAACCGTCAACTGATACCCTTGGCGAACCTCAATACCGGGATCGGGCGTCTCTGTCTGTGCATGATTTTCACAGGAGATCAGAACAAAAGATGTAAACAAAAGCACAGGCAGAAATTTTATTATTCTCATAGGACCGGGGGTTATAATGAATGATTTATCATGGAGGTATTCAGCGAACTAGCAAAAATACGATAATCCACCAATAAAAGATGAATTTTTCACGACAATATCACCTGCGGACTGATGGTCATTGCCTCCTGAAAACAAAATCCCTGGGCCCCCGGCCAACGGAAAAGCTGTCAACCAACTCCCCATCAAGATCATACCGGTATACCGTGCCGTTACCCTGTAAAGCTACGGCATCAGCCACATATATGATTTCCTGATCCTTGTCCATGCCGAGCCCGTACCAGTTCCGGCCTTCCAGGAATCTCTCCGGCCCCTCTCCAAAACCCGGTGCTATGCCTTCAAGCGATAACTTAACACGGTAAATCACCGTCTCTGTATAGGAAAAATCAGAAGCCCACTGTTCAGACATGAAATAAATAGTCTCACCAGCGTCATCGATGGCAACCCTGCCATTGGGGGCATATGCTGACAACTCCAATGTGGAAAGAATCTGGTCTGAACCGGTATCGATACCCACAAGAGAGCCTGTCGTTATATAGGCGCCGGTACAGATCACCCAGATATTGTTATTCTTGTCAGGAACAAACCGGGTTGGGCCATACCCCGTTTCCAATTCCTTGATCAATTGATTATCAGAAGTGCTGTAAACAGAAACAACATTAGCACCGCTATTGGCAACATATACTTTGCCATTGAGTATAAGGATATCCTCCGGCCGGGATGCTGTTACCAGTTCCCCGGTCATCGCTAAATTATCGAGGTTAAAAACCTTCACTTTCGACTCCTTATTGGAAAAATTCTCATCATAAGGCCCCCAGTCTGTCACATAGCCTTTATTGTCATGCCCTGCAAAATAACGGGGCAGAACCAGGTTTTCAGTAATGGCTGATACAGAAAACAGATCTTTTTCATTCACCACTTCAATCCTGCCGGCCTGGTCAACCAGATATCCCCGGTCCTGATAAAAAATAAGCGATTGAAATAATCCCGCAAAGGGCCTGTTATTGATCGATTCAAAAACCTTTTGCTTTACCGAAAGGCTGTCAGGATCAAAGAAACTCAGGGAACCATCGCTATCGGTAAAATTGCCTTCGTTAATGATAAAAACGCCGTTGTCGAAAACAGAAAGATCCCCGGGTGTAACATCATCGTCATTACAGGAGACCAGAGAAAAAATCAAAAAAATGGGAAACAATGAGTGTATCAGTCTTCTTTTCATAATTAATGGTTTATCGGTTTATCAAATAATGTATTCCTGCCGTATAGGTTCTGCCAGGCATGGCACGGTATAAAACATTCTCATAGGGGGTATTGAAAATATTGTTGATCTTGAAATCGACCGCCAGTATCTGATCTTTTATTTTGAAATTTCTTCCTGCCCGCAAATTCATCAGTAAAAACCCGGGCAATGATGAATCATTACCGGTCGTGATAAACCGGCGGCCGGTATAATCAACATAGGCGGCCGCCACCCAGGGACCTTTTTCCCAGGTGATGCCGGCGGCACCAAGCAGAGATGGTGTATAAGGCAACTGGTTCCCCATACCGGGGTCATTCTCATCAGCAGAGGCTTTAATAATACTGTTCGAAAATGAAAAATTGCCATTTAGCCGCATTATTGACGTCCCCCAACCCAACCTGAGGGAAGTGCGAAACTCAAGGCCCCTGGCATGTACTCCCCTAACATTATCGGGGACCCAGTAGGACGGACCGGGAACCCACATGATCCAGTTGTCGACCCAGTAATGATACGCCGCAACATTGATTTTCAATTCAATGGCATCAGTATAGTGAAAAGTGACGGTACTCTCAGCATTAGTGCTTGTTTCGGGAAGAAGGTCCTCCCGGCCACCCGGTTCCCAGTAACGGTCGTTCAGCGTAGGCACCCGGTAATTCTGGGACAACTGCCCATTGAAAGTTAATTTCACCTGCTGGCTGACCCATAGGTGGTGGCTGATACCCAGCGATGGAGATAATGGCGCTGCGAACCCATGAATGTATAATTGCCGGATATTGAAGCTGATATCGGTATTTTTTACCCCCTGGTATACTGTCCCTCCCATCAGGCTGAGCCTTCCTTCATTTTTTGAACCTCCGAAGTTCTCAGAAGCGGCTGTAATGAATCTATAATTTGATCCGGCCATAAACCTCCAGTTCCTTATCTCTTCTTCAAAATTGAACTGCCCCAGATACTGGTCTGTTATAATCTCTGATTGCCGGTTATAAAGCAAATAATCACGCAGATAACCAAGCCTTGCCTCAAGAAAACCGATGGAAGTCTCTGCCTGGTAACCGGCTGACACACGCAGGCTCTTGTCCTTCTGAGTGTCCTGCGCACGGGTATTAGTCATGGAAGGCTGTATCTCCCTGTGAGCGTAATTAAACCAGCTATTCAGAGAGAACTGTGAATGTTTTCCACTTTTAAAATATACATCCTGCAGAATACCATATTGAAAAAGGGAGGCATTCTGCTGGTTCTCTATGGGGCGTCCCGGCTTGGTGTAATTCTTAAACTTAAAATCGTTCCGGTGATGATTCCGGTATACTTTAGTCTGCAGGAGCAGGTTCCTGACCGGCTGTATTTTAAGCTTTCCCAGCCCCATGTATTTCCCGTAGCTGCCGTTGATGAAACTCAGCTGTCCCTGAGGTGTGTCAACCGACCAGTCAGGCTTTGATTGTAAAAGTATACCACCTCCTAAAGCTTCTGAGCCATACCTGGAACTGGAAGCCCCGTAGTGGATACTGATCTCATCAAAGGCGAATACCGGGAATAATGAAAAATCGGATTGCCCGACAGTAGGCTGATTTACCTGGATGCCGTTCCACAATACCGCCGTATGACCCGCACCGGTGCCCCTGAAAGATACCGTCGACAGCATTCCATTGCCATAGGATTTAAAATGCACCGGGGCATTCGCCTTGATAAGGTCATTGAGACTGAATGACCGGAAATCTTTTAATGATAATGAGTCTATTCCCTGCAATTCACTGCCGGCACTGTAACGGTCGATATACCTTCCCCGGATCGTAATTTCGGATAAACGTATGGTGTCGGCATCAGGTTCGTCAGCAAATCCGGTCAAATCAGAAAACAGCAGAAAGAATAAAAACAAAAAAGTAAAACGCATGCTACTGAATTAAATTAATGACTTAATTTAATTCAAAGCGTTCATGGATTAAGTTTTGAGATGGCTCATGCAATAAAACTGCTGAAGTCGTCTCAGCCTTTTCACCCGAAAGCTTTGAAAGTTCTTCAACGGCAGGTCTCCTGGCTCGCTTATCTTTCCAAGCCTTCCCATCCCGTCTGATGCAGGACAGTGGCAGGTGATCGGAAAAACAATTACAGCTTACAGTTGCGGGGACAGCTCCGGAATAACCTTTCCTGTTTTTCAGGACCGGGGCACCGGATTCCCTTTTAATCTATATCCCGGATTGAACCGGAACAGAACCGTATGATACAAATATAGCAAAAGGTCGAGTCATATTAAAACCCTTTTGCCATGAATTTACTTTTTAACACCGATTGTTCATAAACTATTCTCAAAATAAACCGTCCTGACTATTTAAAATTATTATTATCAGGCAGTTACGCAACGGGTTTAACCCCTGATAAGCACCCCGATTTTATCTGGCCGATTAATCGGCCCTTCGGGCTAAAAATTCAGGAATTCTTCGGGTTAACAAAAAATCAGGATAAAAATTCGTTAAACTTGCACTCTACATTAAAACGGGATGAATAAATTCTTTGCCAGATATTGTTTTCTTGCCACCTTCGTACTTTTCGCCTGCGTTTCGGAAAAGGGTAATGATCAGAAAAGCTCCATCCTTGCCAAGACCCCTTCCTTCCGAAAAATGGAGTATGCGACACAATTCAGGATAGCTCATGAAGATAATTATAAGATACTCGAAGTGCAGCAACCCTGGCCAGGCGCAACCGATACCTTCCGTTATTATCTTTACCATGATCAGCTTCCACCGGTCACCAGCGGCGTCAATAGCATGCTGGTCAAGCTGCCGCTGAAAGACCTCGTTTGCTTCTCCACCACCCATCTGCCCTATCTTGAAATGCTGGGTTCCGGAGAAATGCTCAGTGGTTTTCCGACAACCGATTATATTTCCAGCGATTTTTTCAGAAGGCGGATTGAAAAAGGAGAAATTAAAGACCTGGGTCCTTCCAATGAAATAAACATCGAAAGCCTCATTGCTCTTGATCCCGACCTGGTAATCGCTTACAGCATGGGAAATGATCTTTCTATAATCAGGAAAATACAGCTTTCCGGGATTCCCGTTATCCTGAATGCCGATTATATGGAAAAACATCCGCTTGGACGTGCCGAATGGATTAAGTTTATGGCAACCTTTCTGGATAAAGAAGAACGGGCAGATTCAATTTTTTCCGATATCAGGAATGAGTATCTGATCACAAAAAAACGGGTCGACAGTATTTACTGGCGTCCGACGGTTATCACGGGGGTGGTCTATGGGGATACCTGGTTCATGCCGGGTGGCGAACATTATGGCTCGGTCTTCTTCCAGGATGCCGGTGCTGAATATCTGTGGGAGAACAACTCCTCCGGCGAAACGCTTCAGTTAAGCTTTGAAACCGTTTATGAAAAAGCCTCACAGGTAGATTTCTGGGTGGGTGTAGCTACTTATAACACGCTGAAGGAGATCAAACAGGCGGATAACCGGTACGCACATTTTGAGGCTTTTAAAAAGGGCCGGGTATTTAATTATACGGCACAGGTTGGCAAAAAAGGCGGAAATGCTTATTTTGAACTGGGTTATGCCAGGCCGGATATCGTTCTCAAAGATCTGACAAAGATCTTTCATCCGGAGGTAATGACGGATCATGATTTCTATTTTTACAAAAAGCTGAATTAATACAGGTTATATGAGCAAGCAGGTTCCGGGCATTTTTCTTTTACTCTTTCTGGTATTGATCGCTCTGATTCTGCTCAACATATCCATGGGTTCGGTATATATCCCTTTTCAGTATGTTTTCAAGGCCATTTCAGGTGGCGCCCTGGCGCAGGAAGGATGGCAAAATATTATCTATCAGTTCAGGATACCCAAAACCATCACGGCCATTCTGGTAGGCAGCGGCCTGGGGATCAGCGGATTGTTGATGCAGACGCTTTTCAGAAACCCCCTTGCCGGCCCTTTTGTGCTCGGCATCAGTTCCGGAGCCAGTCTGGGTGTCGCCTTAGCCATACTGGCCGGCATGAGCTTCGGATTAGGGATCACGCAAATGGGTATCAGCGGAAGCTGGATACTAACACTTTCAGCAAGCTTGGGTGCTTTTATCGTTTTACTTGTTGTGATCCTGATATCCTTCAGGGTCCAGGACAGCATGTCGCTCCTGATCATCGGTTTGATGTTTGGCAGCGCTACCGGTGCGGTTGTAAGTGTCCTGCAGTTTTTTTCGAAAGCCGAATCAATCCAGGCGTACCTGATCTGGACTTTTGGAAGCCTTGGCGGGCTTACCTGGGTGGAACTGAAAGTCTTCATCCCGGTCATCACCATATCCTTGGCATGGGCATTCACCCTGTCCAAGCCACTCAATGCCATATTACTGGGCGATAATTATGCGCGCAGCATGGGGGTTAATATCACCAGGTCCCGCTTCATGATCATCCTGGTAACGAGTCTGCTCGCCGGCACCATCACCGCCTTCAGCGGTCCCATCGCTTTTATCGGTATTGCCATCCCCCATATTACCCGGTTGTTGTTTAATACGGCGAACCATAAATTATTATTCCCGATGGTGGTTCTTACCGGAGCTATCCTGATGCTCTTCTGCGATATTATCGCACAGGTGCCGGGAAAGGAATATACACTGCCTATCAACGCCGTGACCTCGGCTTTTGGAGCCCCGGTAGTCATATGGCTTGTGATCAGGCGAAAAAATTTCAGTAAATCATTCAGCGGCTGAAGATGATGGAACATAACCCTGTGATCAGCATTAATGATGTTACGATAGGCTACAGGAGAGGCCGTCATAAGCTTGCTGTTCTGAACGGACTCAACGCCTGTCTTCACCAGGGAGAGATGGTGTGTCTGGTGGGTGAAAACGGTATCGGCAAATCAACGCTGCTGCGGACTATTGCCGGCTTGCAGCCTCCCCTTAAGGGACAGATCGCGATTAATGGTCAAGATCTCAAAAAGATCGATCAACAAAAGCTCGCCAAGACCCTTAGTCTGGTGCTGACAGACAGGATCGCAGCGGGCAACCTGACCGTGGAGGAATTGATTGCACTGGGACGGCACCCCTATACCAACTGGCTGGGTAACTTCACCAGGGAAGACCTGGATAAGATCGCCTGGGCCCTGGAGATTACAGGCCTTAACTGCCTCAAAAATGAGATCATTCACGAACTGAGCGACGGTCAGTTTCAAAAGGTACTCATAGCCAGGGCACTGGCACAGGATGGCGATATCATCATACTCGATGAGCCTACCATCCATCTCGACCTGGTGAATAAGATCTCGGTACTTAAACTATTAAAAGACCTTTCCTCCCAAACGGATAAGTCCATCCTCATGGCAACGCATGATCTGGACTTCAGCTTCCAGATCGCCGATAAGATATGGCTCATGCTAAAGGATCAGCCGCTCCTATCCGGAACACCTGAAGACCTGATGCTTAACCATACCTTCGCCTACCTTATCGAAAATGAAGCCGTTCATTTTGATATGTCAAATGGCCGTTTTTCAGTAAATAATGAATCATTTTGGGAATGCAATCTCGAAGGAGATAAAACAGGGGTCTTCTGGACGGAAAATGCTCTCAGAAGGAACCACTGGAAGATCACGGGATCTGAAACCCGCGTCAGGATTAAGGTAGTTATAGTCGAAGACCGGTATCAATGGATTCTGGACTCCGCCGGGAGGGAACAGAAAGCAAATACGGTAGAAGAATTCATCAGTAAACTTAAAAAATTAAAATAAATCATGAAATCAGCGCTTATTCTCTTGCTGTGTATGTCGGTGTTTTCTATTAGACCTGCTAACGCGCAGATAAAAAGTATCACTTTTAACATCCGTTACGGCCTTGCCGATGATGGTGATAATTCATGGATCCACAGAAACCACTTGGTATTCCGGTTCATCAATGACGAGGATGCTGATTTCGTTGGACTCCAGGAAGCGCTTCTGTTCCAGATTGATGAGATCCTTGAAAACTGTCCTCAATATGAATTTGTCGGAAGAACCCGGGAGATCCATGAAAAAGAGGGGGAAGCCACACCAATCCTGTACCAACCTGACCGGTGGGAACTACTGGACCATAATACACTATGGTTATCCGAAACGCCTGATGTCCCCGGCTCAGGATCCTGGAATACAGCCTTGCCCAGGATATTCACATGGGCCCGGTTTAAAAACAAAAAAGACGAGAAAGAGATCCTGATCTATAATACGCATTATGATCATATCTCTGCAAGGGCCAGGTTTAATAGTTCGAAGACGATCATATCCTTTATGGAAGAGAATCATAAGAATGAAGATATTATTTTATTGGGTGACTTTAACGCCCTCGAAACCGATGATCCGGTAAAGTATATTGCCGCTAATGAAAGATTTTCGTTGACCGATGCCTACAGGCACCTGCATCCCTCGGTACATAGCAAGGATGCAACCTTTTATGGATGGCAAGAGCATGTCCCCGGATCCGGAAAAAGGATCGACTATATCTTCTTCCGGGGGAACCTTTACCCCTTCCGGGTATATGTCGGTGATTATAATGATAACGGCAGGTATCCATCCGATCATATGCCTGTGGTGGCGGTATTTAATTGAAAAATGCCCTTCCTTAATTCTAATTATGAAAATTAATTGAAAAAGAACAATTTTGGGACTAAATTGGAACGATTTCTTGAAGCATTGCCCATGCAGTTAAAATATATATTTTTGATCCTGATCGGCATTGCCCTGTTTACCGGGTGCAGGGAACGTAATGCCCAGGAGGATATCAACAGAGACTTCACAGTATACGTCAACCCGTTTATCGGTACGGGCGCTCACGGCCATACCTTCCCCGGGGCGACTACCCCGTTCGGCCTGGTGCAGTTAAGCCCGGATAATGGCCGCGAGGGATGGGACTGGTCATCAGGTTATCATTATTCCTCGGATACGATCGTAGGCTTTAGCCATACCCACCTCAGCGGTACCGGTGTGGGCGACCTGCTGGATATTCTGGTCACCCCTACCACTTTAAAGATCCCCCGGTTCCAATCAGACAGTGCACAGCTCGATCTGGCACAGTACGCTTCCTCTTTTTCACATGATGAGGAGGAAGCCTCACCCGGTTTCTATTCGGTTTACCTGAAAGACCCGGGAATAAAAGCTGAACTCACAGCAACCCCAAGAGCCGGCTTCCACCGGTATACACCCGGCAATTCTGATGAGATGTCTGTCATCGTGGACCTCGAACACGCGGTAAACTATGACAGCGTCTTCCAATCCCATCTGAAATATATCAGCGACACCCTTATCAGCGGTTTCAGACACTCAACAGGGTGGGCGCAGAATCAGAAGGTTTATTTTGCCATGCGTTTTTCGTTACCGATACGGGAATTTCATTGGTATTCTGCCGATTCTGTTGTTTTGGGTGACTCCATGTCGGTACAGGCCCGGACCGTTTCCGGAGCTTTTACATTCAATACAAGCAGCGACCAGTCCCTGAAGGTTAAGGTAGGCCTTTCCTCCGTAAGCGAAGAAAACGCTTTGATAAACCTGAACAATGAAATCCCTGACTGGGACTTTGAACAGATCCGCAGGCAGGCTAAAAATTCATGGAACAGAGAGTTAAAAAAAATAAAGGTCACTTCGAACAGCGAAGCGCTGTTGAGCACGTTTTACACTTCTCTTTATCACCTGATGATCGCTCCGAATATATACAGCGACAGTGTTGAGAATAACAGGTTCGAATACAGAACCTATGACGACAGGGTTGTCAGGGATAAAGAATTCAAAAACTATTACACCTTTTCACTCTGGGACACGTACCGTGCCGCACATCCCTTGCTTACCATAATTCAACCGGAAAAGGTTAATGCATTTATCAAGGCGATGCTTGCACATTACAGGGATACCGGGCTGTTGCCGGTGTGGACGTTATGGGGTAATGAAACAAATACTATGATCGGATATCATTCGGCGCCGGTAATAACCGATGCCTATCTTAAAGGGCTGACGGGGGATATAAGCACAGACTCATTATACGAAGCGCTCATGGCCAGCGCCCGGCAGGAGATCAGGGAAACGCCACTATACAGGCAATATGGTTATATCCCTGCCGATACACTGGCCAATACCGTTTCCAAAACACTGGAATACGCCTATGATGACTGGTGTATCGCCCAGATGGCCACTGCCCTGGGTAAAAATGAGGATTATAATACCCTGATGAAAAGAGCATCAAGTTTCCGGAACCTGTTCGACTCTGAAACCAGGTTTATGCGAGCCAGGCTCGCGAATGGTAACTGGAAAGAACCTTTCGACCCGCTGGATACCCGGTATGCCAACGACTACACCGAAGGAAACGCCTGGCAATATACCTGGTATGTGCCTCACGAT
>CAZYDB010000048.1:0-1912 GCA_964645995.1 uncultured Roseivirgaceae bacterium
AGCTACTGAAACAAATCAAGATCAGGATCAATGATAATATTTATGTGAAGGATCCTGAATCATCAGATCTTGGCAAAAGTATCATCAGAGAAAGCATACAAATGATTGATGAACTGGGCCTTGAACATTTTACGTTTAAAAAACTGGCCGAAAAACTGAATACAGTGGAGGGTTCTGTTTACCGGTATTTTGAAAACAAGCACAAACTACTGATCTACCTGACTTCCTGGTATTGGGGTTGGATGGAATATAAGCTCGTGTTTTCTACTGTGAATATCCAGGAGCCGGTTGAGGAATGGACAAATGCCGTAAAAGTACTGACGGAACCAATGCGGTATGAAGAATTTATTCCTCATATCGATATGAAGAAGTTGAGTAATATTATCATCAGTGAATCTTCCAAGGTTTATCTGACCAAAGAAGTGGATGCAGAAAACAAGCAGGGTTTCTTTTCTGATTATGACCGTTTATGTGACCGTCTTTGTGATATCGTTTGCAGGATAAATCCTGATTTCAGTTATCCGTACACCTTATGTTCCACGGTGTTGGAGGGGATTCAAAGGCAAAAATATTTCGTAATACATCTGCCATCATTAACCGATATAAAGGGCGATGGCGATGAGTTTACCCGGTTTTTTACGGATCTTTCTCTTAATATGATCTTAAATGATAAAACTTCATGAGCCAGGACGAAAAGTTATTGACACCCCTTACCCGGTTTATCAATTTATTAAAAGTTGATAAAAATGATATTTGGTCGATTTATTTCTATGCCATATTCAACGGTATTGTTAATCTGTCGCTTCCCCTGGGCATTCAGGCCATTGTAAACCTGATCACAGGAGGCCAAGTTTCGACTTCATGGATCATTCTCGTGGTTATTGTTGTTCTGGGGATCCTGTTTACCGGCATTTTGCAGATCATGCAGCTTTCGATTACAGAGAATCTTCAGCAGAAACTTTTTGTACGATCATCCTTTGAGTTTGCCTACCGGATCCCACGCATGAAGCTGGAATCGGTCGATAAGTTTTACCTGCCGGAATTGACTAACCGCTTTTTTGATACACTTTCCATTCAGAAAGGGTTGGGTAAAATCCTTATCGACTTTTCAATTTCATCCTTTCAGGTCATTTTCGGTTTGTTACTATTATCCTTTTATCATCCTTTCTTTATCCTGTTCAGTGTGTTATTGGTACTGATCGCTTACCTGATCGTCAGGATCACAGGGCCGGATGGCTTGAGGGCCAGTCTCAAAGAATCCAAACATAAATATGAAGTGGCCCACTGGCTGGAAGAAATTGCCCGGACCCTTGAAACCTTCAAACTTGCCGGCAAAAGTAAGTTACCACTGGATCGAACCAATCACCTGGTCGGGGATTATTTGACCGCGAGGAAAAAACATTTCCGGATCCTTGTGTATCAGTATTCCAGTCTTGTTGTCTTCAAAGTATTGGTAGCAGCAGGATTACTTATGCTTGGCGGGTTGCTGGTAATGAACGGTCAGATGAACATCGGTCAGTTTGTCGCGGCAGAGATTATTATAATCCTCGTGATCGCCTCGGTTGAGAAGCTGATACAGACAATTGAATCTATTTATGATGTATTAACGGCTATTGAAAAGATCGGAGCGGTAACGGATATCCCGCTGGAAAATGAAAAGGGGTATATTTTTGATGAGAAGGAACTAGCGGAAGGGGTGGCGATTGAACTGAAGAATCTTTCTTTCGACCTTGATGATCCACCACGTAATGTCCTTAATAAGATAAGCCTGAATATCAAGGCTTCAGAAAAGATCTGTCTGTCCGGGTTTAACGGTTCCGGAAAGTCAATGTTGCTTCAGTTGGTTGCAGGCCTTTATTCCGATTATTCCGGACAGATCAATTATAACGGTGTACCCCTCAGCAATCTCGAC
>CAZYDB010000048.1:1922-13782 GCA_964645995.1 uncultured Roseivirgaceae bacterium
ACATGAGTCATCTTCGATCCATAATGGGTGATTCTTTGTCGAAAGAAGATATTTTCAGGGGCACCTTCCTTGAGAATATATCCATGGGCAAGGAAACCATCAGTGAAAAGGAAGTCCACCAGATTGTTGACCTGGTGGGCCTGACAGACTTTGTTAATTCCTTAAAGGAAGGTTATCAGAGTTATCTGAGCCCTGAAGGCCGGAAGTTGCCCAAAAGCATCATTTATAAGATCAAGCTGGTTGGCAATCCCAGGATCATATTAATGGAGGATATACTTTCCCAGTTGGAAAAAGAAGAGCAGGAGCGGATCATTCAATACCTGACGTCGGAAGATCTTAAATCAACCGTAATGGTGGTTACCAATAATGAAAAATTAGTCCGCCGGTTCGACAGAATTCTGGCGATGAACAAGGGAGAGATGCTTGAATGCGGATCTTATGAAAAATTAAGAAATAGAGATTGGTTTAAAAAAATATTTAAAACAGAATCCGATGTTGAATATCAGTCGTAATACAATAGCCGGCAGGATTGATCTGGAATCATATTCCTCTTACAACCAATTACATCATTACCGGTCATCCAAAATACTCACCCGGATCCTGCTGTTTTTAACCGGGGTAATCCTGGTCTTTTTATTTTTACCATGGACGCAGAATATCCGGTCCAAGGGATATGTCACTACCCTGCGGCCCGAGCATCGTCCGCAGACTATTCATTCGGTCATTGCCGGCAGGATTGAAAAGTGGTATGTCAGGGAAGGTGATTATGTCCGAAGGGGTGATACTATATTGTACATCTCTGAGATAAAGCCTGAATACTTCGACCCGGAATTATTGTCAAGGACCGGAAAGCAAATAGAGGCCAAAGAGTTATCTGTCAGATCCTACGAAGAAAAGATAAAGGCCCTTGATGTGCAGATAGAAGCACTTCTCAAGACACAGGATCTGAAGATGAGGCAGGCGCGGAATTATATCCGGCAGGCGGAGTTGAAGGTGCTTTCCGACAGCATTGACCTGGAGGCTGCCAAAATGAACTTCATCATAGCCGGCCGGCAACTGGACCGGGTGCAGAACCTGTATAATAATGGCTTGAAGTCCCTGACGGAGCTGGAAGAGAAAAAGATCAAGTTACAGGAAACACAGGCCAAACGGATCAGTGCTGAAAATAAATTGTTAAGCAGCCGGAACGAATTGATCAATGCAGCGGTGGAGCTTACATCAGTTGAAGCCCAGTACAGGGATAAGCTGGCCAAGGCGGCATCAGAAAAATACTCTTCTCTCTCCGGGCTTTATGATGCCGAGGCTACCGTTACAAAAATGCAGAATGAATACTCTAATTACTCTATCCGGAGTGGATTTTACTATATCACTTCTCCACAGGAAGGATATATCACTGAAACCATTGCAACGGGTATCGGTGAGACAATCAAACAAGGAGAAGAACTGGTCAGTATCATGCCCACCGATTACCAATTGGCTGTTCAGATGTATATTAACCCGGTCGATCTTCCCCTGGTCCGCAAAGGACAGGATGTAAGGATCATGTTCGACGGCTGGCCTGCTTTTGCATTTTCCGGCTGGCCGAATACCTCCTTCGGCACCTATGGAGGAGAAGTATTTGCCATGGATAACTTCATCAGTCCGAATGGAAAATACCGGATCCTGGTATCCCAGGACCCTGAGGAACCGGCCTGGCCAGAAGGCCTTCGGGTAGGCTCAGGAACCATTTCCATGGCTTTACTTAAAGATGTGCCTATCTGGTATGAGACCTGGCGTAAGCTGAACGGTTTCCCGCCGGATTTTTATGCAGAGGAAGGAAAATCGAGTGAAGAAGAAATAAAAGAAAAACCACCTTTAAAATCTGTGAAATAGCATGAAAAAAGGATATTTCATTATTCTGTTTTATTGTATTTCCTTAGTAGTTGCCGCACAGGACACGACCCTGGTTCTGGAACAGGAACGTTTTCTACAGATGGTCCTGGAATATCATCCGGTGGCCAGGCAGAGCCGGTTGGTCATCGAGCAGGGAGAATATGGTATCAGGAAAGCCAGGGGCTCATTTGATCCTTCAGTATTTACGTATTATGATAATAAGCAGTTCCAAAGTAAAGAATACTATTCCATGCTTGGTACCGGGTTAAAAGTGCCTACCTGGGTAGGTGTGGATATGAAACTGGGCTATGACCAGAATCAGGGTGATTTTCTGAATCCGGAAGCCAGTATTCCCGAAAATGGATTATGGTATGCCGGGGTATCGGTACCCCTGGGGGAAGGGCTGTTTATCGACGAACGGAGAAAGGTCGTCAAACAGGCCAGGTTATTCTCACAATATACCCGGGCAGAACAATCGCGGATACTGAACGACCTGTTGCTGGATGCAATGGAGAACTACTGGTACTGGGTAAAAACTTTTTCCCAACTGCGGATATTTGATGAGTCGGTGGGCATTGCGCTAACCAGATTTAACGCAGTGAGAGATAGCTATCTTCAGGGAGATAAACCGGCGGTTGATACACTGGAAGCCTTTATCCAGGTGCAGAACAGGAGGATCAGCGCCAACCAGGCCCTGATCGAGTACCAGAAAGCTACTTTAAGCCTCTCAAATTATCTCTGGTATGAGAATGATATCCCCCTTGAAATTACCGATAAACTGATACCGCCACTGAGTGATGCATTGGCCGATATAGAAATAATATCCGAGAGTGAATTAAGTGCCAGGCTAACAGGTATTGAAGACAGTCATCCGGAATTGCAGCTCTATCAGTATAAACAAGCAGACCTTGCCATTGAAGAGCGTTGGAAAAAAGAGAAAATCAAACCCAAACTAAACCTGAATTATAATTTTCTCAGTGAAACTATAGGACCAACGGCTGAGAACTATGGGTTAAACAATTATAAGTGGGGCCTCGAATTCAGCTTGCCGCTTTTCCTCCGGTCGGAGATCGGAGACCTCCGGCTCACTCAGATCAAACAGGAGGAAGTAGCACTGGGAAGGTCCCGGAAAACGCTGGAAGTGATCAACAAAGTGCTTGTTTTCCATCAACAGCTAAAAAACCTGATGGATCAGATCGACCTGTATGCTTTAAATGTGACCAACTATGAACAGTTGTTGCGGGCAGAACGGTTAAAATTTGATGCCGGTGAAAGTTCGCTTTTCCTGATCAATTCAAGGGAGATCAGTCTAATTGAAGCCAGGATAAAATATATTGAGGTAGAGACCAAGGTTCGTATTAGTTATGTTGGCTACTTCTGGGCTGCAGGGTCGCTCTTTAATGAGTATAATCCAGAAAATTTTTAATATTTTAAGAATCCAATAAATTCCGGAAGCGCAGGAATACTACCATTAAATATTTCCAAAATCATATTTTTTATTTGACTGTGTCAAAATTGATATTATCTTTGGAAAAACTCCGATGGGAAGGAAAGTTTTTTTTATTGGATTTTTCTTATTTTCTATAATTCTGGCACACCATGCTATTGCTCAAAAAAAGCAGGAACGGCAGGTGAGAAGACTTGAAACGGAAGCTGAGCAATTATATAACTCCAGTTTATGGAACGAAGCCCTGGAGGTCTATCTGCTACTGGATTCAATGGCCCCGGAGAACCCGGAATACCAGTTCCGCCTGGGCATTATTTATTATCATAGTATTGACAAGGCAAGAAGTCTCAATTATTTTTTATCATCCATTAAAAACGGAAAAGCCGACCCGAATCTCGATTTTTATTTAGGGCGGGCGTATCATTTCAACCTCTCCTTCGATTTGGCTATCCAATATTACCGGAGGGCCTTGCAGGTACCTGATTCCGTGGCCCATCTTAAAAAAAGTCAGCGTCTTGAGATTGAAAAGCATATTCAGGATTGCCGGCTGGCAGCAAAATATATTCAGGATCCATTGATCACCCCCATTCGAAATATAGGAAATACGGTTAACAGCATTTATCCGGAGTATGTACCCCTTGTATCAGCCGACGAATCCAAAATGATATTTACCTCAAGAAGGCCGAATACCACCGGGAGGAGTGTTGATGCCCGGGGTTTGTTTAGGGAAGATATCTATATTGTTTACAAGAATAGCAACGGTGATTGGGGTAAGCCTGATAATGACCTGAGGTTCAATACTTCCGAGCATGATGCCTGTGTTGGTTTAAGCCTTGATGGCAATCATCTCATATTGTACCGTTCAGACAACGGCGGTGATCTTTATATTAGCGAATACGATGGCAATGACTGGCTTGAGCCCCATCCATTAACCGGTATAAACACAGCTAACTGGGAATCAAGTGCCTGCTTTTCGGCAGATGGGCGCTTTCTTTATTTCACAAGTGATAAACCGGGCGGGTATGGGGGCTCCGATATTTACCGGGCCCGCGTAATGGATACGGGAACATTCAGTGATATTGAAAACCTGGGCCCTGTAATTAATACCGCATATGATGAGGATGCTCCGCAGATCCATAGTGATAATAAAACACTATTCTTCAGTTCAAAAGGTCATCAGGGGCTTGGCGGATATGATATTTATTCCTCGATTTATAATGAGGATACCGGTCAATGGGAGCAACCACGAAATATCGGGTACCCGATCAATACGCCGGATGATGATATTTATTTCACCCTTTTATCCAATGGCACCAAAGGATTTTTTTCCTCCTACCGGAATGATTCTTTTGGGGAAAAGGATATCTATATGATCACCAGGCCACAATCAGTCCCCACGAAATTCCTGATGAAGTTCAAATTATATGATCCCTACTTCAACAGGCCTATCCATGCGAAGATCACTATTACCAATACTGAAACACAGGATATTCTCGTGTTGAATCCCACCGATACCATCCAGGGAAAATATGCTATACCGCTGGATTTTGAGAAGCGGTATAAATTGGGCATTGAGGCGGAAGGGTATCAGTTTAAGGAGAAGGATCTTCGAATTGATTATCGTGCCGATATCTTCGAATATGTAATGAATGTCCTTCCCAGAAGGGATGAAGTGATCACCTTGATGGATTCGGTGGCTTTCGTGGAAGCCATGAAATCGAACCGGGAAGGGAAAGAAGAACAGGACATGGTAGCTAAATCCATAAGAAGATCCCAATTATATGATAATGCCCGGGAAGAAGAGGTGCTGACCGAACCCTCCGACGAATCATCCGCCAGCCAGGAGGAGGCTGCCACAGTAACCGGGGCGGCTGCTGTAACGGTTACTCCTTCCGGGGGGCAACCTGATTTAACTTCGGGAGAAGAGGAGAATTTCCCGGCGCAGGAAGCATCGGTTTCGCATAAGGATTTAAAGAACAGGACTGTAGGGGCTAGCATAACAGATAACCAAAGCGACGAATCACCAGTACGATCCACGTTATCACATTCGATTACAAAGGCAATAGGAGAAACACTTGCATTGCTGGCTGTGGATAACTGGATCAAAGACCTGATGAAAAATGAATCGGAGGTGATTCTGTTGACCAGGAAAGACCGGCGGGACAAGGTGATGGTACCCATCATTAATTTCTCTTTTAATTCTTATGCTTTGAAGGAAGAATATCAAGAGCAACTTAGTGATCTGGCCGGTTTTATGGAAAGGAACCAACAGTTACACCTTATTATTAACGGGCATACCGATTCTATTGGGACGGGTGATTACAATCAACGGTTATCGAAACAGCGGGCCGAATCAGTAAAAGAGCTGTTGGTGAAATATAATGTACCGGAAGAAAATATTCATGCGACAGGCCTAAGTGAATACTATCCGATACTAAGCAATAAAACAGCGCTTGGCCGGCGCATCAACAGGCGGGTGAGTCTTGATTTTATTGACATATATAATGAAAAGTACACCCAATACCCCTATGACTCAATTCTGCATGAAACAGACATAGCTATCTTCCCCGACAAGAACAAGCAGGCCCAGTTGGTTATCTGGGAAAAACTACCGGTCGCCGTTCATTTTGCCATAAATGAAGCCTGGAAAATCACTGAATATTCATCCTTGAAATTAGAGGCACTGGTACAATACATTCAAAAGATACCTCACACCCTGGTCATGGGTGGTTTTGTGGAAGGCCGGGAAGAGATAGGGTTATCCCGTGAAAGGGAATCAACGGTATGGAATTATCTGAAGGCACTTGGTTTGCCGGAAGATCGTATGATGATCATGGATCCGGCCCTGCTAAGCAATATCTATGATGTGCGGAAACTGCCGGACGGGATAGAGCGCCGCAGGGTTCAGTTTTTCCTGATCCGGGATTAGCCCCTAACCGGATTATTCACCATTAAGTTTCTTTGTTCAAAGGATGCTTATGGATTTTCGATTCGCGATTCGCGATTTTCGATTTAAGAAATAACCACAGAGGGCACGGAGGAAAGCACAGAGGAAACGGAAGTTGGATCTCTGGGTACTCTGTGAATGCCTCTGTGTAACTCTGTGGTTAAACCCTGGAATAGGGGGGCAAGGGTTTGCGATTTATAATAGCTCGAAGCTGGGAGATGAGGAGAAGGGGAGAAGGGGAAATGAGGATTCCATTCGTGCATTAGTGGCTACCCTTCTATTCGTGCAATCATTTACTTTTTTCATTCGTGCATTAGTGGCTACCCTTCTATTCGTGCAATCATTTACTTTTTCATTCGTGCATTAGTGGCTACCCTTCCATTCGTGCAATCATTTACTTTTTCATTCCCCATACGTATCCGGGTAAGCGGTGTCTCATTTTATGCGGTATCGATCCGGGTTACATTTTGTTTCTTTTCATTCTTAATACGCCCAGGTAGATCATCGCAAGGATCACGAGGACATTAAAAAAAAATCTTGTTCCGAAATCAGGATCAAAAAAAAGGATATCCCTGATCAGATAAGCATATAATAATGCCAGGCTTATAAAAAAAATACCTATGATCTTATTTATCAGCACAATCCATCTATTTATCAGGGCTTCTCCAGGGTGAAGGCCCCTTCCGGAATATTTTCATGGACGGCGATGTCCGTGATTTCCCTTTCTCCCCGGTCACCGGAAAGTAAAATATCCCCATATTGCTGATAATTATCCCATGGTGTGATGAAATTGGGCTCATCCAATGTGTATTCTCTGAAAAAAGCCCACTGGGTTACCAGCTTCCGGTCCTGATCAACCCAGATATGATACTTATTTTGCGGTGTTACGCCGACTTCTTCAAAAGTTAGCTGCAGCTTCCATGCCTCATCGCCCGTTTGAGTGGTGTCTTCACCAAGGTATTTAAGGGTAACGCCAGTGTCTTTCAACTTATAAGGCATCACCAGCCAGTATGAATCATTGATCCACGCGCGGTAGGCCTGATCAAGATATTTATCAAGAGTATCAGGGTCTGAAACCATGGCACCTTCCTTCCATATTGCTCCTTCTTTTGTATGGATATTAACGATCGCCTGGCGGTCTTCATTGGCATAATTGACCCTGACCATGCCGGCATGTTTATCCCATATTAATTCCCGGGCGCCAAAAAAATTCCATTGAATACAACGGGTAGCCTCCCAGGCATGACGGCCTCCCATGGCCTGCATGACCTGATCCGCAATTTCAATGGCTTTTGCATCGGATTGTTCCAGGTTAAATCCCGGGGCCGGGGGATTGATTTCCTCCTTGTTTCCCTGGGTTTGATCCTGGCCTATTTGCCGGGTATTGTCGCAGGCGGAAGCTAACGCGAGCCCAATAACGAAAATGAACAGGTAGTTTTTCATAGTCTTTAGATTTTTGGAAAGTTAATAAGATACCATTAAAAATTACAGGTGAATACTGAAATTGATTACATTTCCATTACTTTTTTATTATATTTTCGTCGAAATTTACAATTCAATGAAAGCGAACCGGAATATTTTAGCCCTGCTTCTGGTCTTTTCCGCCGTTTATGTAACGAATGGCCAGATGAGGCGTTCCCAAAATTACCCTGCCCTGGGTGTTGAAGTGGATGTCCTGCCCTACCTGTCCGGGGGATATTACGGATCTTTATGGTATGGTTATGATCAACTCAGAGGCCGTGTGATCTATGCCAATGTCAATGTCCCTCAATTTTTCATTCCTACCGGATTCATGGATAATAACCAGCAGGTATATTCTATAGCAGGGGATTTTTTTCTTCAGAGCAATGAATTTGAAGGTTTATGGGTCTCCCTGGGGGTTGAATACCGGGAGGGAAGTATTGTTTCCGAGACATCGGAAGAGAAGTCAGAATATGTGAATTATGTGATCACTCCCGGGATTGGGTATATCTGGAAATTTTACCATAATTTTTATCTGAATCCCTGGTTCGGATTGCATGGCATTGCGGCTGGAGATACGAGTATCCCTGTTGGTACGGAGACATACAGGCCGCCGACCATTACGCCGGAAATATCATTAAAGCTGGGATGGCATTGGAGTTTCAAACCAAAAAACAAATCTTATCTTCGTTCGAAACCTAAAAAGAAGGTAAAGGTCGTTTACTGATCCATTAATTCCAAACACCTGACCAGGCTGTCTTTCCAGTGCGGGATACTCAAATCAAAAGTTTCCTTTATCTTCCCTTTATCCATTACACTGAAGGAAGGTCTTTTTGCCGGGGTAGGGAATTCAGAGGAGCGTGCCGGGTTCAGGCCGGCCCTGATCTTTTTGATCCTGAAGATCTCATCGGCAAAGTCGTACCAGGAAGCCACTCCTTCGTTACTGTAATGGTAGACTCCCCAAATAGCAGGATATTCCCGGACGGCGGTCATCCGTTCAATGATATGATACAAGGCGGCGGCGAGGTCGTTTGCGTAGGTAGGCGTACCTACCTGGTCAAAAATCACGTTCAATTTCTTCTTTTCCAGGCCCAGCCTGATCATGGTCTTTACAAAATTATGGCCAATAGATGAATAAAGCCATGAGGTTCGGATGACCAGGGATCGAGGGTTTTCCCTGAGCACCCGGATTTCCCCTTCAAATTTGGTCTGGCCGTAAACATTGACCGGTGCGGTGGCGTCCTGTTCCGTATAAGGCCGGCAACTTTGTCCGTCAAAGACAAAATCCGTGGAAATATGGATCATGACCGCCTCATAGAGCCTGCAAGTCTCAGCCAGGATCTTCGGTGCGGTAGCATTGATCATTAATGCCTTTTCAATCTCGGATTCAGCTTTATCCACGGCCGTATAGGCAGCGCAGTTAATCACCACGTCGACCGGGTGTTGGTCAAAAAAGGCCCTTACCTCTCTTCCACTGCAGATATCCAGTTCTTCGATATCAGTGAACAAACAGGTATGGTCGTGAAGTTCCGATAATTTTTTTAATTCAGAGCCTAACTGCCCCTTGCTTCCGGTTACCAGTATTCTCATGCTTCTCAAAATTCAATCAAGGTTCTGACAATATTAAAAAGATTTAATGAAAATAACATGATCAAGTATCTGTCTATCCTGGCATCAAAAGTGAAAGATGACGGAATGCACCCCGGTTTTTTTGTATAAAATAAGCCCGGCATTCTGCTTTGTGTGCCGATCGTTTTTTAGGCAATTCTCTGGCAGGTTCATGACAGGAGGCCGGCTTTTCGAAGCATGGTTTTTAAAGTTCTCAGGTCTTTCTTCATGGCATTGACCACTTGTTTCCTGGCTTCCTTTTCAGGCAACTCCTGTTCCGGCCGGGAAGTCATGGGATATTCGAAATGGATGGTGACCGGTCCGCCGATCTTCAAAACTTTGATCATTTCAAAGTATTTATCAAAGGGCACCATGCCTTCACCGACAGGCGTATTGACCACCCGCCAGGAGCCGTCATCGGCCTGTCCCCATTTGAAATCTTTAATCACCAGGGTATGAATATAAGGTTCTATAAGCCGCAGATCTACCGGCCATGAATGCCCTCCTTCGACGGTAGCATGACGGATATCATACTGGCAGCCGATCCAGGTTGGGTCATGGTCCTTGAAAAGCTCCCAGATATCCCAGATTGACGCCCCCACATTGATGCCGTCATGATTCTGGTAATTACCCCTGATATTGCATCGCTCGTTGAGGTTGATCAGTCCTTTCACCCAGAATTTATATTCATCGAGTGATTCCCGGATGCCTTTTTTAAAATCATACCGGAAATAGGCCATGCGATAATGATGAATACCCAGGTCGGAGGCTGTCTTTAGTACGATCTCACTCATGGGGTCAGCCGGATCATCTATTCCTGTTGCCATCATCGGCGCAGTAAGGCCGGCATTTTTAACGGCACGGACAGCCAGGGGAAGGTCACGCTGTACGTTCTCCGGCAATACATGGCCACCCGGTCTTACGGTCAGGTCTACTCCGTCAAAGCCAATTTCTGCTGCGGCCTCAGCCATTGCATCATAGCCGAGGAACTGGAGGTGTTTGGAGAAAACACAGATCTCTTCGATCTTCCGGTTTTTCCTGGCAGCCTTTTTGGGTGGACCAGCGTTCAATTCGGGCATAGCTGCCAGCCCCAGTCCAATTGCCGGCAGTCCTTTGATCAAGGCGCGTCTTTTATTATTCATAATAACTATGGTTGCAGCCGTAACCGGAATCATTTTTTTGATCCCCGCAGCTAATGATAATAATCAATAATCTACCAGTTCATAATTCCTGAAGGTCACTTCTTCGCTGGGCTCAAAACCGATACGGTGAGCCTGGATAAGCACTTTTTCATCTTCTTTCAAGGGGAAGGGTGCTGAATAGACCGCCCAGGTTTCTGGCTCCGGGTCATCGCTGATGATCTTATAGCCAATCGATGCGCCCGGGGTTTCGCAATGAACGGTTGTCATTTCCCCTTCGAAGGATACTTCCGGATTGGCGGTGATTGGCGGTTCTCCTTTCCCATTCCACCAGTCAGCGATCATATCTTTTTCCGGGACGAACCCCATATCGCCCACCTCATTCTGCCAGGCATGCAGCGCTGCCCTCAATTCATTCATTTTATCCCTGTATTGCGGGTTATCGGCCAGGTCTTGCAACTCGTGCGGGTCATTCTCCAGGTCGTACAGTTCTTCCACAGGTTTCGATTGCCTGAACCAGAGCTCCTGTAAATCATTAAGTTCTCCGGCCTCATGGGCCCTGATCAGTTCCGGCATCAGGTTCATCTGCATGCGGTACTCGATATCCATGATATAGGGCTTTTCAGGGTAGTAATTCCTGAAGAACTTAAAACGCTTATCCCGGATACCGCGGACCATGTCGTATTCATCATCCAGCCTGTCGCGGGCCGCATATACATAGTCTCGTGGCGGCGCCTGTTGCCGTCCCAGGAAGGGCTGGCCCTGCAAATGTCCGGGGATAGGATAATGGGTCAGCGACAGCAGGGAGGGGGCAAAATCAACGAAGCTGATCAGTTCATCCACCACGGCGCCGGCCATCTGCCGGTCCGGGAAGCGGATGACCATAGGCACCTTGAGGCCGGTATCATAGATCTCTCTTTTTTGCCGGGGCAGGGGGCCGCCATGGTCGGAATAGAAGAAGATGATCGTATTTTCGAGGAGGCCTTCCTCTTCCAGTTCCCGGATGACGATGCCCGCCAGGGAGTCCATCTCATACACATTGCTATAGTTGCGGGCGATCTCTTTCCGTACGATCTCATTGTCGGGATAGTAGGGGGGAACAGCCACCTCCGCAGGATCCACCACCAGGGGATGGTCCTTATTGCGCCACATGGCGGATTCATGGCAGATGGTGAAATTGAAAATGGCGAAGAAGGGCTTTCCTTCCGGCCGGTTTCTCCAGTGCGCCTCATCACTGCTTTCATCCCAGGCCGTGACCGGAGGGATAAACTGATAGTCCTGCTTGCGGTTATTGGTGCAGTAATAGCCGTTCATCCGCAGGTATTCGGAATAGCATTTAACATAGTCGGGGACGACCGCCGAATAGGTGGGCACTGGCTGATAGGG
>CAZYDB010000048.1:13792-20138 GCA_964645995.1 uncultured Roseivirgaceae bacterium
GAGCCGAGGGTGCGCATATGATGGGTGCCAATGGATATGGGGTACATCCCGGTGATGATGCCGGAGCGGCTGGGTGCGCAGACACCCGATACGGAAAATACATTGGTGAAACGAACGCCTTCCGATGCCAGCTTATCAATATTGGGAGTTTTGGCCACCGGATCCCCGAAACAGCCGAAAGTAGACATCTGGTCCTCGCAGGTGATCCAGACGATATTCGGTTTTTCGGGAAGCGTAATGTCTTTTAGCTGTTCATAGGCCGTTGGCCCCGGCGCTTGTTCTGTTTTTTCAGCACAGGCCTGGAAAAGAAAGTATATGATCAGTATAAATAAATAGGTTCTCATGACCGGGAAAATTAAAAAATGAATATACAGGTAGATCAAATGTAGGGAAAATATGTGAATGATGCAGTTTTTTGATCGATAATATGTGCGTAAAAATGACCTGCGGAGCCTCCATGCCTGGTATAGCAGACGGGTGGGAGGGTGATCCGACAGCGTTCCTTAATCCGGCCCGGTGCACCAAAATAAAATTAAAACTTGAATTTATATTATTATTCCAAGACCGTTAAAAAGGATGCCTGATCATTTTGTATACAACTAACTGATATTCAAAGATATTATTATCCAAATATAATTTGGTCTTGTTTAGATCAATTTCATTTTATCAAGAATAATCTAATCGATCCTAAAAAATATTATATTTTTTGATAAAAAAACCGGTATAGAAATTTGCGTGATTAACAATCTTTTCCTTATATTGACCCTCCGAATTGAGTAATTTTTAATTATTCAACAGGATTGGAGAACATATTATCACTGGCGAAAGGCTAAAGAGGTGGGCAGAATCTAATTTCGTTTTTTAACATGGAAAATGGATTGATACAAAAATCAGTGTTGGATTATTCAACCAAATTTAATTTACGGGTAACTACCGGGTAATATTAAAACCGAATCTTTGACAAACATATGTCAGGCATAAAAAGTACTACTAAATTTTCACGCAATTATTTAATAGCAAACCTCATAACTAATTCTCTTATGAAGACAAACTGCTTTATTGGTTTCCTGAAAGGGAAGCTTTCTTTTTTGTACGTTGCAGTGTTGCTTCTGTTTTTCACTTCCGGTGTGGCCACAGCCCAGATGATGGATGATGTGGGCTCATCGGATATGGGAGGAGCGGAGGCGCCTTTCCGGTATGGGGCTGTGCTGGGGGCTGGTTTTAACCAGTTCACTCAGCCCGGCACGCTTATCGGGATCAACGTAGGCGCAATGGGTCGGTATCAGGTCCTTGATTTCATGGATCTGCAGGCCGAATTGATCTACACCACCCAGGGTGGGGGTAGAGCGGATTATTCAAGAGACGTTTCGGATCTGGGGGCTGAGATTACGGCTGTCAGTTATTTCAACCGGTCGGTGATCTTTCAGAATGTCGAATTACCTGTCAGCGCAAGGCTGACGATGAATTCGTATACAGCCAGTGAGATCGTGCCGCGGCTGGTTGCCGGCGGTTCGATTGCTTACAATGTTGCTGCTTTTGAGGTACATGATAAATTTTATGTACTGGCTGATGGCCGACCCGTGGCTATCACCAACAAGCAGGAAAATGTAGGCAACGAGTACGAGGATCTTCAGCTTAGCCTGCATGCAGGCATCGCTATCGATTACAAACTGCCCGGAGGCAACCTGTTCACCACTGAAATACGGTACCGTCAGGGCATGGTCAATGTAAATGCCGTGACCGACATTCCCGATCAGCGGGGCGTACTCTTTACCAACTCTCTGAGTTTTAATTTCTTATTCGCTTTTTAATGAAAAAATTTTATAACCTTTATAAATGCTAAGAGCTATGAAAATCAAAAATTTGAAATTCTATGTTTTATTATTTCTGGCGGTCGCCTTCGGTATGACTGCCTGTCAGGATGACTTCAGTGAAGAAGACTTCCTGAATGCCCTTGCCACGCAAGGCGAGACCCGGGCTGCTGCTGATCATCAGCGCAGACTTGATGAGATACGCCTGCAGGCCCAGTTGGCTGCTTCCAGCGATTCCGCACTTGCCATACTGAATAGAATGCTGGAAGAAGAATTGATTATGCTTGAAAGGGAATTAGATTCACTTGATCGGGAAAGGCAACTCGAACAACTTCGTGATGCCGGTTTATTACTTTCCTGGTCAGTTGAAATTCAGGAAAACAGAAAACCGCTGGATAGCGTAACTGTTACATTGACTACATCCGAAGCTCCGGGTGCCAGACAGATTGTCCTTATAACAGGCACAGATGGAACCATAACCGCACAGGATATCCCGGTTGGAAGGAACCTTATAACTTTAACAAAAACAGGATATTTCGAAGCAAATGTTGCTGTTGAGTTTGCCATGGCTAATATTCAAAATATCGGATCATTTGATAATCCCAATTACATAATCTGGAGAAGACATGAATCAACCATTCTTCCCGTTTTCTCCAACACATCTGCGGAAACTGCTACTATTAATGCCGAGGGGTGGATTGAAACTGATCTAACCAACAATACGCCGGAACAGATACCAGATGGAACATTCTTCAGGGTTAATATGGGACCGGGTCTCCAACAGGCTGATCTCGTTTATCCTGATGGAGGTTTTGGTGGAGACGATGATCTATTATTAGAAACACAAAGAATATTAACTTATTCTGTAGCTGGTGGTGAAAATGTAGGTGTGGGAACATTCAGTGGTGGAACTGCATCTATAGTAGTACCTGCCTTATCAGAAGGCATCGAAATGGAACTTATCTATGAGAACATCTCTGGTACCACAACCCAGGCGGTGATGTTTGATCTGGTTACAGGTGAGCCTATTACCCCTGCTTATCAGGATGTTCCCAGAGTATTCGGACCGGATCATTGTAATAATGTAGCCGATTATCAGTGGGTACCCGGTGCAATGGTTACCTTTGATGCAGCACCCAGCCAGGGTTCCGGATTTGCTGTGGATGGCTTTACTGCCAGAGGCAGATCCCTTGGTTCTTGGACTTATGATGATGCTGATACTGGTGATCCTATTACGGGCGCCACCAACCCATTTGATCAGGATGAGGTCAGATACCGGTTCCAGAATTTCGGATCAGGAATGAGTGCAGCTCCTACAGCTACTGTATCAGATCCGGCTTCAGGAACTACAGCTTCCATGACAGCGCATATGGGAGGTGATGGATTTGGCGTAAATATAACGAACGGAGGCGCCGATTATGACAATGGTGAGACATTGACTTTCGATGTATATGTTGTTATTGGATCGGATACTTTCTATATCGCCACATTTTTTTATGACGTACCCGATGATGGTGCTCTCCCGACAGGGTCTATTGATTTCGAGGATGAGGGCATTGATGTATTTGACGGTTCTGATGTTGGAACCTTAGGTGTTACTCATACAGCGAATGGATTTACCAATGATGCCAGTGGTCTAAATGAACAATGGTACAGCTTACAGCACTCTAACGGCAGGGTAACCTCATTCTTTGTGGAAGTTTCCGGAGGAACTCCTTCTACGGATGCGGTGGCTAGTGTTACCCGGTCACTCTGGATCGATGCCTTATCAATGAATAGTGGCGGATCCGGTTATGTCAGTGCCTTCACTATCACATTTGGCGGTGCTGGTACGAATCCTGTTTTACTGGTAGAAAGGTTTGCTACGGATTATTCATTTACGCTGAATAACGACAATACTTCCCCTTACATGGTATTACCGGATGTCGGTATTTTTATGGAACAATTTAACGGAACCATAGGTGAAGCCAGTAATGTGAGTTATCAGGTATTAAACGGTGGTGTACAAACAGTTGATATCAACAATGTGCTTACAATTGATGGTAATGGGGATATTCAGTTTTTCGATGATGCCTTTACATACTGGATATCGACAAGGAGTGTGGATGTACCTACTGCTGTTGTGGACGATCCTGAAAGTAAAACAGCAATGGGATACCCGATTATTGGATCTGATGGTACGATTGAAGGATTTGCAGATAATACACCTAGTGCATTCCCGCAGACTATTGCAGTGGCACCACAGAATCCTGCTGATTGGAGAGGTGAGGGGTATACGTCACAGTTTGGTGCTCAGTTTGATGTTACCATTGCCGGTGCATCCGGTAGTGGCGCTGATGTGCTTCTGACGGGATTTACCAAGCAGGCAAACGGTGAATTTGTCTGGGATGGCAATTACACCATGACCAGTGGTGGAAGTGACTTTCTTCAAAATCTGAACTATCCCTTCGATAACAGTGCAACATTCTCAAATGGTTGGAGATTTTTCGACGGGATTGGGTGTGACCTCCCGGGTTCTGTTGAAGTATTTCCTGGAAATACTTATGAGATTACCGTATATTATGGAAGTGGATCACCACCTCAGATTGACACGGGTACCTAATTAGATAGAATAAATATGCGTAAAGAAAAAAGGCTGCCTCGGAAGGGCAGCCTTTTTTAAATGGATTTTGGGTAAGCAGGAAATATGTAATCCGGAGCTTACATTTATGGTTTTTAGTATCAATAAAAAATAAAAGCTTTTTAATATTAAACCATTATTCCAAGGAGATGAGCCCGAACAAACAATACCGGAAAGAAATCCCGTTATTATTAGTATTTAGTTTTCTGGTATACTTTAATATTCTGAATAATGAATTTGTATATGATGACGTAACCTTAATTAATGATAATCCATTTATAAATGATGCATCGAATTTTTTTAATAATCTACTGAGTTCGGAGTATTATAAAGTTACAGGTTCATCTACATACAGGCCAATCGCTGAATTTACTTATTTTCTTTTTTTTAGATTTTTTGGTCATAATCCGTTTGGATATCATGTATTCAACATCCTTTTTCATGGTCTTAATGGAATCCTGTTGTTTATTCTGATGCAAAAGATCGTAAAAAGAAAAACCTTTTCTTTCACAGTTTCATTATTATTTTTATGTCATCCGGCTATCAGTGAGGCGGTTATATTAGTGACTTTTAATGATGATACCTTATCTGCTCTTTTTTATCTGATTACCGTTCTACTTTATATTCAAGATAATAGATCACTAAGGTTTTTATCCTTTATTTCTTTTTTTTTAGCACTTCTTGCGAAAGAAATGGCAATAAGTCTTCCGCTGATTATTTTATCATACGATTTTTTTTTAAATGAGGATTATAACCATTTAAATGTTCAGAAAAGGATAGCTAAAATACTAAAATCAAAGGCTGTGTATTACGCCGGATATTTTATTATTGGAATATCTTACGTAAACGCACGGTTTCTTTATTCTGGAATTACTTCACCAATGTTTGAATCAATCGAAGTTGCACCAGGTTTCTGGGAAAGATTGATTTATATCCCCTACCAATATTTACAATTCCTGAAAATAACAATATTCCCATACATTTTAAATGCCGACCGAATACACACTTATCCGGAACATTTTTTCATAATCGAAAATTTAATTTCCGTAATAATTTTTTCAGCTTTCATCATATTCATGATACGATTTCATAATACGTATCCGATTCTTGTTTTCGGGATTTTATGGTACCTGGTTACTTTATTTACAGTGATTAATATTATCCCGATCGCTCATCCTGTTGCAGAGCGTTACTTATACCTGCCTATAACCGGATTTTGCATCATTGTGTCGTATTTGATTAATACTGGCGTCAGAAAAATATATTTTCATAAAAATGCCAGGATCCTGAATACAAGAACTGCACTATTGGCTCTACTTTTAATTATTTACTCAACAAGAACCATATCCAGAACAAGGGATTGGAAGGATTCCGAAACATTATGGAAAGTCACTCTGAATCATTCACCGGATAGTTATAGGGCACATAATAATATGGGCAATGTTTATTCTGACAAAGGATTGTATGATAAAGCGATTTCAGAGTATTTAATTTCTATTAAATTGAATCCTAAAAATGAAATAACCTATCAGAATCTTGGAAATGTGTATTTAACTCAAAAAAGACTTGATAATGCCATTCATGCCTATCGGTCAGCGATAAAGTACAATGAAGGTTTTATTAAAGCTTATTTAAGTTTAGGTGTCGCCTATTTTTACAAAAGGGAATTTCGAATGGCAATTTCTACCTGGGAGGAAGCCCTCAAAATCGATCCCCGGAATAAGGAAGCCATGGAAAATATTGCCAGGGCAAAAGAGAGGATGGAGCAATAATTAATTAAAAAGCAAATAATTGCACGAATGGAAGGGCAGCCACTAATGCACGAATGAAAAAAGTAAATGATTGCACGAATGGAAGGGCAGCCACTAATGCACGAATGAAAAAAGTAAATGATTGCACGAATAGAAGGGTAGCC
>CAZYDB010000049.1:0-3547 GCA_964645995.1 uncultured Roseivirgaceae bacterium
TGTAGGTTCTGGCCCGCTCCTCCTCCGGGAAATATTCCTGGTCAAATCCTTTGCCCATCTTGTTCTGTGCTTCTTTCGCGGTAGCGTAAAGCCCGGCGGCGGTGGCCGCCAGCATGGCAGAACCCAGGGCGGGTGTCTGATCGGAATGAGCTACCCTGATTGGCATGTTCAGGATATCGGCCATCACCTGCATCACAAAAGGCGACTTTTTGGCTACGCCGCCTAAAGCAATCACATTTCTTATCTCTATACCTTCATCCCTGAAGCGGTCCACAATTTTCCTGGATCCAAAACAAGTGGCTTCTACGAGGGCCCTGAATATTCGGGGCGGATCGCTGCCGAGGCTTAAGCCTTTGACGGCTCCTTTGAGTGACTGGTCGGCATAAGGGGTCCGCCGTCCGTTCATCCAGTCAAGTGCGGTAATGGATGATTCGCCGGCAGGTATCTTTTCAGCTTCCACGGTGAGCGCAGCGATCAGGTGATCCTCAAGGTAACGGCGTATCTCTTCCGCTTTTTGATCGTCAAGTCCGGGAACTTCCGCGATCAGGCGATCGGCAGGCCAAAGCAACAGTTGTTTGAACCAGGCATAAATATCACCGAAGGCCGATTGCCCTGCCTCCAGACCTAACATACCCGGAATGATAGACCCGTCCACCTGTCCGCAGATGCCCCCAACCAACTGATCACCGAATTCATCCATCGGCGCGACAAGCATATCACAGGTGGAGGTGCCCATAACTTTGCTAAGTGTATATTCTTCCACTTCACCACCGAGGGCACCGGTATGAGCATCAAAAGCTCCTACATTGACAATAATACCGGCAGGTAGCCCAAGCCGATCAGCCCATTCTTCCGTAAGACGGCCGGCAGCTATATCGGAGGTGTACGTGTCGCGGTACAGGCGATCCCTCAAGCCCTCCAGCCTGGGCTCCACCCGGATAAGGAACTCTTCAGATGGCAGACCGCCCCAGGCTTCATGCCACATGGCCTTATGACCCGCAGCACAACGGCTTCTCTTCATCCGCAACGGGTCGGTATTGCCGGTTAAAAGGGACGGGAGCCAGTCACAATGCTCCACCCAGCTATAAGCTTCCTGATGTATTTTTTCATCTTTCCGGATTATATGCATGATCTTGGCCCAGAACCACTCCGAAGAATAAACCCCTCCTTCAAACCTGGTGTAATCTTCACCCCCCCAGGAACGGGCCGTTGTATTGATCTCATCCGCTTCAGCAACCGCCGTATGGTCTTTCCACAGGATGAACATTGCATTGGGGTTGTCTTCGAAACCGGAGGTGAGGGCCAGCGGCGTGCCCCGGCGATCAACCGCTACAGGTGTGGACCCTGTGGTATCTATTCCAATGCCGCGGATAAGTGCCTTATCAAGGCTGCTGGTGTTTAGGACATCTCTTACAGTGGCTTCCAGTCCTTCGATATAATCAAGCGGATGTTGCCTGAACCGGTTGGCCGCGGGATCACAAAATAATCCTTTCTTCCAGCGCGGAAAAGGATAGACAGCGCTGGCGACCTCGTCACCATTAACAGCATCGACCAGGATGGTGCGTACCGAATCGGTTCCATAGTCAATACCAAGAACATGAGGATTATTGCTCATAGGTCAGTTTTTTTAAAAATAAATGTCGGACTGACATTTTAATAAAGATACTAAGGCGATTCCGATTTTCAAATCTTATTCAATAAATCAAATCTCAAAATTCAATCCTTTACGGATAAGATTTTTATATTGTGTTTTGTCAAATTGATATAGATATGCTCCCTTTTTAGATCCTGACTTATCTTTTTCATCCAGCTTTTTTAAGAGGTTCATCGCCAGAATTTTCCTGCTGAAATTTCTTTTATCCAATTCCTTATCATAGATGGCTTCATACAATTTCCGTAATTGTGGCAAGGTGAATTTCCGGGGAAGCAGCTCGAAACCTATTGGCTGATGCCTGGCCATATTTTTCAGTTTTTCATGCGCAGCTTTCACCATCTGCTCATGATCAAATATAAGTGGCGGCATTTTATTGTATGGACACCACTGAGCGCCATATTCTTTTGAAAGCTTCAGTTTATTATCAGCTTTAATCAGGGCATAATACGCTATGGAGATGGTCCTTTCAACAGGGTCGCGGTCGACGGCCGAAAAAACCTTCACCTCTTCCATGAAAATATTATTTATTCCGGTCAGCTTTTTCAGGATCCGTCGGGCGGCATCATCCAGGCTTTCGCTTTCCTCAACAAAGCCGCCGATCAATGACCATTTCCCTTTTTCCGGATGAAAAGAACGTCTGGTAAGCAGGAGTTTCAGTTCATCCTGGTTGAATCCGAAAATTATACAATCAACAGCGATGAGTACTCTATGGGTGTTAGGGTAACGTTTGAGCATGAGGGAGCTGAAAAAATGTTAAAAGGTTTCCTTCATTTCGCAATATATAAAAAATGCTTTAAAATTATTTGTTATAAAAAGATATTTTGAGATGTTGTATATTTGCCTGATTAATCAATCTGCTAATGAAACGGATATTACTTGTACTTGCGATCCTGGTGCTGGCCTGGCAGTTGACGGGTTGTTTTGAGAATGTTGATCAACCGGATCCTCAACCCAAATCACCTCCGCCAACACAGCAAGTCAATGAAGAGGCACCGGAGGGGTGATTTTTATCCTTTAAGTTTTTTAATCCAGTAATTGGCACCGAGCGCCAGTAACCAAAGCACCATGGCTATGATGGCATATTCCATAGAATAAAGATCGGATCTCAGGCTGATGTAAAAAGCGAATAAAGAGAGTATGATCAGTACCCAGGTGGTAATTTTGAGGATCTTGCGGTATAATTCATTCTTTTCTGATGCCATTTATTTTTAATCTTGTTTGAAATCCAAAGATAGATAATCTACCTCTATTAAATTTTTTATACATGATATAATCCCTTGCCTGTCATCTTTCCTGTCTGCAATCTTTGCAGGTGGTTACTGACATGATGTCATATTCTGTCAGAAAAAGACAAATGGAACGACTTTTGTAAAAAGCTGATTGGAATAAAAAAGAGATAATAATCATGCACGAGAAAGGTACTATTTCAATTCATACGGAGAATATTTTTCCTATCATTAAAAAATTCCTCTATTCAGACCATGAGATTTTTCTACGCGAGTTGGTTTCCAATGCGATCGATGCCAGCCAAAAAATCCAGAGGCTTGCCTCCCTGGGCGAATATAAAGGAGAGCTGGGCAACCTCAAGGTAAATATTGCAATTAATAAGAAGTTAAAGACCATTACCGTTAGTGATAATGGTATTGGAATGACCGCTGAGGAGATCAAGAAATATATTAACCAGATCGCTTTTTCAGGAGCGACGGAGTTTATTGAAAAATACAAGGAGAAAGGAGATGCCAGCCAGATCATCGGATTTTTCGGACTTGGTTTTTATTCCTCCTTTATGGTTTCTGACAAAGTGGAGATCATTACAAAATCCTACCAGGAAGGAGCCGAAGCGGCCCATTGGACCTGTGACGGATCAACGCAGTTAGAGATCGCCCCCGCCGT
>CAZYDB010000049.1:3557-19288 GCA_964645995.1 uncultured Roseivirgaceae bacterium
TGGCACAGAGGTTATCCTGCATATCAACAAAGATAATGAGGAGTTCCTTGAAGATCACCGGCTACAGCAGATCCTTGATAAGTACTGTAAATTTCTTCCTGTTCCGGTTGTGTTTGGTGAGAAGGAGGAGACGGTAAAGGGTGATGACGACAAAGAAAAAACCGTTAAAAAGGAAAATGTTGTCAATAATACACGCCCTCTGTGGACACGTTCACCCAATGAGTTGAAGGATGAAGATTATCTTGCCTTCTACAAGGAACTTTATCCATTTTCGGAGGATCCGCTTTTCTGGATCCATTTGAATGTGGATTATCCGTTTAACCTGACCGGCATCCTGTACTTTCCCAGGATCAAGAATGATTTTGAAATTCAAAAAAACAAAATCCAGTTATATTCCCGGCAGGTTTTCATAACGGACGAAGTCAAAGATATTGTTCCTGAATTTCTCATGCTTCTGCATGGTGTGATCGACTCGCCGGATATCCCCCTGAATGTGTCCCGGAGCTTTCTTCAGTCTGACAGCAATGTGAAGAAGATCAATGCTCATATTACAAAAAAAGTAGCGGATAAGCTGGGTGAGTTATATAAAAAGGACCGGGAGGCCTATGAGAAAAAATGGGATGATCTGGGCATATTTGTAAAGTATGGCATGATCACCGAAGAGAAGTTTTATGAAAAAGCAAAGAATTTTACCCTGTTGAAAAATACGGAAGGGAAATACTTCACTTTCGATGAATACAAAGAACATGTTAAAGCCAATCAGACGGACAAGGATAAGCGTATCGTACATATCTATACCAATGACCAGGGCAAACAGGACGGTTATATCCAGTCGGCCCGTAAAAATGGTTTGGATGTGTTGGTGATGGATGGCGTCATCGACAGCCATTTTATCAACAACCTGGAGATGAAGATGGAAAAAACCGCCTGGAAAAGGGTTGATTCTGAAACAGTTGATAAACTGGTGGATACCGGTGAGAAGAAAGAGAGTGTACTAACGGAAGATCAGGAAAAGGAATTGAAGGAAGTGTTTGAGAAAGCCATTGAGAATACCAATGTTACCTTCGGTGTTGAATCCCTCTCACCTGAAGAACTACCCGTTGTGATCACGCTTCCTGAATTTATGCGCCGTATGAAGGACATGTCCGCCACGGGTGGAGGCATGATGGGGATGGGCAACCTGCCGGATCAGTTGCAGGCCTCTATCAACGGAAATCATCCCCTGATCGGTAAGATCCTGGAAGCCAAAAGAGAAGATAAAAAAACAAAGCTGGCACGCCAGGCGTATGATCTGGGGTTGCTGGCACAGAATATGCTGGGAGGTAATGGGCTGACTACCTTTATACAAAGGAGTGTAGACCTGATCTCAAAATAGATTGCCAAAATCAGAGGAGCTTAACCCCGATTATTCATAAACTATTCTCAAAATAAACCGTCTTGACTATTTAACCTGAATACCGGCTTTAATTTAATTTCCCAATATATAACCTTATCAGGTACCAGAACATCCCGGGAGTCACTTACCCGGGATTTTTTTATGACGGACAGTGATCAGGCAGGAACAGCATAGAAGTTGAAAATCTCCGGCTGGTCGAGGTTATCCCTGGTAATCCGGAAGACTTGACGAAGTTCGGAGAAATCGTAGAAGTAGAAAAGATGGTAGCCCATCCCATCGATCAGGTCGAAAAGTACCTTGCGTTCCTCCAGGGTATATTTCTGGAAGAATTCACCGACCAGGGCCGGTTTATATCGGGCGATCAGCGTATCCAGTGATCTGAAGATCTCCACGTCATCGCCCTCGGCATCCACCTTGATGAGGGAGAGCCTGCTCAGCCATTTCTTATATTTTTTTTCCAGAAAATGATGAAGATTGATCCCTTTTACTTTTTTCTTGAGTTTAAACCGGCCATGTTTCCCTTCGTCAGTACGGGAAATTCCTCCATTGGCAAAAGAGGCTTCGCTCGACTGGTAAGTAACAAGGCATTCCTCCCCGGCAATGGCGTAAGGGCAGGTTTGGATCATGGTTTTTTCCTTGTTGAGTTGGGCATTTTTTTCAAGCACCTTATATACATGCGGATTAGGATCAAACCCGAGGGTAAGGCCTTCCTTTCCCGCGGCGAGTGCCATGGGTACCGTAGTATCGCCGATATTAGCTCCGATATCGATGACCAGATCTCCCATATTGATGAAGCGGTTCCAGAAGGCCATTTCTGCATCTTTGAGCTTAAAAGGCCTGGCCAGGGGATTTTTCCAGTTGGCAAATTCGACCCGACCTTCTTTTTCCAGGTTGAACTGATCAATGGCATAGGGATATTCCTGGAAGAATCTCCGGGCTTTTTTACGGATGAGGCTGTCTTTCAGGTACTTGAACATATGTGATATAATTTGCGTTTTGAATTTGATTTATATTAATTGATCGGGCTGGTGAGTGATTTACCCATAGTTGAGGATGAATTCGAAGGGTTGTCTTTCAGCTTTTTAAGTTATTCCTAAGCCTCAAATATACAAAATAAACGGAAAGTAGTAGAAAAGGGCCGGTTGGGGCGCAGCCCGTATCACCGTACGAACCCGGAGGTCTTTCAGGAGATGATCCGGTAATTCCGGTATTCGCCCGGGATAAAACCGAAATACTTCTGAAAAAATTTTTTGATCCGGTTCTTGGAGGACAAGCGGTTAAAGGAGAGATCACGGTCAAAAAACCAGTTCTTTGCCCGGATCCTTTCCTGCATTACGGCCGGATGTGTGCCTTTGAATTTTTCGAGTTCATCGATAATGGAATAATCAAATTCTTCTGACTTGTACATATGGTGATCTGCCCAGTCGGTATCATGATAAAGCTTATGAAAGGCACGATGTTTCTTTAACTGGATCTCCGGGTGTTTTACCCAGCCGTAGTGGTAGATCCGGGCGTCCACAGGCTTGACGCTCAGTTTTTGGTTGTTTTTTTTACGGAATCCCTGTGCATCTTTAAACGAGTAGATCGACCGGTCGTTCCTGATCACACGGATTTCCCTCCGGTACCAGTTGGGTGCTGTAGCCACATAATCATAGCTGCCAAAAAAGTGCAGGTAATTTAAAAGCAAACCATCAACCCGGGGATTGTGCAGATGCTCTTCCATGGTTCTACGAACCGGCTCCAGAAATCTTTCGTGCAGTACCTCATCTCCCTGGATGTAGAAGCACCAGTCGGCGTCGGACGGTATCGCTTGCAATGCTTTATTGGTTTCTTTTGCCAGCACCTTTCCACCTTCTTTCAGTGTCTCATCCCAGGTGGTTTCAATCACCTTAACTTTTTTATCAATCGAACGGACCAGTTTCAGGGTGTCATCCTCGGAATGACCAACAGCAACGACCACCTCACTGCAGAGCGGAAGGATAGAACGGAGAGCCTCTTCTACCGGATAATCATAAGTAATGGCATTCCTTATAAAGGAAAATCCGCATACTTTCATAGCCAATGCATTAATAGTGCAAAATAAAGCTTTTTATCCGTAGTAATCTTCTTTTAATACCGACAAGATAATCTCATCGAAGTATTTATCATCCCTGAACAGCGCTTTTCTGAGCCGGGCTTCCCGGTTGAATCCCAGCTTCATAAGTACTTTCTGCGAGGCAATGTTAAAATCAAAAGTGGAAGCGTAGATGCGAGTTATCTCAAAATTACGAAAGGTATGATCAACCATTTGACGAACCGCTTCAGTGGCTATCCCTTTTTTCCAGAATGGTTCACCTATCCAGTAGCCGATCTCGGCATTTTTCCGGTAAATATCATCTTTGATGGAGATACCGGTACCTCCGGCCATTTTATCATCAACAACAATTGCCATATTCAAGGCAGGATGCAGGTCTTTATTAAGCATGATCCACGTTATGGCATCACGTTCAGTATAGGGTTGGGGAAACTGGTCACGAAGGTTCCTGGCCACCTTCTCATTGTTGGCAAACAGGAGGAGGTTAGGGATGTCTTTTTCCTGCCATGATCGTATGGTTATTTTCATGGAACAAAGATAGGTATTTTGTGTATTGGGTGTGAGGTTCCGGATGCACATTCCCTTCTCTCCATGGCCCCATCATCCCATCACTCAAACAGGCCTTCATCTCTTTCCAGAAGCAGTATGGAGGACTGGGGGACGATATAGTATTTCTCGTCTTCGTAGTTGATCTCTATGGCGCCCGTCTGTAGAAAGATGGCCAGATCGCCCTCTCTGGCCTGTAATGGGATATACCTGATCTCTTCCGACTTATCCTTCCATGGCTCATCCTCATCAGAAGGAAGGGGAATAGGATAACCCGGTCCGATCTTTATCACGTAACCGCTCTGAACCTTTTCTTTTTCCTTTACGCCAGGGGGGAGGTATAAACCGCTCTGGGTCTTGTCATTGGGTAGTTTGGGTCTGATCAATACACGGTCGCCAACCACGATCAGATTTTTTAGCTTGCTTTCCGGAGTGGGTTCCATACATTAGAATTTTTGGCAAAGGTACTATTATTATCGTGATCGAAGGGCTGAAAAATTATTTTGACCCGGATATTTGGCCATAAATATTCACTTTTCAAAGGAAAGTTCATTTAACCAGGATATAGGTCCCTCCAGGTCGCTTTATAAAGCAACCCCGGGTAAACCACT
This sequence comes from uncultured Roseivirgaceae bacterium, assembly GCA_964645995.1. Lineage (GTDB taxonomy): Bacteria > Bacteroidota > Bacteroidia > Cytophagales > Cyclobacteriaceae > JAGTVG01. The sequence goes on from CAZYDB010000049.1 coordinate 8,185, forward strand.
TGAAGGTATATGCTTTAATAACGAGGTTATTATGATGAAAAAATATGCTACAAATCCGGTCCGGTGATTTTTAAACGGTTGTTTTTTAGCATCAGGAAAGGGATAAATTTCAATCATAGGACTTTAATATTTGCATTTAATAAATAAAATATGCATATTTTTGTTTATTGGTTTAAAACAGAGTTTTACCATCTCTTTTAGGATTTGATTACTCCTCTGTTTTACCAACAATGTTTTATTTAACTTATTAATTATTCCATCTTATTATGAACATTTTCGTTGCAAAGTTAAGTGCAAGGACAGACAATTCTTCCCTGCAGCAATTATTTGAAGAATTTGGCGAGGTTTCCTCAGCCAAAGTTATTTTCGACCGTGATACCGGTAATTCAAAAGGGTTTGGATTTGTTGAAATGCCTAATGATGAGGAAGCGCTCCAGGCGATTGAAGATTTGAATGAAACAGAATTTGAAGGGAATACCATCGTCGTTAAAAAAGCTAAACCCAGAGAAGACAGGGGAGGTGGCGGTTTCCGTTCTCATAGAAGATAAATACTTCAGACATTTCAATAGGTCAGCAGCCCGGCTCCATTCCGGGCTTTTTTCATTCTTCCTTGATCGTGTCAATACTCATCAGTAAACGGCGGTAAAACTCATCCGATTTTAACGTGGGTACATGTCCGACCAGGATCAGTTTCCTACGTGCCCGTGTTAAAGCCACATTTAACCTCCGGTAATCCGTCAGGAAGCCAAGCTGCCGTCGGTCATTGGCCCTGACCAGGGATATGATCATCACTTCTTTTTCACGGCCCTGAAAGCCATCCACCGTTTTGACCTCGATACCGCTGCCGGTAAGTGCGCTTCTTATATTGTTCACCTGTTGTTCATAGGGAGAGATGATGCCCAGGTCATCGGGAAAAAGCCGGCAGTCCATCAATAACCGGGTAATCTCCACAACGGTCTGTGCTTCAGCCCGGTTATAATAAGAAAATGATCCTTTTATCTTCTGTTCCACACCATCGGCCACATTAATAAAACAGAGTGGAATGGAGGGGTCAAGTACGGGGACAAGCTTATCAGGGATCATTTCAGGAATCAGAAAGCCACTTAGCTGACCGATATGATGGGCCTTTACTTTAGGTGAGGCCTTCAGCTTCCCGTCATAGAATGACAGGTTTGAAAACCTCATGATCTTTTCATGCATCCGGTACTGTATTTGGAGGATCTGGCTGCTTCTTTCGTTCAGGTTCTCCATCCATCTTTCGAAGAGTGAATAATGAAGGGCATCCGCCTCCTGGCAAAGTACGGTTGGCGGAAGTTGTTTATGGTCACCGGCCAGTATCCATTTCGAAGCTTTAACCACCGGGATCAGGCAGGAAGGTTCCGTCGACTGGGTTGCCTCATCGATAAATACAACATCGAAGCTATAATTTATCAGCAATTCGCTTCCTGCCGCACTGTTGGTGGCACAGATCACCCCGGCAGCCCCAAGGATCCCATGGATAGCCTTTTTTTCTAGTTTTTTTGATTCCTCCAGCAGGCCATTCACCTGCCGTTGCAGGCGTATCCATTCGGCCATCCGGTGAATATTAGACTGGGCTAGCCCGCGTGATGTAGCACCTTTCCCTGATAACTTAAGGATCTGATCGTCACTGAGGCCCCGGCGTGACTGCCCGGTTGGTTTAATGAAGTTTTGCTGCTCTTCCCTGATGGCGGCTATCTTGTCCCTCAAAGATAGGGCATGTTGATAGTCCGGGTCATCCTGTACCTGATGATCCAGGGAAACGGAGGTTATCTTCTCATTTAACCGGGCCGGGTTTCCGATCCGGATCACCCGGCACCTTAAAGACATCAGTTTTTCCACGAGATTATCCACTGCCGTGTTGGAATCAGCCGTTGCCAGCACACGCTGTTTTCTTTGAATATGCTGAAGGATAGATTCCACCAGTGTGGTGGTCTTGCCGGTGCCTGGTGGCCCATGGATAAGAAACAGGTCCCGGGCCTGCAGGGAGCCCCGGACAGCCTGGAGCTGGTAGCTGTTAAGGTTGGTCTGTACGGGTTGCCATCCGGGGGGGCTTTCTGCCAATCTTGGCGCCCGCTGCATCAAAAGCAGATCTGATATCACCTGGTGATCCCTCAGGGTGAAAAGGGCGTCCATCATCCGTTGGAAAGTAAGATCGTTGGCAAAGAGGTCGAGGCGGACTTTTCGTTTTAAGAGATAAGAGGGAGGAGGATTGTTATAGGCGACCGTTATATAAAAGCCGGTCTTTTCGGTCACAACCGCCTGTGGTTCCTCCCCTGATGGTTGTCCGCTGCTGATGATCACCAGGTCACCGACGCCGATTTCCGTGTCAGGCAAGGGTCCTTTACCTGATAAAAGGATCAGAAATATGCCTCCCAGCCCCCTCCCATGATCCCGTGCGGTGAGGGAAAGAATAGCTCTGCCTTTTTTTTCTCTCTGCCAACCGGACATGGAATGGATCTCTGTCATGTGAAAGGCAATCTCTTCCTGCCTTTCAAGCTGGATGAGCTTCTTGAAATAACGTTGGTATTGCTTTAAAGAGCTGAAGGAATCGTCCATGCGAATGATCAGGCTATCATTTTATCTTTTTTCAGGCCATTCATTGCTCTCCTTTACCCCAAATACCAGGCGTTGAAGATCCATGGCATATTGTAAAGCCCGGGGGTGGGCCCACCGGTGAAGACTTAGCAGGAGGTCGGAAACTTTATCCTTAGATATCTGATGTCCCTGTCCATGATGCCCCAGGGGCCTTGTATATACCGGATCGAAATGAGACCAGGCCTCCGACAGATCATAGCCTTCTCTTTTTGCCAGCCGGCCGATCATGTAAAGGAGGGTGTTGATTTGGGATAGATCGGCTTCTGCCTCCGGCTGATATTGAATATTTTTATCAGGATCACCAATCCTGAAGGTAATATTACTGATGGCGCCATCTTCATTTCTTACAAAAGACATCACCCGCGCCCTTACCCTGCAATTTATGATGAGAGGCAGGGCATCCAGCGCCCTGATCAAGTCCGCCGATCCAAGGCTCCAGTCATTTCTTACACCCTCAGAGGCCTCATAGACCCTTTTCCAGAAAAGACCTGGAGCATCCGGTTTAATGATATTGGTCGCTCTTTTTATAAGCTTTGACAATCCCCTCATATTCAGAAGAAAATGAGCTTCGTCAAATATTTTCTCATATTCCGGAGTGTAGGCCCTGATCATTATATCATATTCAGTGAAACCTGGGATTTTACTGATCGAGGCAATGGTCAGTTTCTCAAAATAATAATACGACGCTTTATAGATATACGGGGTGATCATGAGATTTTAAAGCATTTACAGTACGGGTTGAAAAGATAATCATAATCTCATCAAAAAGGAATCTTAAGAGAAACGTTAAAATTTCAATTAATCCAAACCAAAATGTTTGAAGGATTGTTAAATATTGGTTATCTTATACATATGCCCTTAATATACTTTAAGGACCGGAAAATAGAATGTAACCCTGGCGAAAACCTCAGGGAAGTATTGATCAAACATAAGTGTTCGCCCTATAACGGGCCGGCAGGGGTTTTTAATTGTCATGGACTGGGTTCCTGTGGGACCTGTGCCGTGAATATCAAGGGTATTGTCACTGAAAAGTCATGGATGGAAAAATGGCGCTTGAATTTTCCACCCCATAAGGAGACGGACGGCCTCCGGCTGGCATGCCAGGTAAGGGTATGGAGTGATCTTGAGATCAGTAAGGGAGAGGGGTTTTGGGGCCAGCAACAAAATAAGGGTAAAAGGAGAGGACATTCCGGAGTTCCCAAAGGGAAAGAATCACGCCGCGAGGATATATAAAAACCTGCGCTGTTAACAAGTACTTATCTTGAACTTTATGCCTTAAGGCCCTCAGATCTCTTTACCGGATTTCCGGATTTCCGGATTTCCGGACATCAATATAAAAAGTATTCCCTCCTGTTTTTTAAACCTTATTCTTCTACTTCATCCAATAATTTTTCGATCTCATCCATCACCTGATTCATTTTAGCCATGGTTACTTCGAAAGGTTCACTGGTGGTCATGTCGATGCCTACTTTTTTTAATGTTGGTATCGCATAATCGGAGTTGCCGCTCGAAAGGAATTCGATATATTGTCTAACCATTTCCTCACCTCCGGTAAGCATACTTTCTGCCAGCATAGTTGAAGCCGTGAAAGAAGTGCTGTACTGGAAAACGTAGAAATTATAATAGAAATGAGGGATAAATGCCCATTCAATGGCATAAAGATCATCGATTACCATCACTCCCTGATCATGGCCGTAGTATTTTTTGAGAATATCAAGGTAGATCTTACTGAACTTATCCCCTGTGAGGCTTTCCCCTTTTTCAGCCATTTCATGGATCTTCAACTCAAATTCGGCAAATTGTGTCTGGCGGAAAAGAGTTGCCCTGGCATTCTCCAGGTAATTGCCAAGGATGGATAGCTTAACCTGGGGGTCCTTGATCTGTTTAAGCATATAATCCATCAGTAAAGCTTCGTTGGCGGTGGAAGCCACTTCAGCCAGAAAGATCGGATAATCGGCATTAATGAAGGGCTGATTTTTATTGGAGAAGTAGCTATGCATGGTATGCCCCAGTTCATGGGCCAGGGTGCTTACATCATCGTATTTTCCGTTATAGTTCAATAAAATATAAGGATGAGCGTCATAGGCGCTGCCATTGGAGTAGGCGCCCGACCTCTTGCCTGTATTGGGAAACACATCAATCCATCGGTTGTCAAAGGCTGTCTGCAGCGTCGTCGTATATTCATCTCCCAGTACCGACAGGGATTTCAGTATGATTTCGGTTGCCTCATCATAATCGTAGGCGAGGTCGACGTCGCTGACCAGGGGTGCGTAGCTATCGTAATAGTGTAATTCTTCCACGCCAAGCATGCGCTTACGAAGTTCCAGGTACCGATGAAGGGTTGGGAGATGTTTGTTGGCATTCTCAATGAGTGTATGGTATACTTCGGTAGGGATATTGTTATTGTCGAGCGCCGATTCCAGGCAGGAATTGTATTTTCTGACATTTTTTGAAAATATATTTTCCTTTACCTTGCCATAGAGCTGTGTTCCCAGGGTCATCTTATAATTTTCGAGCTCGCCGAAAAAGCCCTCAAAGACCTTGACCCGGTCGTCCCGGTTGGTGCTTGCCCGGTATAAGGCATAGGCCGAGGCATCCAGGGTGACTTTCTCCTCATTTGAAAGGATGACCTCTGCTCGTGGCATTTCGGCATTGGTGAAGACGCTGTATATATTGTAGGAGTTACCCCTCATGATGCCGGCCTGGGCGATGATGTTTTCTTCAGCGGCCGACAGCGTATGTTCCTTGGTCCGGTAGATATTGTCGATATATTGGTCGAACTTTTCAAGCCTTGGTTCCTTTTTAAAGAAACTTTTAAGTTTATCCTCCGGAATGGCAAGGATTTCAGGTGTCACATAGGCTGCTGAGGTGCTGAACCGGGTAAACAACTGGTTGGCCTCCTGGGCCATGGCCAGCGGTTCTGACTTACGTGTATCCTGATCAGAAAGCATGCTGGCATATGAGCTGAATTTATAGAGTTCTTTTATCACCTCTTCTATGTTTTCAAGTGCCTGATATAGGATTTCCGGCGAGCTGTCCAGTTTCCCTTTGTAGTCTGCAATCTTCTCAAAACTGGCAGAAAAGGAAGCTTTTTCTTTTTCCCAGGCTTCTATGGAAGGATAAAGATCAGCCAGGTTCCATTTATAGTCATCATTGATTTTATCCCTGTCCTTCGTTTTTGGGTCTTCCTTTGATACATCAGTAGTAAAACCGGTCATCATAAACATCGTCATCATCAATATAAAGAGGGTTTTAATGTTGTTTAACTTTAATCTTTTCATATTTTTTATCATTAAATTCTAAAAAGTAAGTGAAATTAATTCATTTATTAGAAGAATAAAACGGGAGGGCATGGAAAAAATGAAAGAGCCCACCATAAAGTTTCTTTTTTCACAGGAACTTCAGTCAACCCGGCCTGATCATTATATAGTTATCTTTATTGAGGAAGCCTGGATATACAAGTTGAATTTTAGGGCTTAAAAAAGCAGCATTAATATGACCGGCGACATTGCTTTGGGGAAGGATGCCCCTTCTTCTGCTTTAGCATGGCAGGGAATAAGGTACTTATGGATGGGTTCTGTTTTCAGACAAGTTGACAGTCCATATGAATGGTAATAGTTGCGAATTTTTCCCGCCGGAGTTCGGGGGAGGGTTAACCCCTGATAAGTGCCCCGATATTATCGGTACGCTAAATCGGCCCTTCGGTAGGCCTGCCTGCCTTCCTGGTTGCCCTTCAGGCAGGAAAAACTTATGAGTTTTTCGGGTTAAGTATCGATTGCCAGACCCTTATCGATTAATCACCTCTACCAAACCCAACACAAGCGTTCAATATGCAATCTCCTTAGCCTTAAAAGCTAAACCCCAGAGGCGGTGCTCCGGCCTGAGCGACCGGCAAGGCGTTAAGCCCTAAGGCTGCGGGACCCCGGACATTTTATCTTCGATCCTGTCTTCCGTCAGACTGCAGGACTTTGGTCTTCGTTTTTCAGGCTGGGTGAAACCAATACCTGATTGCCAAGTGCCGGCTTATCAATTATTTGCTCTTACCGCTTTTACTTCTTCCACAGTGACAGGGCTGGCCTCGTTACCCCAGCTATTTCTGATGAAGGTCAGCACATCGGCGATCTGCTGATCGCTCAGGAAGGCATGGGGGGCCATGATGTTCTGATAGATCTCTCCTTTGATCTCAATAGGATCGCTGAGGCCGTTCAGGATGACTTTAATAAGTCTTTCTTTATCTCCGAGCACCCATTCCGTGTCTACCAGTGGCGGGTTCATTCCGGGAGCGCCCTTGCCGTTTGTCATATGACAGGCCATGCAGTACATATCATACACTTTTTTGCCTGCCTGCAGTGACTCATTTGTTCCGGCTGTTTCCTGATGCTCTTCATGTTCAACAGCGGCGGTTGACTGCTGAAAGCCGGGAATGCCCTTTTCATAGTAGATCACCCTCCATATCCTGCCATGCTGTGAATCGGCAACGTACAACGATCCGTCGGGCCCTTCAGCCAGCCCGCAGGGGCGGTATGCAGCGTCCCCTGAGCTTTCTATGGGTTCAGGGCCGGCAAACCCATCAGCAAAGACTTCCCATTCGCCGGAAGGGATCCCGTTTTCCATAGGGATAAATATAACTTTATAACCCTGCTGCTCCGCACCGAGACGGTTCCAACTGCCATGAAAGGCTACGAAAGCGCCATTTTTATATTTTTCGGGAAACATATCACCCTGATAGAATAAAAGGTCATTGGGCCCCCAGTGTCCAGGGAAAGCGACCAGCGGGTCCTTGGCGTCTTCGCATCCTTCGGTTGACTCCCCATCACCACCATATTCCGGAGCCAGCATGCGCTGGTCTTTGAACGGGTCGTAGTAACAGTAAGGCCAGCCGAAATTATCACCTTCTTCAATATCAAAAAACTCTTCGGCAGGCAGTTCCAGATTTTCTTCTTCGGTATAAAATTCAGGCCAGAAACGATGGAGATCATCCCGGCCGTGCTGAAGACCATATAGTTTTTCAACACTTTTATTCCAGGCCAGGGCAACGGCATTCCGAATACCGGTTGCGTAGCGATCCTCCAGCGACTGTTCCTGGTTCAATTCATTGGCTGAGAATTTCCATATGCCGGCCCTCGTTTCCAGCTCCACACAAGGATCTATCCCGGGCGATCCTTTGGAGCGCTGCTCTTCCTGACAGGCATTCGATGCAGAACCGATATTGACAAACATATTGCCATGGTCATCAAAAGCAAATGTTTTCTCCATATGCCCTGATCCATCGACCATTGTGACCATGGTGTCAATATCATTCGAGGGTAATAATTCGCCATCCTGCATCTTTGCACGATAAACTTCTGTCCTGGATGAAAAATAAAGATACCCATTATGTATTTCAATACCCGTTCCCGGTACCTTCCCATACCCTTTTATGATGTCAGCCCTGCCGTCCTGATCGGTATCCCGCAAAGCCATGATGCCATACCCATCCTCAGTGAGCCTGATGATGTGAACATAGACATCGCCGTTATCATTGACCGCCAGATGACGGCCGCGGCCCAGTGTATCGGCTACTACCAGGGCGCCGAAATTCTCAGGCAGGGTAATGCCTCCATGGCCTTTATCAGGAAGAAGCACAGGCTGAATTCCTTGTTCAGTAGTTGAGTCACAGGCTGTCAAGCCCAGGATCAGAAGAATGCTTAGGAAGGTTACGGTTTGGGTTCTCATCAGTCTCTGGTTTTCCGGTTATGTCAGGCAAATTTCTAAAATTACATCAATAATCAGGAGAATCTTATAAAAAATATTGACTAACTTAATTAAGTTGTATTTTTAACGATAATTTAATATCCGATGAAAAAATGGCTTTTTATTTTTGGCACTTCTTCCCTGATGCTGATATCCCTCAGCTTACTTTTTAAAACGATAGATTGGGAAGGAGCCGGGCTGCTGATGGTTTTCGGGGTCCTGCTCCTTGCATTAGTGTTGATCGCAACAGCGATCCTTACGCGATTGGTAATTTCCTTTATTGCGGCCTTTTCGATGATTTTTATTCTGCTTTCGCTGGGCTTTAGGGTGGTTCATCTTCCTGGCGAACAAATATTACTCATCATTGGTGCAGTCCTTTTTTCCCTTGTTTTTCTACCCATGTTGGGATGGATGATCTATCAGCAATCAGATAAGGGAAAGAAGGATTAAGTAATTCAATATCCTTTTTCTATGCTTTATTAAAGGCGAAATGCTTTCGAACAATCTTCATTATAGGGTTGTGAAGGTAGCAGCACAGTATATATGGTAAGCTGCATAGATTTTTTTATATTTAATAGATTTTTAAAACCATCGAATTATGAGAAACAATATTTTTTTGAATTTTCTGATCTTCAGCTTTTTATTCCTGCCGGCCGGATGCGATACTGAAACTGCCAGGGACGAAGAATATTTTACCATGACTACGGATATGCTTAAGGATAAGATCATGGGCGCCTGGGCTTTGCAAACCATTGGTGTTACCTATGGAGGGCCCACTGAATTCCGTTATAATAAGCGGATCATACCTGACAGTATCGGGATTCCCTGGACCGATACGACCCTGTATCACTGGATGACGCGAATCCCGGGATTGTATGATGACATTTACATGGATCTTACTTTTGTCGATGTCCTGGAAAAGGAAGGCATGGACGCGCCGGCCTCTGCTTTCGGCACCGCCTATGCCACCGCGGAATATTGGTTATGGCATGCCAACCAGCAGGGAAGGTATAATATTTTACACGGCATTATGCCCCCGGAATCAGGTCACTGGCTTCATAATCCACATGCCGATGACATCGACTTTCAAATTGAGGCTGATTTTGCCGGCATCATGAATCCGGGGATGCCCAATAGCGCTTCCGAAGTATGCGACCGCGTGGGCCATGTGATGAACTCGGGCGATGGGTATTATGGCGGTGTTTATGTAGCGGCTATGTACAGTAATGCCTTCATCATGGATGATGTGAAGGATGTTGTGGCAAGATCTCTTGAGGTCATACCCACGCAAAGCACTTTTTATCAATGTGTTGCCGATGTGATCCTTTGGCACGAACAATACCCTGTTGACTGGAAGAAAACCTGGGCGCTTGTAGAAGAAAAATGGGGTAACGACATTGGCTGTCCTGATGGTGCGTTTTCTGATTTTAATATAGATGCAAAGATCAATGCAGCGTATGTTGTTATGGGTATGTTGTATGGCAATGGTGATCTTGATGCTACCCTGGATATATCTACCAGGTGTGGTCAGGATTCGGACTGCAACCCGGCAACGGCGGCCGGTGTATTGGGTACTATGATGGGCTATGAGGCGATCCCGGAAAAATGGGCCGCAGGCCTTAAGCCTATTGAAGATATGGATTTCAAGTTTACAACGGTTTCGCTGAATGATGCCTACGGACTAAGCTATCGCCATGCCCTGCAGATGATCGAGGCCAATGGTGGTGACGTGTCGGAAGGGGAGGTCAAAATAAAAATACAGGAACCCCATCCGGTGCCTTTGGAGCAAAACTTCCCGGGTTATAAATTATCCCGGAATATTGATATAGGTAAGCAGATCAGCACTTCCGATACGCAGGAAATTGAGATTGAATTTGAAGGGATAGGCATTGTTTTACGCGGAAGGGTTTTAAACAGGAATTTCCAGGATGTTTATGCCTTGCAGACCGCCGAGCAAACCCTAAACGGCTATGCCCTCGAAACCGATTTTTATATCGATGGGGAGCTGATGATCACTAACCTTCAACCCCTTGATTTTATTGAAAGGAATCATGAATTGTTTTATGCCTATGAGCTTGAACAAGGTGCCCATGTTCTGAAAATGGTGATAAAGAACCCTCACCCCGATGTAGTGGTCAATATAAATAATGCAATCACCTATACTAAATAGAATATAATTATGAGAGTTCTCTCTTTGCTTCATGCAATGATCCTGATAGGCGCGATGCTTAACGGATGTGGTGTTCAGGAGGAAAAGCCGGATACGACTAAGATCATTATCCTCGCCGGTGAGAAAAGTCACCCGGCAACCATGCATGAATACCTGAAAAATGCCCGTTTGATCAAGGTCATGCTCGATAATTCACCAGATTTAAATGCGGTTAATACAGAGATCCATTACAATGGGTGGCCTGATGATCCTTCCACTTTCAACGATGCGGATCTGATAGTAACCATCAGTGACGGTCGCGACGGGCCTAATGGGTTGGGCGTTCCTTTTATGACTGATGAACGAATGGCCGTCATTGGGGATCAAATCAAAAGGGGGTGTGGATTTATGACTTTTCACTACGCTACTTTTGCTCCTGACGAATATGGCAGGGAGATGCTGGAATGGAGCGGCGGTTATTTTGACTGGCAGAATGATGCGGGTGAGCGGGAATGGTATTCGGATATCCGCTTTCTGGATGTGGGCGGCGCCCTGCGCGCCACCCCGGCCGGGCCGGGTTCCCTACATCCTCGGCCCGTCTGCCCC
>CAZYDB010000050.1:0-19158 GCA_964645995.1 uncultured Roseivirgaceae bacterium
TGGTTTCTGCCGCTTATCCTCGCTTCCATTTCCATTACGCTGTTTTCGTTGCAAACAGTATGGTATTCAATGTCAATTAAGCCCACCGCGCCTTTAATTAACTCAAATTCAGTTTTAAACCTAGCACCCTTATCAAGCACAACGCGTGCCTTAGGTACAACTTTTACACCGCCATTTACACCGTGTATATGCCTTTCGAAATAAGAATAGTGGGCGTTTTTTCCAACGTAAATATCTGCAGCCATTTTATGTAAAACGTCTTTGGCAAATGGAAAGGTGCAGTAGGCAAAAACGTCGATTTTTGCGTTGTCCTCTATGTGAATATTCATTTTTATTTCCTGTATCGCGTCCGTTTCAAGAACACCGAAACATAAATGAACCGGATTTTCAAATACAGTTCCTTTTTTTACTTTAATGTCTATTTTCACGCCTTTTTCTAATTGTTCAGCATCAGCTACAAGGCCGGGTAAAAGGTGAGAGCCAACGACTTCGTTACCATTAACGGTTAAGCGCGCTGTATTCGGAGAATGAACGTGTTCGTAATCAACATCAGTTGTTTTGTATAATTCTTTTGCAATTTCATCTTTTACGTTCATTTTATTTCCTCTTTTTTTATTTCTTCGCATTCGCCATCGTGTTCGCGCATACAAACCATGCATTTGCCCTCAAAATATTTGCTTATTGCTTCCGTTGTGCCTTTGTCCAAAATTTTTCCCTGACACATTAAAAATGCGTGGTCTGCCTGATGTAGAACAGTAGGACTGTGAGTAACGAGTATAACAGTTGAACCGTTTTGTTTTAAAATTTTTATCATTTCGAATATTTTTTCAAGAGCGGAAACGTCTATGCCTGAATCCGGTTCGTCTAAAAATAAAATTTCCGGCTCCATTACAATTATGCTTGCCAGTTCAACGCGTTTTCTTTCTCCGCCGGAAAGCGTTTTATCAACAGCGCGGTTAAGATAATCATCCGGCTTTAATCCTACCATGTTTAACGCGTTTTCCATATTTGCATGGGATTTATCTTTTGCAGATACTTTAATGTAATCTTTTACTTTTAATCCTTCAAAACGCGCCGGTTCCTGCCACGCAAGAGTAATACCCATGCCGGCACGTTCGTCTACCTTTCGTTTTTTTATTGATTTACCTTTGAATAAAATATCACCTTTAATATCTCTGTAGCCCGAAAGCCCCATTATAGTATAAGACAAGCTTGATTTTCCGGCGCCGTTAGCACCCACTATAGCGTGAATGTGGCCTTGCCAAAACTCCATAGAGATATTATCGAGTATCTTTTTTGGATCGCCCTCAACCGGCATCACCGTTTCATCGATCAAACAACCATACTCTGGCACGTTTACGAAATTCATCAATGTGGAATCAAGTGCCGGATTATGAATGGCATCCTTCCAGCTCGATAAAACGATATTCTGCTGAATCCTGCTGAATGCCCTTTCAATGGATTCTTTATACGTCAATAAGGAGATGGGGATAATTTCACGGATACGGTTTTCCCGGCATACCACCTCGTTAATAATACTGTCTACCAGGTTGCGGGCCAGAGAAAACGAAGTGGAGGTAACAAAATAAAGCCATAACGAAGACAACCGGGGTGTTAATACCGGAATAGTGATGATGAAACGTTTCAGTTTTCTTTCTTCTGCATACTGCAGGAGCATACCCCTGTAAGTCAGGATATCCGGTCCGCCTATATCAAAGGTCTGATGATAGGTTTTTTTGTTAAACAATACGCCTGTGAGATACTCCAGCACATTAGCGATGGCAATCGGCTGACAGCGGCTCTGCAACCATTTAGGCGTGATCATGACCGGTAGTTTTTCAACAAGGTCGCGGATGATCTCAAAAGAGGCGCTTCCTGAACCAATGATAATGGCTGCCCGTAACACCGTCAGGGGAACCCCGCTCGAAGACAGATTCTCCTCAACTTTTTTCCGGGATGACAAATGTTTACTTAAGGATTCATCGTTGGCAATACCGCCCAGATAAATAATCTGCCGGGCCGAAGTTTTCGATAGATAAATGCTGAAATTTGCTGAAGTCTTCTCTTCAAACACCTGAAAATCTTCACTGGTGGATGTCATTGAATGGATCAGGTAATAGGCAGCATCGACATCTGAGGGCAAGTGTTTTATGGACGATTCATCCATGAAATCAGACTCATAGACCCTGATGCGCTCGTTCAATTCCGGATCAAGATCACTGAGGTCGAACCTGCGACGGTCTCTTACAATACATATCAATTCATGCCCCTGATTGAGCAACACCGGGAGGAGTCTTTTCCCAATATATCCTGTTGCTCCTGTGAGTAAAATATTAGCCATGAAGTCTATTAACTATATAACCGGTATGTTTTATTTTTTCGTATACATAAACATAAGAATTAAAACTTTAAATACTATATTAAAGTATTGTTATATCCAAGGCCCCTGCAGTTATCAATAACCCCGGTCCTGGAACTGTTTTAATTATATTGCTGAATTATCTGGTTTCACAAAAAACGTTAAAATCATGGCAAAAAATTCGCGAAAGAAAGATTCGAGAATCGGTTCATTTTTTGATGGGCTCAAAGAAAACATTTCTGAAGGAGCCGAGGCACTAAACAAAATGTCTGCTGAACTGATCAGCGAAGTGAAAGAAAAGGCGGAGGAGCTCTATGAAGCAGGCTCAGAGAAGTTTGTTCAGGCATCCGGAGTGGTTCAGGGTTATATTGATCAGTATAAAAATGATCAGGAAATAAAGGCTTTGAACAAGGAAAAAGAAGCCCTTCATGCAAAACTCGGAGATGTGGTCTATCATGAATTTAAAAAAAACGGAACGATCACCAAGCGGTTCATGACAACCAAAAAAATGACCGGTTTACTCACTGGTATAGAAGAAGTTGACAAAAAGATACTCAAAAAAGGAAGAGCACTTGATAAAAAGATGTCTTAATCTATTTTTCATTCCTTACAAACTCTTCCAGTGCGATCCCGGGACATATGTTTGTCCTGATGTAATTCATCATGTTGTCCGCAATGCTCCGGATTCTTTTTTCAACCTGAGAATCCAGGCAATTACCCTCTTCATCAAAAACGGTTCTGACAGAGGAAACAGAAACCTGGCCGGGAAGGACAATCGAACCAACATGCAAGCAAACGCCAGCAAGGGATTCAAGTGATTTTACGGCACCTATACTGCCGGCAGCCACGCCAAGAAGACAAACAGGTTTGCCGGCCATGGCAGAGGGAAACCCCAGGTTCTCAATAACCAGTTTAATCACGCTGCTAAAACTGCCATGATATTCCGGTGTTGCCAGCACCAGCCCGGTGGCATTTTTCACTTCCTCCTGTATCCATTCCACATCTTCATTGGATCGTTGTCCGGGTAAGGGCATAACGAAAGAGGAAGGGTCAATTAACGTTGCCTGGACCTTGTGATTATTTTTAAAGGCATCCATTACCAGTTGTAAGGCTTTGCGGGTATTATTATTCGGCCGGACACTTCCGGATATAAGAACTATTTTTAAATCGTTCGCCATTGTATGGTTTATTTATCTATAGAAACGCAATTATAATCCTTCAATCCGGTTAGTATGCCCGTTGAATAAGTATTATTGATGAATATTTTGCTTATCGATAGTGGATAACGCTGGTTAAGCAGATCTTCACCTTTTCTTTACCATGATATAATAAAAAATTGCCGTAAGAATACTGAAAAATATGGCCAGGATACTCCAGACGATCTTGCCCTGATCCGTTAATGTCCGATTCACCGCCCATACATCATATAGTACCCATATGGCGGATAAAATTGCGATAATACTAATCAATGTTCCCATAAATAATGATCTTTTAAGCGTTTTTTGAGAGCTGCAATATATGTATTTTAAGATTAAAATGAATTATCCGGACAATGTTATGGTAATAAAATAAACGTATATAGCAAAATAAATATTTGAAATATTAGAATAACCAGGCCAAACCTTCTTCCATTAGTGACCGGCTATCAAGAATTCAAGGGCATATTTACACGATGTATAGGCTTGCTTCACTTTGTTCCACCCGGTCGCCGCGCTTCTCTTAGTCTAATGTTATTGGACAGTGAGCCATGGTGGGCGAGAAACACCTGCGACTTCTTCCGGATTTCAATCATTTGACTTGCCCATTGTCGCTTCTGGGTAGTTAAATTAACGCCTTAGGCGTATCAGGCACTGCATCCAAAGTCCGGCAGGCTTTAGATCACTTCACTGCCATATATTTATCATTCACTGCTTCCCAGTTGATTACATTAAAAAAATTACTGATATACTCAGTTCTTCTGTTCTGGTATTTAAGGTAATAGGCATGTTCCCAGACATCGATGCCCATTATCGGGTGCCCGTTTTTCTTCACCAGTTGCTCCATCATGGGGTTATCCTGGTTAGGTGTCGAAGTGATGAACAGCTCATTCTGCCCGCCAAGACATAACCAGGCCCAACCTGAACCAAAGACAGACGCCGCTTCCGATGAGAATTTTTGAATGAATTCATCAAAAGAGCCGAAAGCCGCATTTATGGCTGAAGCGAGCTCTCCTTGTGGCTCTCCTCCCCCGTTACCGCTCATGATTGACCAGAAAAGGGTATGGTTAAAATGCCCTCCTCCATTATTCCGGATCGCCGTATCTTTAATAGTCATTCTTTTCATCATCTCTTCGATGGAAAGACCCGCCATTAATGAATCCTCTAAGGCAGCATTCAGCTTTCTGACATACCCGGCATGATGCTTTGTATGATGAATTTCCATAGTCCGGGCATCAATATATGGCTCTAATGCCGAATAATCATAAGGCAGATCAGGTAATGTAAAGGACTCCGCCTCGGTTTGCGATTCATCTTTTTTACCGGTGGAACATGATAACAATGGACTTACCAACGATCCGGCAACAACCGTTCCGCTTACTTTAATGAAATCTCGTTTTTTCATAAGAAAAAGATTTTTGACGATATAGCTTTATTATTTAACCATAACCAAGGGTATAACAATTCCAAAAATATGTCATTTTTCAAAAAAAAATATATTATTTTTCCAATAAACACTTCTGGCAACTGCTCATGGCCCTTTTCTTTAAAAGCGACCGCTTTATGCAACCGGACATCTCACTTGTACTATGCAGTAAAGGAAGGGTATTGCATTCCAATACCGGCCTTCAAAAAGAACCGGAAAGCTGCCTGCGAAACAAACAAAACCGCCCCTACTTAATCCTCCCCATCTTGTCCTAATAAAACCTGTCCTCAATAAAAGATCAATGGTTACAAAACCAACGTCATCAAAACCAACGACCGCCCTACCCTTTCTGCAACTTGCCTTCACAGAAGCGCTTGAATTCTTCCATGGTATCGGCAATGCTTCTTTTTGTCTCCTCGCGTTCCTCCATTGGCGGCATCCTGTCTTTGTATTTGACTGACATCTGAAGTTCTATTTGATGCTCATCCAATTTATTCGCTTCATAGGTGATGACCGCTTTAATGTCAAATTCATCAATTTTTAGTGATTCCACATAATAAGATCTCTGCTCTCCATATTTGCTATGAAGCACTTCCATCTTGAAAGTATATTCGGGAAACTGACAATTATATCGCATACCAACCCTTTCGGCGACATCGTCCCTTTGAATTTCATCCACACCACGCATCCAATTTACACGATCATCTAATCCGATCAGTCTTTGATATACATCGAACATGGTTGAATTGATAATGATGCTTAACTGATCCGGGCCCTTTTCAATTACAAACTTTTCCCGCCTGGGAGGATCGGGAATAGACTTCAGATACTCTTTTAACGAAATATAATGATATGAGATATCACCCAGGGAAGTATAATTAAAGGTCCGCTTATCCCATTCATAGACAGATGGCAAATCCCCCTGGCATAGTACCCGGACGCATTGATCCGATACAAGGATATATTCTTTGGAGTTTATATCATTCTTCAGTAAACGGTGAGCAATGATCATGTCCAGGCCAGTCGGCTTGGTAAACTGCGCAATCTTAATCTCTTTGATATCCCCATAATGAACAATAAATTTAAGTGTCAGGTTAGTGGCAGTCTGACAGGCCCCGCATTGACAGATCCTGTCTCTTTCAATAACCTTGAGCCGGGTATGAAAATGGGAAAATATCCGGAGACATTGTTGGATTATTTCATCAAGCGAGATATTTTCCCTCGTTTTATAAAACAAGACTGCATCACCCTCAACTTCGGCCACAGTAAAACCTGTGTCGTTCGAATCAATAATAACCCATAGTAATTCATTGATGATATGCGCAGAATGATCTATCTCGGTCAGGGTAGAGAACTCAGTAAACCCACTGATGTCGGGTATGAGTATAGTCGCTTTTTCAATCATATATATCAGGGTAAATCAGGTAGTGATAATCTGGAATTGTCAAAAGGATTTATAACTTCGTATTTACTGTAAACATTAAATTGTTATTAAAGATACAAAAATCCCGTTGATTTGTTTTTAATATATTTTGTTATTTGGTTCAAACCAGGCTGTCAAACTGTCCCCTGGATGACCTCGCTGGTGCCTGGGCGGAAAAATCTATTTGTTTTTTGGGTTACGTTCCGTAATCCTTAATTCGCATCAATAAGATCCACTGATCCACTGATATCGCGACTGATCTGAGGATCTCCCTTGTACCGGATCTTAGCTTCACCATTGACGACAATATCCAGGGTGTGGCCGGCATAAATCTCAAAGTCTCCCGATCCCGATACGGACAATTTTACATGATCTGAATAACAATCAAAATTATGGATCTCAGCAATGCCGGAAACTTCAATTACCTGATCTGTAACAATTTCTGACAAGGTGATCTTTGCCACTCCGCTGACAAGTAGCTTAAGATAATCAAGCAGGATCTCCTGTTCCTCATAAATCACTACCTCTGATTCACCGGATATAATGATCTCCTCAAGATCGGGTACCTGAACACTGAGCCATATGCCATAAGGGGTTTTGATACAATTGACATTTTTATTATATCCGATAGTTAACAGACCATCTTTTACTCCATAATTAATTACTTCAAAAATCACTGCCTGGGCGGCAAGATTCACTTGTTGCTCCTTACCCTGCCTGATTTGTAACTCAATATCCCCGGAAAGTGAAATTTTACTGAAATTATTCAAATCAAGCGTGTGATTTAGCGGGATCCCCCTTCCTTCAAGACATTCACTGTCGTCATCACAGGAAAAAAACACAAGGGAGAGGATAAAAAACAATAAGCCTCCTAACCGGATTTTCACAATATCTATTTACATAAACAAATTCTGTGGTCATCAATACCGGCATTGGATATTTGCCGGTTTGATATAATAGGGCTTATAATTTATTGCCTCCGGATCCATGCACCCTTCAAGATTCAGCAGCTCAACCTTTCGAAATTCAACCGGATGGCTTTCGCTCTGCAATGAAATAGAGCCTCCTCTCAATAAATTTCCATCCTCCTTGGCCCATTCATAATGATCATTAACCACGCCTCCCCCGATTTGAGGTTTTGAATACTCGATCACTTTTTTGCCCTCAACGAAATGCTGAATCAGGGAATCACCATAGGCGACCACTTCCATCACAACCCATTGATCGCCATGGTAAGTTCCGGAACTTGAATTTATACAATGATCAGTAACCAGTTTGTCATCCATTACCACATGAGTTCCCGGGGTGCATAGGTTGGCAGTAGAACGTTCACTTTTCCCGTCTCCACCCAGCAATTGCACCTCAATGGAAATAGGGAAATCCTGACCCGGGGCCATAGTTTCAGGATCCTGTCCGTGGATCATGATACCACTATTCCGGAAAGCCCATCCCTGTCCGCCCGGTGCCTGCTCGCCGGTAAAGCGGTATTCGAGCCTGAGGCGGTAATACGAAAAAGGCTGGTCATAGAATATATGTCCAAAACGGTTATCAAATTTATCATATTGATCATAGGCAACCTTCATCACCCCGTCCTCAACGCGAAAAGTATTACCGAAATTTTCGCCCGTCTCATAACCCTTTATCTTAGGGATCCAGTGATCCAGGTTTTTACCATTGAAAAGTGATATCCATTCTTCCTGCGAGGGATTTCCCTGTCCTTGCGCCCCCCAGGACATTAATCCCAACAGTGCGAATACTAGTAGCTGAATTTCTTTCATTTTTATTTTGATTAGGTACAATTTAACTCTTTCAGACTAAACGGGCGGCCAAAGGCATGCTCTCAGGATTTTCCGTAGATCTTAAATACCGGTTCCTTTAATTCCTTCCCGGCTTCAGAATACAGAAAAAAGATCGTATCAGCTATGCTGCCGGGACTTACCCATTTAGAGAAGTCGGCCTCCGGCATGCCTTTCCTGTTACCCGGCGTATCAATGGTGCCCGGAACAATTACCGCAGCGTCTATGCCATCCTTTTGACCGGCACCATTTATCAGATCGGCCAGGCTGAAGATCAGTGATTTTGACAATCCATAGGCTACCATGCCTGATGCCTGGCCCGTATCAAGGCCAGGCTTCGCCCCGATAAATACCATACGGCCACCTTCTCCCTTTTCCTGGAAATAATTAAACATAAACCGTGCCGAAGAATAGGCAGTTTCAAAGTTTAATGAGAACATGTTCCGTATTTCTTTTACCCCGGTTTCCTTCAGTTTGCCCATACTGAAACCGCCAGCAATAAAAACAGCCATAGCAATAGGAGCAGATGCGCTGACTGCTCTTTCAAATATCTTTGAGGCTTCTTTTTCATCCGACAGATCCCCTGAAAATACAGTCAGCAACTCATGCCTGATGAAGCCGGGATCATCCTGTGGCCCGGCCAAGGCGGTAACCGGTATTTTCTTTTCTAGAAAATATTGGGTGACAACTGTTCCCAAAACTCCGGCAGCTCCGGTGATCAATACCTTATTCTCCATAAGAAAGCTATTGTAATAATTGATATACTTCTTTATGTACACCGGCTTCACGGGCATGGGTGCCGGTATTTAACAATTCCAGGGCACTCATCATTTTGCCATAGAAAAACCCCCTTGCCATAGGATCTGCTCCATGATCTAAGAGGGATTGAACTATCTCAGGCAAATTATAAGGCACAACCTGACGGCGTAATTCAACACCATTGGCCGCAATATAATGAATTAAGCCGGCTTTATGCTGATAGGAGGATCGTTGTAGTACCAAATGCGGTTTTTCCTCAAGTAAATCAATTAACGTCCCTTTCTCACCAGAAATGATTGCTTCAACAGCCTTTTCAAAATCCTCTTCCGGAAGAATGCGGGCTGCCAGCTTAACTTCTTCCCAATCCTGATAACCATGTTGCCTGGCCATGATCAAATGGCAGAAAGAGAGAGAATAGTTCAAATTCCCATCCAACACTTTCATCTCCTCGGCCTTTAAATAATTTCTCCCCTCCACAAAAGACCGTTCATCACCGCTTTGATTTGCCGTGAATAGATTTTCTGCCAGTTCCTCAAGCAATTCATAAATGGTCACCCCGGAATTAGTTTTTGATAAGATATCACGGTGCAGGGATCGTACCTTATCAACATCAGGATGAATAAATATAGATTCGCTATCAGACATAATTACTTCATATTTTCAAAGAATTCAAACAGTATAGATATCCGTGAAACCGGTACCTTCAACTGTATTAAGGCTATTCGTAATAATATGAAACCCCTTTGGCATTCCCCCTGAATTAATAATCAATAAAAACGACTGATCAGTATCTCTTTGGCCTCGGCGGTGTTAATAATCCGTTTGGCCTTAAGATACCTGTTATCATTGTATTGATCATAAGCGGGATCAGTTTTATCCATACTGCTGATGTGCACATCTCCGGAGGAATGGATGAATTTCATATCTCCAATCCACATGCCAACATGTACGACTCTTTCAGCCGTTGAGTCGGTAGCCGCTTTCCCGAAAAAAAGCAGATCACCCGGTTCCAACAATGAATAATCCTTACGGTCATCCACGAGGATGCCAATGTCATCCTGCTGAGAAGCATCTCTTGGAAGAACCAACCCATTGAGGAAAAAAATGATTTTGGTAAATCCACTGCAATCGAAGCCTTTGACCGATGTGCCACCCCATAGATAGGGGATCCCCATCAGATGCATGGCAATGGTTACCAGTGTATCCGGATCCGGCCCACCGGTCCAATATGAAAAGTCCCGGACTTCTGACGCCTTAACATAGGCCATTCTCGAATCAGGATACCTGACGTTATAAAACCCGCCTCCAAAATCCAGAAATGACAACACATTGCCAGCTACGAGATCGGAAACAGGCAATGAATTTTCATCCGGTTTCGTATAGGAAAACCCCTTTATCCCGGTAAAGATAATTTTAGGTTCTGCCTGGTACTTCTCAAAATCACTATCATCCATGATAGTCACACCACTTGTGTCAACCCACCCAAGGTAACGGTCAGGCGTTTGAATAAAATACCAACCTCCCTTTTTCTTCAGAATCCTGACCGGCGATCCCAGCAATGCCTGGGTTACGAGTTCGGCCGGGTGACCAGGTTCCGCCCGAAGATTCGCAACCGAGATCCTGATGATGCCATGTATCCGTCCCTCAAGGTCAGGATGGGGAAGCACAATCACCGAATCGCGGTATTCGATAGCCTGCCGTTCAAGAGAATCCAGTAATGCCAAAAAAGCTTCAGACTTGTCGGTTTCACCGTGTAGGTTCCAGTAACCCGTCTCTTTTTCAAACCGGATATCAAAAACAGCCGTCCGGTTATCTTCAATGAAATGTTTTTCAACAGATCCCGCCAGCCTGGAAAGCGTATCTCCCTGGATCTCTTCATGATCAGTGCAGGAAAGCATGATCAGCGGCAGCATCAATATACCAAGGATTTTCTCCTTGAAATCAATAAATTTCATAAGTGTCCTTTTTATTGAGTATAATCAATAATAAAACGTGAAAGATCAGGTTCACTCTTTCGCTTTCTTTCTTTTTCATAATTATAGATCACTCTTCCCAGGTTGCCCATAAAAGGGAATCCGACATCATCATACGCATAAACACCATCATTATAGATCCCGTTTTTATTAACACTGATCACTGCTGAAAGGATGAATTCTGTCTTTTCATTAAAATCTAAAATATACGCCGTTTCAATTAAAAAACCATAGGCCAGCCCTATCTTATTAAAAACCCGGATATTGCCGGGGATCTTCCCGCTTTGATCTGCAAACATCAGGAACTTACAGTAATTATCTTCATGTTTTTCCCCATAGAATGGATCATTACTTTCCCGTGGATACATACTCATGAACCGGTACAAAAAGCGGTAATCCTCTTGATTTATTTCAAACCTCCGGCTGGGATCAACATAATCCGGAAAGATCACAGCCTTCAGTAGTGCATGTAAGTCAGTGAGAGATAGGTAATTCTTACCTGAAAAATCCATCGGGTCTCCGACTAAGGAATCTCCGGAGATGTATCCATCTCCCAGCAAAATCGGGACGGGACTGGCAATTACCTCCGGATTATAGGTCAGAACCTGGCGATACATCAGTTGGTCCCCTTCAAAGAATCTGACAGGATTGGTATAACGGTTTTCCTCAGCCGTCAGAGGGATTGACAAGCGATGAGTAATACGTACGTCTTTGTATCCTTTTTCATGCAAGGCATCATTGATATATTCCTGTCCCAGGAATTCATATAACCGGTTGAAGGCGTCGTTGTCGCTGACCAGGAACATCTTTTTCATGTAATGAGCAATAGAGGGGAGGCGATTTCCTGCTGAGGAATCATAGGTGACAGCTGATTGCCCGGAATAGGCACTATCCGTCAGCATTGTTGAATAGATCGTCAGGCTGTCAATATCTGTTTTTGCGATTTTTTCCATGGCCAGTACCGCTACCGGCAACTTCACCACACTCGCCGGATAGAAATACTCCTCTTCATCTGCTCTGAAAGTATAAGTCGTAAAGGAAGGGTTGTTCTGTTCATCCCTGGCAATCTGCGTATAAATAATCTGAACCCGGTAGCTTTCCGCATTTCTCATGATATCCTCGAAGTAGCCGGGATGCTCCTCCATCAGTTGTATTAATATATTTTTCCTGTCCGGTGGCATACAGGCCACCAGAAGAAAGATGAATATTTTCATGGCCAGGGTTACAATACGTATCATCATACTATGAATCCAAAAAAACGGAATTATAATTAAACCCTTCTTTTATAAGGAAAATAGCCGGTTAATTTTATTACTGATGAAAATCCGCAGAACTATGCCCATCCGGTCTCAAATTTATCGAATTTGAAATCAATGCCAAGTCCATAGGACTTTTTGATCCAGACACATCCGTTTTTATATTTTATCCCGGTAGCGACATCCTCCTTAAGCAATAAAGGACCATCGAGGTCGGCATAATCGACCAGGGGAAGCAACTGTGCGGCGGCAGAAATACCGACCGTTGATTCTGTCATGCAACCCATCATTACCTTTAGTCCTGCATCGCGTGCTTTTTGGATCATCCGCAAGGCGGGAGTAAGCCCACCACACTTGGAAAGCTTTACATTGATCCCATCGAAAAAACCGATACATTGATCCACATCCTCTTCAGTCCGGCAGCTTTCATCGGCGATAAGCGGGAGGGATGTTCTATTTCTCAGATCCTTCATGTCATCCCACTTGTCGGCAGGCAGAGGCTGTTCAATAAATTCAACCTTCAGGTCTTTCATCTTTCCCGCCATCTGTATCGCCTCCTCCTTTGTCCAGGCCCCATTGGCATCTACTCTCAAAAGAGCATCCGTTTGTCCCCGAATAAAAGCTATTGTTTCAAGGTCATGGTCAGATCCAAGTTTGATCTTATAAACAGGCCACTGAAGGTCATTGATCTTCTGGCGGATCTGATCTTTCGAACCAATACCAAGTGTGTAGCTTGTAAAGGGATATTTATTGTAATCAATGCCAAACTGGTAACCAAATGAACGCCCATGCATCTTGCCAGCCAGGTCGTATGCCGCACAATCAAGTGCCGATAAAGCGAAAAAATGACCATCAACCAGGGGCATGAGTTGATCCCATAACTGATTGGGCCTGGCTACATGATAGTCTCTCAGGGTTTCAGCCACGGCATCAAAAACATCCATTAAATTGTCGATGGTACTGTTATAATAGGGATTGGTGGTAGCCTCACCAAATCCTGAATATTTGCCCTGTTTTAACTCCACAATAACCGTCTGCATGGAATCATACCTATGCCGGGATATCATGAAAGGATACCGCAGGGCAAGATCGTACTGATATATCTTTAGCTCCATACCAGAATCTCCTGAAGTTATATTTCGTGATAAAACGACGATCTCAACACTTCCAGGCTTTTGGGAATAGCCGTCATAGGATCTTCCTGCCCTTCAAATTCCAGGGAGATATACCCCTTATATCCGGCTTCCCGCATAATTGCGCCTATCATGGGATAATCAAGGTCAAGGGTATACCATTTCCCTCCACCATAATAGGTCTTGGCCTGCATCAGGATGGCCTGATCAGCGAGCATCTCCAGCTTATCATAAGGGTCTTCCAAAAAATTACCGGTATCCAGGGTGACCATCAGCCAGGGTGAATCGACGGCCTTAACGATACGATCAACACCCTCAGGAGTCCTGCCTAATCCCCAGTGGTTTTCGAGTCCCAGAACCACCCCGCATTTTTCGGCGGTCGGGATGCATTGCTCAATAGCATCGATCACCCATTCAAAGCCCTGGTCTTCAGTATATCCTTCAAGAACCGGTTCCATGCCACGGTTAGCCATCAGGTCATCAAAAGATTTAATGGTACCCCAGCGACCTGTATTGAGTCGCATAGTTGGTATTCCAAGCTGATAGGCCAGTTCTATCTGATGGATCGTCTTCCTGACCTCTTCATCTCTTTTTTCTTTTTCCGGATAAACATAGCCCTGGTGCGTGGAAAATCCCATCAGGTCGAGACCGGCATGAAAGGCCTGCTTCTTGATCTTTTGCAAATGGGCATTATCCTCGGAAGTCATTTGTACCAGCAATAACTCAATGCCATCAAAACCCATCCGCGCCGCATGTTCGATGCAATAGGACATAGAACGCTCTTCCTTTGGTCCTTCGAACTGCCAGAAAGAGTAGGAAGACACGCCTATCGGATTATGCCGGATATTTTTCTTTTCATTTATTGGCTCTTCAGCCTTTTTTACATCCATCTGGCAAGCACTCAGCCCTATTACACCAGCAGTGGTCAGCATGGATCTTTTTATAAATGTTCGTCTTGATTTTGTCATGATGCAATTCGTTTTTACAAAAAATATATTGGAATTAAATATTTATTTATTTCAGAAGAAAAAACTTAATGAACCTATTCTTAAACAATATAGGAAAATGGCTGAACAATAAAAAAACATTTTTAGCCGGTCGTACCTCAGGGGCTGGTCGTATCACCCCCCGCACGCAGCATGGAAGATCATATCAGGGCAATGGCTTAAGTATTTTTTCCTTAAACAGCTTTTTAAACTTTTCCAGTTTCGGTGAAATGACGGCTTCACAATAAGGCTGCCCCGGATTGCTCCGGTAAAAATTCTGATGTTGTTCTTCAGCCGCGTAAAAGGCTTCATACCGGGCGAACTCCGTGATGATGGGGCTATCGTAGTGAGGCGCCATTTCTTCAATTACTTTACCAGCCACCTTTTGCTGTTCTTCTGAATGCGCCAGGATAATGCTCCGGTATTGCGTACCCACGTCCGCCCCCTGCCTGTTTAATGTAGTGGGATTATGTGTGGACAAGTGTATCCTGACCAGATCATCATAGGAAATAGCAGAGGGATCGAAAGTAATTTGAACAACTTCCGCGTGCCCTGTAGACCCGGCACATACCTCCCGGTAGGTGGGGTTGATGGTTTTACCACCACTGTAACCGCTTTCGACCCTGACAACACCTTCGAGTTGCTGAAAAATGGCCTCTGTACACCAGAAACATCCCCCACCAAAGGTTGCCTTTTCTTCTGTCTTCTCAACCTTCCTAAAAGCCTCTGCATTCATGCAGTACCTTAACCCCCCGGGTTCCGGCCCGTCTGGGAAGACATGACCCAGATGAGCATCACAGGTATTACATGCGGTTTCTATCCGCCGCATTCCAAAAGTGCTATCTGCATGATAAGCGATTGCATTTTTTTTGAATGGCTGAGTAAAACTCGGCCATCCGGTACCCGATTCAAATTTTTCTTCTGAATCAAATAAGAGGGTTTCACAACAGACACAGGCATATAATCCCGGTTCAAAAAGACTGCACATATCGGACTGGAAAGGCCTCTCGGTTCCTTTCTGACGTGTGACATAGTATTGTTCAGGGGTTAATTGCACTTTCCACTCTGCTTCCGTTTTTTCTACCCTGCGGTCAGGTTCCGGATTTCCCTGGTTGACAAACCGGATGATATCGATCCATTTTAACATTTTTTATGTCTGGTTAAGTTTTTCAAACAGTGGCTTATAATGTATTAACCGGTTTAGGCAGTCAAGGGTTTTGAAAGCCGGCATTACCATTGTCTTTCCCAACAAAATCTACTTCATTGAATTCAATACCGCAATCCAATGGTCCGCTTTCTTTTCAATATTACCGATCTCATCCTGTAAGCTCCTTACAAAACTATTATCTTCAAAGTTCCCCCGGACCTGTGCAAAATCAGCATCGATACGATCCTGGGTTCCCCCGGCACCAAATCCGATCCTGCTGGATGGATCGAACTCCTTTTTGGCATCAGACAGGATCATGTTATTTAATCGCAGCGAATTGGTTTTCCAGGCTTCAATGAGGTGTATGAGCTGGTCCTTACCAGGGTATTCAAGGTTAAGACCGAGTCTTTCCCGGATAATACCGGCCGCCCAGGACCATGCCTCATCATCATATTGATCATAATACGTCTTAAAAACTTTTTCAAGATCATCAACTTTCCTGGAAGACGCTTTTTTAATTTCTTCAATTAATTCATGTAATTTCCCTTCGGATAATACCATACCGGCAATATCGGCCCAATTACCCTTAACCATTTCCACGGAGCTGAAAATATCCCTGATTTTACCGGAAGAAACCTCCTCCAATCTTTTCTGAAGCTGTTCTCCAAGAAATATATGCATAGCCATCTCATAATATTTCCTGCAGGATTTAAGCATCAGCCTTTTGATCCTGACGCCTTTATAATTTACTGCTTCCTGTTCTTTGGGTGTCTTCTCATATAATTCATTGAGGATATCAATGCCATTGATCACCTTGCTGACGACATATGGGTTAAGCAGATCAAAATTGATCAGGTCCAGTTTCTCTTTTCCTTTTCTTCTGTCTCTTTTCGGCCATTTTTCACTATCACGCCTGGTACCAACCGTTAACAGGTTCATGGCGGGGGTCAGCATTGATTTGTCGCCCTCAACTGTGATGTATGAGAATGGAAGGTCGGAGGTATCAAAATTACTGCCGTGCTTACCCATTACTACGCTGAATGGTCCTACACGACATGGCCAGAGCAGATAGGAAAACGATCCGGTCTTTGATCCCCTTTCCACGATACCCTGGTGCACCGGTCCGAGCTTATACATATGATTACTCTGGTTGGTGCCACTTCCGGCGTTATAAAAGGAATACATTCCTGCAATCAATAAAGTTGATTTATGGTGGGTAACCGTGTAGGGGCCACCAAAAAGGCTTACCGCCTCACCATGGAATCCCTCTGAATTGGCAAAAAAAACTGAACTTTCAGCAGAGAATTGCTTACCGATTCGCACACCCTGTCCGATAAAGCACTTATCTGCCAGAGCGCCCTGGTCCATGACCGATCCTGAGAGCATGATAAAGTGACGGGCCTGTACTCCATCTCCAATCATTGTCTGCTCATTTTCATCGCCAACAATGGTTCCTTCCTCCAGCAATTGGGCCCCACTGATGGTCACCCGGTCACCAATGCATACATTGCGAATGGATTCTGAATTTGTAATCCTGGAACCCGTACCGATAAATCCTGTACTGCTTTTTTTCTCATCAGAATAGGCTGTGATCATTTTATTGATCGCCTGCACCAATTTCTGATCATCCCGGTGCATAACAGATAGATAGGCTATCTGGGCAGTCAACCGGTCAAATATGATCAATTCGCGCCCTCCGCCTTCATTAAGCACTTCCAGTTCCGTGCCATTTCCAAAAGAAGTCGAACCTGTAACGGCAATGCTTCTCACATTTTCTATCAATACCCTGGAATCAATACGATAATTTGACAATAAGCCTGTATTGGCAATATGCACATTATCACCGATAACAGATTGATGAATACTTGAGTTATAAATACCTGATAATCGCTTTACACCGGCAGCATTTTCAATCTCCTCAACCATACGGCCGATACGGCATTTGCCTGAAAATCGTACCTGATGAATGCGGTCAGGGTTGAATTCTTCATCAACCGATACCTCCTCCCAGCTATCGGAATAACACTGCTGTTCCTTCAATTGTACTATTTCTTCCTCTGATAATTGACGATATGACATGATGGTATTTATTTATTTAAAAGAATCTTCCGGATAATAAAAAAAGCTGTGCTATTCCCCTACAGGCTTTATTCTTTTTCTGGCCCGGTAGCAATAGATGTTCATTCAAACTTTATCCGTGCATCTGCTACATAGCATCCTTCCCCTTCCTCCAGTACGATCAGGGGATTTATGTCAAGTTCACTGATTTCCGGATGATCAAGTGCCAGTTGCCCTAGCCGAATGATGCATTCCCTGACCGCCGGGATGTCTTTGGCTTTCCTGCCACGGACCCCGGTTAAAAGGGGATATCCTTTTATTGAGCTGATCAGATCATCGACATCCTGGTCTCTTAAGGGAGCCACTTTGAAACCAACATCCCTAAATATCTCTACGAAGATTCCACCCAGGCCGAACATGATCACCGGCCCAAATGACGGATCGCGTTTGATGCCGAGGATCAGTTCCTCACCTTTTCCCCAAACCATTTCCGTAACCCAAAGGCCCCGAATATCAGCTTCCGGTTGGTTTTTCTTCACCTCAGCCATAATAAATTGAAAGCCCTCTTTTACTTCATCACTGGTTTTAAGGTCAAGGAGAACACCGCCTGCATCAGATTTATGGATAACTTCTTCGGCCATCACTTTCATCACTACCGGGAAACCAATCGAACCGGCTATCTCCGCCGCCGCTTCTCCAGTACGGGCAAGCCCTCCCTTTAATACCGGTAAACCATAGGACTGGAGTACTGAAGTAGCCTGATCTTCGGCCATCAGGGTGTTACCACCCCCTCTGAATTTCGCGATCAACCGTCCGGCGGTCTGGGGGTCGGTTCCCTTCACTTCGATCAACCCGTCTTTTAACTTTTTTATCTTATGGTGATAATGATAAACGCTTGCAAACGCCTTGCATATCGATTCAGGCAATATATAATGAGGGATCCTGTTTCTCAACAAAATATCTACCCCGGGAGCTACATCAGACTCTCCCATAAAGGAGGTGTAAATGGGTTTTTCAGTCTCGCCGGCTACCTTCACCACCTCATCGGCGATCTCCTCGATATTGGTCATGGACTGAGGCGTGAGGATCACAAAAATACCATCAACAGAGGGATCATTGATCGCCCCCCGGAGGGCCACATCATACCGGTCTGCCCTGGCATCACCGATCACATCAACAGGATTCTTAATATTGGCAGTAGCCGGCAAATGCTTTTTGAATTTTTTAGTGGTCTCTTCAGAAAATGCAGCGAGTTTGAGACCTTCCCTGATAGCCGCATCAGTTGTCAATACCCCTGGGCCGCCTGCATTGGTAATGATAGCTACCCGGTTCGATTTAGGTGGCGCCTGGTATGCAAAAGCTATTGCCTTATTGAACATTTCTTCAATATTGTTACACCGGATAATGCCAGCCTGCGCAAAAGCAGCATCACAGATCTCATCACTGCCGGCTAATGACCCGGTATGTGAAGCCGCTGCAGAAGCGCCTTCCTCCGTACGGCCCGATTTAAGGATCAGGACCGGCTTTCCGCTCTTGCTGATGATATCCCTTGAAGCCTCCATCAAGGCTCTCCCATCGGATACCTCCTCCAGATAGACAAGGATGACTTTGGTCTTCTCATCATTCATCAGGTAATACATGAGGTC
>CAZYDB010000051.1:0-11340 GCA_964645995.1 uncultured Roseivirgaceae bacterium
AATTTATTTCATTATTCGCATAGTAATTTAGAATTTCTTTATTGGGTACGCTACCTGAAAATATATAACTGAATTCCTCCGATCGAGCTTCATTCAAATATAGTTCTATGTTTCTTCTTTCATATCCATCACCAAAATGGACCCAGTGAATTGGTAGGTTAGAATCAATTAATTCCTTTGCTATCCTATCAACTCTTTTAACAGGAATTATATTTGAACAAGATACAACCAGATATTTATTCCGCTTTTTTAATTTTTTCATTGAACTGAAAGAAGATTTGATTCCCAGATAACTGGTTTCAATTTTGTTATGGTATGATTGATTTATTCGGGACTTCAAATAATCTCTGCCATGTTGACTTATAGTATAAATTTTGTCGATATATTTTATTTTAAAAGGTCTGAATGACACTATATCTTCATACTGTCTTTCATCATATAAATCAAACCCGTGGGTTCGACAGATTAGTTTTGATATGATTTTTTCTTTTTTTAGGAAACTTAAGGAAAGAGTTGCATTTACAAACCAGTAATCATAGAATATTGCATCGGCAAGGTTATTGATTATAACATATTCGTTAATAGCTTTATAATTCCTTAAATCTGTTATTGCATAATGTATTAAGCTTTTGGAATAGACAACATATTTCATAGGCTTGATTGAATTAAGTAATGAATGGGAAAATACCTTAACGAGCGGTTTAGTGTAGGAGAGGAATTCCGCTAATCTGGGTTTATTTAAATCTTCTAAGGTCCTGCAGTCAGAAATTTTTACATTTTGGGGAACTGGTCTTATTTTTTCATTTTTCTGCCTCGGTAAAATGTGTACCGTATTGAAACGTTCACTTAAATATTTTAACTCCTCTTCAATAAAGGTTTCCTGGTTTCCATAAGGAAAGGATAAAGTAAATAAAACAATATCCATAGATTAATGCATCAAACAATATAAAAACGTCCTATAGTTTATTAGCTTAAATGGATCTTCCCTGATTGCCATGAGCGAAGCATAAAGCGCTGATCTTTTTAATTTCTGATACATGAAATTTGAAGCAAAATCTATATAAATTTTGGATTTATCCTCTTCATATGGGCGCTTCATCTTTTTTATATACTTTTCTAAATCAGGATAGTATTTGTCATCTTGCAAACCATCTTTTCCGTGTAATTTTCTTTGATAAGCAAGAAACCTAACAATATGATCACTTATTATTCTGTTTATGCTTATCTTTTTTGAATTTGATTTTTTATGTTGACGGTAAAAATATAAATGTTGTGGAATATTGATCACCTTGTATTCTTCAAGAATCCTATATACAAAATCATAATCCTGATAAGCAAGGTTTTCCTTTATGAAAAAATCTCTATATCCCTCAAACTCATTGAGAAGGTCCTTTCTGAACATCATAGTAGCCCCAAGTATTGGATTTCTTTTTTCTGCATAGTTAATTATCATTTCATATTCTGACGGGCGTTCATCAACTCGTAAAAAATTTCCTTTTGCGTTAGTAATAGTTGCCCAGGTACCACATAGGGCAAGGTCTTTATCATTTCTAAATTCCTGAAATTGAATTGAAATTCTGTTTCTGTCTGACCAATCGTCACTATCCTGAAATGCAATAAAATTACCTTTTGCTTTGGCAACCAGAAAATTCCATACTTTATTATATCCATGATTAAATGGTAAATTAAATATCTTGATTCTGGAATCACTGAAGGATCTAATAATATACAAGGTTGAATCCTTGCTACAATCATTTGCAATTAGTATTTCTAAGTTTTCATAAGATTGATGAATAATGGAATTTACGCATTCAAAAATATATTTTTCTGCATTAAATGCAGGAATTAAAATAGAAATAAGAGGATTCATATTTAGAATTTGCAAGTAATAACCTGACAATTCTTTATGTTGATATTTTTTCTGAAATCATGAAATTTCTGTCGCAAGGTTCTTTTGTATGCATTAACATAAAAATGATTTATTATTTCAAGATCATGACTTCTAATGTATTTTTCAAATTCATGGAAATTCCATTCTCTGATATGTAATTGATTATCAGGAGGACCTGTATGTTCTTCACCCCTTACGAGATCTCGTTCCGGAGTACTTAGAATTATCAGACTGTCTTTATGAGCGTGTTTTTTTATGAATAAAAAAAGATGATCCGGATTCACTAGATGTTCAATGACATCAACTGAAATAATTATATCAAATTGTTTTTCTATTCGATATTGTTGGTTTTCAAGATCTATTGCCAGCCAATTACCAAATGAATGATGTGTATTACAATAATTTATATTTATTTCCTGATCAACTCCGGTAATGTCTTTTGTCTTTTTACCAATATGCTTTATAAGTTTATCACCATTTCCACAACCCACTTCAAGTATTGAATGCCTTTTATTAACTAGTGTTGAAACATATTTATAAACATCAACCTGCCATTTTTGATTATAAATAATAGATTGATATTTGGCAATTGGATTATTATCCTCTGTTAAGTTTTCCTTGTAATTCTTTTTAATAAAATAACTCACGTTGTTTAATTTAAAAGAAAGATTTGCCCCAATAAAGTATTGCCGCAAGTACTAGAAAAGATATAATTGTTTTAAACAGAAAATATAAAACCCTTAAATTGATCAGGTTTAATAAAATCCATCCCAGAATAATATACATGATTATATTACTAATAGAATAAAACAAAATTGTATTCTCAACATTATCAGTAGATATCCCAATTAATAATGCTAAGCTACTTAATACAAGAGATATTAGATTAAATATAAAAAGCCATTTTTCTCTCTTAAATACCTGCATTAATGGAACTAGTGGCGAAAAAATTATCATTAGATATAAATAGGGGCTTAATAAGGAAGCATAAACTCCTGCATTTATCCATTTTGAACCCAAAAAGAAGGAAAAAATCTCACTTCCAAAAACAAAAACTATACTGAAGGGAATTACACTAAAAATTTGGATTCTATTAAGAACTTTATTTGAAAATTTAGATAATTCATCGATTCCGCTGTTTATTATATTTGTTGCAGTTCTTAAAAAAACCGTAGAAATACTATTTCCAATAATCTGTATTGGGAGATTTAATAATGAATACGCCATCGAATAGTTACCTAAAATAGATTCATTAAATTTTGCAATTATGAAATACACAGGGATTTGCCCCTTCAACACATTTGAAATATTTACAGGAAGAAAATATAATGGATATCTTGAATATTCTTTTAATGTTTTGATGATACTCACATATGAGATGGCTTTAATGAATTGTTTATATTCTTTTTTTATCGTTTTAAAGATGTTTATAGAAACAGATAATGTCCTGCCGAATTGATTCCCAAGTATGATTCCGGATAAATTGCCACTGGTTAAGAATCCAAATCCTAATGAAAAAAGTCTGGCGGATAATCCTCCGCTCATTTCCAAAGTAGATGAAAGGACATATTTTTCCCTTCTGATATTCCATTGTGAGAGTATCTGAAGAATTCCATTTATAAAAAAACCAATAGGAATTAATACAATATACCTTTTATCGATGCCAGTCAGAAAATGAATCGGAAGAAAATACTGCACTATGAAAATAGTCGAACTAATGACTGTCCAGAAAAAAATATTTACAAATAGAAAAAAAGTGATATTGTAAAATTTTTTTTCTTCATCGATTATTACCATCGTATTTGGATAGGCAAATGTTAGTATGGTAACTAATAACGTAACTACAGAATTGTATGTAGAGAAATATCCGTAAGCTTCTGGAGTATAAATCCTGGATAAAATGGGTATGAGTAAAAATCCGATAATGGAGATAAAAATTTTTCCACTACCGATAAAAGCAACATTTTGTGTAAAACTGCCCTTTCTTAATAGCGATCTGATTGTTTCCCGGATCATAATTTCGACATTAGGCAGTTTTAGGGAATATAAAGAAAAAAAGTTGTATTTTAATGTTTGCCGTTCCGGTCTAACTCATTGTTTTTTTAAGCGGAACTTTTTTTGTCCCGGCCGGAAGTCTTCTTCTTTTTTGATGGATTGTTATTACTTATGTTGGAAGATTTTTCTTTATTTTCTTCAGTCTTTTCTGATTCGGAAGAACTCATTTCCTCCTCCTTTTTCTCCTCCAACAACTCCGGCGCTTCTTTCAGCAGTATATGATACCAGTTCACCAGTTTTTTCACATCGGAAGGATAAACTCTTTGGTCGTCGTATTCCGGTACGAGGTACTCGATAAAACTCATCAGCTCATCAGGCGTCGATTTCCCGTCAACCCCCGGGTCATTGCCGAATTCCTTGTATATCTTCCAGAATATTTCATCGAGCGGTGCGGCCCCTTCTTCCGTCGTGGTGTAGAGGGAAATCTCTGCCAGAATGGAAACCTTGTGATTCGGCCCGGTAACGATCTTCTGTTTTTTATCATCCAGACTCTCCAGGATCACGCCGGAACGGCCTGGTTTCAATACCCTGTATAAACCACCCTTTCCGGAAACGGAAGCGATTTCAGTTAAATCTTTCATAGGTTATCGTATGATTACAGCGTAAAATTGGGTAATGATCACATTAAACACAACTTTTATCCTTAAATGATTGATCCGATGAAATCCAGGATCTCTTCCCTGCCGTATTTATTCCCTGCCGAACTGATGAATATCTCCGGAAGATAAGCCCAATTCTGCCTTAATGTTTTCTTAAATACTTCGACTGACCGGATCTGCCTGTTCTTTTTTAGTTTATCAGCCTTGGTAAAGACAATTGCCATCGGAACTTTTTTTTCTGCTGCCCAATAGAGGAACTCCAGGTCAATTGCCTGGGGATCATGCCTGATATCGATCAGAACAAAAAGACAGACCAGTTTATCATTACCCGTAAGGTATTCCCTGACAAAACCGGACCAGGCCAGCTTTTTACTTCTGCTGACCTTCGCCCATCCGTAACCAGGCAGATCAACGGCATACCAGTTCTCGTTGATCAGAAAATAATTGATCGTCTGAGTCTTGCCCGGTGTGGCAGAAGTTTTCGCCAGGTTCCTGCGGCCCAGGAGCCTATTGATCAGGGAGGATTTCCCTACATTAGACCGCCCGATGAACGCGATCTCCGGATGGGCGGTTGCCGGTGCATCTTCCAGGCTTGTTATGCTTTTTATGAATTCTGCTGATCGTATCTTCATAATCATCTGATGGAATTGCCAATATCAAAAAATCAGTCCAATATTTGTTATAATTTACTTAAAAATCACGGTTAGCATAAAAAAAACCGGTTGGGTTTTTCCGGAGAGCAAGGAAATCATTATTTTCAGGTTCGAATTCTGCAAAAAATATTTAACATAGGAGCAATGCGGTATAAAACAGGAATTATTCACATACTATCTTTTGTCATTTTGTTGCCCTTTACCCTTCAGGCACAGGATAAGGAAGCTTCCCGGTTTTTAAAAAGGATCGAACCTATTGCCGATGAGTACTACCGTATCGGTGATTATAACCGTGCCCTGGAAGGGTACCTGGCACTCGACTCGATCAACCCGGACAATACCAAATACAATTACCGCATTGGTATTTGTTATTTGAATTCCAACCTTAAATCAAAAGCCTACCCCTATCTGGTTTTTGTATATATGCAGGAGGATGCCCCCCTTACTATCTTTTACGATCTGGCCCGTGCCTTTCATTATGGCATGGAACTAGAAAAGGCAATGGTTTTCTACGAAAGTTATATTAAGCAACTGAAGTTTGCCCCGGACGCCGATGAAAATGAGGAGCTGATAACACAGATAGAACGTTACATACAGATGTGCCGCAATGGACTCCGGATGGTTCGTAATCCTCTTATAAATACAGATGTGCTTAACCTCGGCCCGAATATTAACAGCGAGTATGACGATTTCGCACCTTTGGTAAATAAGGAGGAGGATCTTATCATCTTTACTTCCAAGAGGCCCGACAATGCCAACTCTAAAACCGATCCTTTGACCGACCAGTACTATGAAAACATCTTTTATTCGAATAAAAACAATGGGAATTGGCAAAAAACCATCAGTATCGGCCCTCCCATCAATAATGACGACCTGCATGATGCCGCTGTCGGCCTCTCTCCTGACGGCACCAAGTTATTCATCTACCGGGGCGATGATAATAATTTCAATGCCCGCGTTGCCGGCGACCTTTATGTAAGTGGTGCCAAAGGCCGGCAATGGACAGATCCGGTCATTATCCGGGCGATCAATTCTGAAGGCTGGGAATCGCATGCCTCCATTTCTGAAGACGGCAATATACTGGTGTTCACCAGCGACAGGGAAGGAGGAATGGGAGGCACCGACATCTATATCTCACGCCGGAAGCTGAATAAAGAATGGTCGGAACCGGAAAATATCGGGGGTTATATTAATACAAAATATGATGAAGACGGCCCTTTCATCCATCCTGATGGCAATAAATTGTATTTCAGCTCAAAGGGACATGATTCAATGGGAGATTATGATATTTTCTATACAGAATATCTGAAAGATAAAAATCGATGGACACGACCCGAAAATGTGGGTTATCCGATAAATACTCCCGATGATGACATTTATTTTGTTTGGAGTGCAGATGGAGAGCGGGCCTGGTTTTCCTCTCAAAGAGCAGATTCCTACGGCCGAACCGATATTTATATGCTCCTGAGGGATGATGAAGAAGCTGAAATTGTTGCTGTTGAAGGTGCCATTAAGGATAAAGTGAACCAGTCGCCGGTCGGAGCACAGATTACTGTGAGGGACATGCTGAGTAACCAGTTGATCGGCATCTATGATACGGAAAAAGCTGATGGCCTTTATGAGATGAAGATGAGGAAAGGAAGAAGATATCTGATCACCATAAATTCGGAAGGGTATCAGGATCTCGTCACAGAATTGGATTTGAGCCATCAGGATGATATGCAGTTAGTTAAGAATTTCGAGATCAGGAAGAGAAGATAAGCATTCCGGTAAACTATGCAACTCGACAGCTTATACAAGAATGGTGTTTGATATAATATAAATCCTAATTATATTAGCCTTGAAAAAGCTAAAACAGGGACTTGCGAATTTTTTTACTTAAAAACATGTTAAAAAAAAGGTTTTTAATCTTTTTCCTACTGGCTTTTTCTCTTTGTTTTACCGTCGATGCACAGGATGATGAAGAAGTAGCCAATCAATTGCTTCAGATTGCTGACGAGATCTATTCAAGTACACAGGCCTACATACAGGCTCGCGAGGCCTATGTGCAGGTGTTGGACTTTGACCCCGATAATCTTAAAGCCAATTTTATGGCCGGCTATCTCTATATCCAAACGGTTAATAAAGAACGGGCTATTCCTTACTTTGAGAAGGTATATGAATTAGACCCGGAATATGCTTTCGATCTTACCTTCTGGCTTGGCCGGGCCTATCAGTACGGACTGGATTTTGACAGCGCTATAGACAGATTTAGTAAATATATTGAACTCTATGAAAGCGAATCTGACTATACTGGTACTGACAGGATCCCGGTAGAAATAGCCAGAAAGCATATCGAGGAATGTGAGAATGCCAAAATTTTTGTAAACTACGCATTGCCTTACAACATTACCAATGTAGGCCCCAATATCAACTCGGAGTGGCCGGATTATGGCCCTTCGGTAAACAGGGACGAAACCGTAATGGTTTTTACTACCAGAAGGCAGGAGGGTAACATAAACCCTAATGTGTTTCAGGATAACTTTCCCTATGAAGAAATTTTTATATCGTATAAGGATGATGATGGTGGATGGTCAAAAGCAGTGAATATCTCCGAATCGATCAATACGCCCTATTTTGATTCAAATCTGGCGATCTCCGACGATGGAAGGGAACTTTATCTGTACAGGGACGATAATAATGGGGATATTTATATTTCACGGCTTCAGAATGATGGCAACTGGTCGCAACCGCGGCCATTGCCGGGCGAAGTTAATTCCTCTTTTAAGGAAACATCCGTATCAATTTCCTCATCAGGGGATATTATCTTTTTTGCCAGTGACCGTCCGGGCGGCGAAGGAGGATTAGATGTTTATTTCAGCAAAAAGAATAGAATCGGGGAATGGTCGAGAGGAACGAATCTCGGTCCTGTTGTTAACACCACTTTTGATGATGATTTCCCATTCCTGGACCACGATGGCAAGACCCTTTATTTCAGTAGTGAGGGACACCGGGGTATGGGAGGCTATGATATTTTTAAAACGATCTATGATTCTACCAAAAGACATTGGATTAATCCCGTCAATATCGGGTATCCTGTTAATTCACCGGATAACGATATTTCCTATATCACTACGTTAGATGGAAATAAAGGATATTATTCTTCGGTCAAGGAAGACGGCTATGGATATCAGGATATCTATGTCTTTGTCGTGCCTGCAGAGGTGAAGAATGTTACGGAAGATAATCCCGAAATTATACGCGACCCCCTGCCTGTTGAGAAAAAGCCGATTAAAATACTGCTTCATGTCCGTGATCAGGAAGGCGATTCCATCGATGGGACAGTTCAGTTAAGGAACAGCAGGGAAAAGTACCTGATAAGCCTGAGTAATAAAGGACCGGGGGAATACGAGGCGATGGTTAAGAATGAGACACCGACGGCGTTTACCATCTCAGCAGAACGGGATGGCTATATGTTCTATAACGAATCGATAACTATTCCGGGAATGAATGAGATGGAGCAGGTTTTTGAGTATACCCTTACTTTGCGAGAGCTTAAGACCGGCTCATGGACGATACTGCGAAATGTGTATTTTGATTTTGATAAAGCCACACTCAAAGAGGAGTCTTACCTGGAGATCAATAAATTATATAAGATGCTTGCCGAAAACACAAGGTTTATCGCCGAGATCGCAGGACATACTGATAATATCGGGTCAAAACGGTATAACCAGGAGCTATCCTATAAAAGAGCCAAAGCGGTTGTTGATGTTCTTATAAAAAAAGGCATTGACCCGGTCAGGATCCAACCCGTAGGCTATGGAGAAGAACGGCCTATTGCTTCCAACGATGATGAGCAGGAGGGACGCGAGTTAAACCGCCGTGTTGAATTCAGAGTGATGCGATATATTTACTGATAACTTTCCTGGTTGCACATCATAAGCTTATTTTTGCCAACAAAAGCGTCACACATCAGGTTGTTCGTCATAAAAACCCATTGCCATGCAGGTAGTGCCCTATAAAGAAAATGAACTGGACAAAAAAAAGCAGGTAGCCCTGATGTTTGACAACATCAGCCGGAGATATGATTTTCTGAATCATTTTCTAAGCCTGGGTATCGATAGACGGTGGAGGAAGAAAGCCATCAGGATGCTTATACCGTACCAGCCGGCTCAAATACTGGATGTGGCAACAGGCACCGGAGATTTTGCCATTGAGGCCCTGCGTCTGAATCCGGAAAAGATCACAGGCGTGGATATTTCAGAAGGTATGCTGGCAATTGGCAACAAAAAAATTACCCGGAAAGGCTATGGAGAAAAGATCGAATTAGTGTATGGCGATTCAGAAAACCTTCAGTTTCCGGATAATAAATTCAATGCCGCCATCGTTGCTTTTGGTGTAAGGAACTTTGCGGACCTGGAAAAAGGTTTGAAAGAAATTCACAGGGTAATTGGCAGGAAAGGCATTGCCGTAATTATTGAATTTTCCAAGCCGCGACGTTTCCCGTTTAAACAGGTTTATAATTTTTATTTTAAAAATATTTTGCCGTTTATTGGTAAAAGGATTTCAAAAGATCATGCAGCTTATACTTACTTACCTGAGTCTGTACAAGCTTTTCCGGAAGGAAGTGATTTTTTGAAGATACTGGAAAAGGCAGGATTCAGCAATACAAAATGCATACCTTTAACCTTTGGCATAAGTTCAATTTACTGGGGAGAAAAGCATTAGTGCTTTATCTGCTTCTTTTTACTCTATCCCCGTCCTGGGCACAGAAGAGTAAAGAGATCAACCTGCCGAATTATGATAAAAGGTGGATCCATTATGGTTTTTTGATGGCCGGTCACCGGTCTCATTTTAATATTACCTATTCAAAAAAATTCACTGATAACAAACTGGATACCCTTCAGTCAATTCTGCCTCCGCCGAGGTTGGGCTTCGATCTTGGATTCATTATCAATCTACGGTTGGGTCAGTTTTTTGATTTCCGGGTTACCCCCAAGGTCGGGTTTTATGAGTTTATGGTTGAATACAATATGACCAGCGGCAATCAGATCAACCAGCTTGTCGAATCGACGATTGTTGAGATGCCCCTATTAATTAAGTATAAATCAAGGCGATGGACGAATTCCAGGGCATATCTGATCACTGGGTTGATGCCAGGTGTTCAGGCCAGTGGCAATAAAAATGATGAAGAAGAAAGGAAATTGCAGACAGCGGATTTTAACTTATCAGGAGAATTAGGATTTGGCTTTGATTTTTATTTTCCCCTGTTTAAATTTTCACCGGAAATCAGATTTTCCCGCGGGCTGCTCGATATGTTGAGAACGGACCGGTTTGGATACAGTGCGGGAATCGGGAGCCTCAAAACGAATGTTTTTACGATTTATCTACTTTTTGAATAAACATGACCAAAACAGCTTTAATTACAGGCGC
Organism: uncultured Roseivirgaceae bacterium; assembly: GCA_964645995.1. Classification (GTDB taxonomy): domain Bacteria; phylum Bacteroidota; class Bacteroidia; order Cytophagales; family Cyclobacteriaceae; genus JAGTVG01. The sequence goes on from CAZYDB010000051.1 coordinate 10,611, forward strand.
TACTTCAGGAATTGGAGAGGCGACAGCCAGGATCATGGCGGAAAACGGTATTAAACTTATCCTTTGTGGCAGAAGAAAGGAAAGACTCGATCAATTGCAGCAGAAATTAGCCCAAAGAACTGAAGTATTAACCCTTTCTTTCGATGTCAGGGACAAGGATGAGGTGTTTCAGGCAATCGGAAAATTAGCGGAACCATGGAAGCAGATCGACTTCCTGATCAATAATGCAGGCAATGCCCATGGCCTGGAACCCATGGATGAAGCTGATATAGCCGACTGGGATGCCATGATCGACATCAATGTTAAAGGATTGCTATATGTTTCTAAGGCCGTTATTCCAGGCATGGTTGATCGTAGCCGGGGGCATATCGTGAATATAGGATCCATCGCAGGAAAGGAAGTATATCCAAAAGGGGGTGTTTATTGTGCTTCTAAATTTGCCGTTGATGCCATAAGTAAGGGGATGATGATCGATCTTCATCGCCATGGAATAAAAGTATCGGAGGTAAATCCGGGATTGGTAGAGACCGAGTTTTCCCTGGTTCGATTTAAAGGAGATGCTGAAAAAGCCGCTAATGTCTATAAGGGGATGAAACCTTTAACAGGAGCTGATGTTGCTGACCTGATATATTTTATTATTACCTATTTTAATCATGTTGTTTATTATTTTATGCAAATCAATGTAACTTATAATGATTTTTCCAAATTACTTTTTTTAAATAATAAGGAC
>CAZYDB010000051.1:11350-19150 GCA_964645995.1 uncultured Roseivirgaceae bacterium
CGCATGTCAATATCAGTGATTCAGTAATATTTCCTGCTGCCCAGGCCGGAGCAACTATTGTGACACGTAAGGAAGAAGCGTAATCTATTTTTTAAAAGCCAGTACACTTCCGCCGCAAAAATGTTTTGATTCCTGGAAGGTATAGGTAATGTAATAAATACCGGTAGCCTTACATTCAAAGATCAGTGCAGGGAAAAATTTTCCGTTAGCATAATTTGTTGACACAGGATTCCGTTTCGAATCATAAATGGTGATGATGATGCCGTCTCCGTCTTCCTCTGCCGTGCATATATTCATGAAATACTGGGTATCCCTGGTCATTACATAAGAATATTGGACCTTTTCTTTTGCTCCATCCTGACCGTCCACATTAAAACTTTTTACAAAAATGAAACCATCCTGAATTTTTGAAATACATTGTTGAGAGTATTCCGACGGATTACATTGAGCAAATGCTTCAGAATGTAGCGTGGTAGTATAAAACAAGATGACCAGTATATTTATAACTTTTTTCATTACGTAATTAAATATCTAATTAATTATATTATTCCTGATTTTATTGCCTGATTCTCTGATGCTTTCAACCGTATTATTATCGATGTTGACGGTTGTCGTGCTGTTGTCTTTGGAAACCAGAACGCCATTAACTTCCTCATAGGTTGGCTCTCCATATACGGTTTCAATTTCAACACCCTGATAAATAGCGGATAACTCATTCAGGTCATTAAATAAGGTCTTAAATTCATCACTTGAATCCATATAGAATGATAATAATTCAATGATCTTTTCCAGGACGATCTTTTGTTCCCCGATTGTTTCCATCAGGGCTTCATTTTCCTGATTTTGAAGAAATACCTGGTTGGCAATGTACAAAGCTTCAATCCAGCCACCTGTGATCATCAAAACACTTAAGCCGGAACGCTGCTGTTCCTGGAAGTAATTATTAACTTCATTGAAGTTCTGTGTGGTCAGTAAAAGGAGTGAATCAAGGTCCCTTTTTTCAGCCAACCGCTCGATGGTTTGAAAATTAAAGAACTGATCGATCCTGAGTTCGTCGACCAGTTCCTTTATGGCGCCAACATAGAGGATGGATTGCTGGTTTTCTTCATAGATATTGCTATAACCCAGATCGGCACCATAAGTGCCCAGGTTCAGTGCCCTGTCGAAGCTGCTGTTATACTTTGAATAGTTTTCAGGTTCATTCAGAAAGTTTTTGTTATAACGGGCTCCTGACTGTTTAAGGATCGAAGATAACTCGATGGGGGCCGGGATCTGGTTGATTATCTCATTCAGCTGCTCATCTTCTATCTTGGGTTGGGGGATCTCCAGTCTCTCAAGGCTGTCAAGTAAGGCAATATCCTTGTTTTTTTTCGGAGAACTGCATGCAACAGCAAAGGATAAAAACAATAGAAATAAAAGTTTATGCATTTTTTAAGTCATTTACGACAACAATCAAAAAACCATCAATAATCAGACCAATATTGAAGAATATGTTTAGATTTCCAAATGATAAAACTAATAATTAATCATGAAGATACGCTGTTTAGCAGGTTAAAAAAATTAACTGACCTATCCGCGTTTGAAAAAAATGATCGTTTTTTTAAGCAATTGAAATTCAAGTATCAGGTAAAGCATGAGTGAGAGAAACCAGATAAACAGGATGTTAAAAGTGAAGGTGGAAATATAAGTATCTGTGAAATGTTTAACCGGAGCAAAAAAATGTGCCCGGTAGTCTAAAAAACCGGCAGGTCTCAGGTCGATATTATAAATTGGATCGACCATTTGTACCAAACGGTTTTTATATATTATCGTCATGTCAATAGCATTCTTGTTCCTTACCAGGTCAGCAAGGCTTTCATTGTAAAAGTTGTTTTTCAGCTCATCCAAAGGCCTTTTATGTTCAGGATTATTTTCAAAGATATGGAGAAGCTTTTCTTTTTTTGCTGCGGCATCATTGGCTTTCTTTCGATAAAGGTTCTTCAGGTCTGATATATGCCGGTAGTATTCATCTTCCATTCCGATCTTAAACTGTTCGGGAGAAAGGCTTTCCAGGGTTTCGCTATCCAGTAATTGCATAAGAGGGTCATTGAGCAATTCATTTTTCAGGACATTGAGGTTAGTCTCTATTTTCTTTCTTTTCCACCGGGTCAGTTTCTCATCATTATTCTGGCTGGTTTTCTGGATTAGACTTTTTTTAAGAAATACAACTTCATCGAGTAACTCCTTCAATTTCTCAGTATAAAAAGTACTTTTATAATCAGCCGCAAATTCCTGTTGTTCAAATGGATATAATAGCCGTTCATATTCATTTTCCTTGAATTGGTACACTGCCATTGCCTCATAAGCCCAGCGGGTGGTCATAAGATCGGCGATCAGGGGTACTTTGGCCTTATTGCCCACCAACTCATTTATCTTGTCAAAGCTAACCAGTAAGCCGCTAAGTATCATCTGAGGTATGATCAGCAGGGGTATAAGGATATAAACGGTTACCGACGACCTGAAGGCATCTGAGATATTCAGCCCGAGGATATTGCCAAAGCATGAAACCGAGAACAGGACAAGCCAGAAAGGCAGGAACATTCCTTTTATTTCAAGAACTAGATTACCGATCAGGATAAACGAGAAGGCTTGTATGGCCGATAAAGTGAATAGCAGTGATACCTTGGAGAGCAGGTAGCTGTTCCTGCTGAGGTTAAGGAATGTTTCTCTCTTAAGTATTTTTCTGTCCCTGATGATCTCCTCGGCACTAACCATCAATCCCAGAAAAAGAGCTACTAATATGCTCATCATTAAGTATATCGGGATGTTGTCATTGAAACGGAAAAGGTATTCACTGTTATCATAGGCATTCCTGTAACGTACAATACCGGCAAGGATAAAAGCGAGAGCAGGAGCTTCCAGAAGGTTAAGCAGAAGATATTGCCTGTCTGATATTTTAGAAAGAAAATCTCTGGTTATAAATATGAGCCATTGTTTCAGCCGGGAAGGAACGTTAAGCTTTTTTTCAGGCTCATGTTTTACATCCGGAATTAGCGGGATCTTTCTGTTTTGCTTAAATAATTCAGCCCATTGGTGCGGCTGAACCTTCCGTTTTTCTGTGAAATTACCATATTCGTCAACTGTTTTCTCTTCAACGATCTTGAATATCTGTTCCGGGTTTACATTGCCGCAGGCAGGGCATATGCCTCGCTCGCTGTCTACCTGCCCGGTAGCCTTCTTAAAATGGATGACTGCCTCGACGGGGTTTCCGTAATAGATAGGATAGCCTCCCACGTCCAGGATAAAGATCCTGTCAAATAGTTTATAAATATCTGAAGAGGGTTGATGAATGACAACAAATACCAGTTTGCCCCGGTAGGTTAATTCTTTCAGCAGGTCCATGACATTCTCCGAATCCCTTGAAGAAAGGCCCGATGTTGGTTCATCAACAAATAATATATCGGGTTCCCGGATAAGTTCAAGGGCAATGTTCAGCCTTTTCCGCTGGCCCCCGCTCAGGGTTTTATTCAGAACGCCGCCCACCTTCATATTTCTTCTTTCCCAAAGACCCAGGCTTTTTAGCATTTCTTTAATTCTCTCCATGATCTCATTCTCAGGAAGATCGCCAAAACAGAGCTTGGCATTATAATAGAGGTTCTGGTAGACGGTCAGTTCTTCTATAAGCAGATCATCTTGTGCAATAAACCCAATGGTACCCTTCAGTTTCTTTTTACCCTCCCTTGAATTCATATCGATTCCATTTATCCGGATGGTCCCTTTCGAGGGTTTGTTTATGCCGGCCAGTACATTTAAAAGTGTCGTTTTGCCGGCACCGCTAACTCCCATAATGCCTGCCAGTTTGCCCGGACCCTCGGAAATAACGATATTCCTTAGACCTGGTTCTCCTGTAGGGAATTTATAATCCAGATGATCCGCATTAAAAGAAAGCTTTGAAGTTGTGATCGAGGTAAGGTAGTTCTTGATCAGGTCACTGTAGTAGATCGCGCCTCCAAAAGGGGTTTTTATTGAACTGCCATTGGTGAACATATATACCTGGCCGGGATTCATGATAAAACCATTGAGGATGATCTCCTCTTCTCCGTAGTACTTGACAAAGTACATGTCCACACTGCTGAGTTTAAGGAATATCAGTTCACCAGCGATCGACAGATGAATATGCTTGTATGAAATAGTATCCGGGAGGGTTTCATCAGCATTGGCCAGCAGCAGTTGATAGTGATTTAATTTGTTGCCAGGCCGGTAAAACACGAATTCCTGGATAATCTCCAATTCCACCTCATTAATATTAAAAACTGCAGATATGGTATCGATGATCCGTTTTTTCTGAGCGGAGATATGACTGTCGACTGCAATCAACTGGAGAATTTTCAATAGCAGGAATACCTTCTGCCGGATTTCTAAAGTTTTGTTAATTTTATTGCAGATGGCCAGGGTCCTTACGGTCTCTTTTATGGTGACTGGCCCGTGTTCGGGTGCTTTGTCATAGACCTCCTTCTGTTTTTCATAACCAGAAAGCTTATCAAAAAGGTTTACATAATGCTTTAATGAGGTGGGATCGAGGTCCTGCCTGAAAAGATTGATCACATAGTTCCTTTCAGCTTCAGTGATCACATTATCCTGTAACGTGACCAGTGCCAGCAATTGGGTGAGTGCTTTTAGGGTTTCCTCGTTCATTAGTCAGCCGCTTCGTCCTTAAAAATAATTATTTGAAATTTGTTTCTCTAATATAAGTACTAAAAATCATCCAATCTCGTTTTTGGTGGGGCCACTTTCATTATAGATGGCTACGGTCAAATCCAAAAGGGAGCAGTTCCCCGGCTCGGTCAAAAACCAGGATAGTGCTATCCTTGCCCGCCAAAAGTATCCTTATCGGCGATTGCTGTTTCTTTTCATATTCCAGCAAAACCTGCCGGCAGGAACCACAGGGTGTGACTGCCAGGAAATCCCGGCCTTTCTTCCTGGCGCTGATGGCTATAGTCAGCATTTTCTGTTCAGGAAAGTTCGACCCGGCGGCAAAGGCAGCTACTCTTTCAGCGCAAAGCCCTGATGGATAGGCAGCATTTTCCTGATTGGAACCGGTTACGATCCTGCCGTCCGAAAGTCGTATTGCCGCGCCCACAAAGAAGCCGGAATAGGGGGCGTAGGCCTTCATGGCCGCTTCAGTGGCCTTATCGATCAACTCGCGCTCGGAAGGGTCCAGTGTATTTCTGTCCTTGATTATCTCGTATTGAATTAACAACTTCTTCTTTTCACCATTCATAATGATACATTTATAAAATTAATTTATGCAGAAATTTTGATACGACAAGCCAAATAACATAAATTGGATATAATAATCTTGCGTTATGAAAAACATACTGGTTTTGGGAGCCGGAAGATCGTCCGCTGCCCTGGTCACATACCTCCTGAATCTTACCAGGCAATACGACTGGCAGGTGACAGTAGCTGACCATCAGGAACAACTGGCGGCCGAAAGGATCGGCAGGCATGAACGGGGACAATCCCTGCTTCTGGATATCACGAATACACCGGACAGGGAAATGGCGATCAGGGGAGCAGATATTGTCATATCCATGCTACCGGTGAAATTCCACCCTGAGGTGGCCAGGTCTTGTCTGAAGTTGAAGAAGAATCTGGTGACTGCCTCCTACGTGTCAGAAGAAATCGATTCATTGAAAAGCAAGGTCAAAGACGCAGGGCTTTTGTTTATGAAAGAATGCGGGCTTGATCCCGGTATCGATCATATGTCGGCAATGGCCGCCATTGATAAGATCCGTAATGAAAAGGGCACCCTGAGAGCCTTTGAGACCTTCACCGGCGGACTACTGGCCCCGGGGCCGGATACAAATCCCTGGCAGTATAAATTAACCTGGAATCCCCGGAATGTGGTATTGGCAGGAAGAGAGGGAGTAAAATTCTTGCAGGAGGGAACGTATAAATATATACCGTATCATAAGCTCTTTAAACGGACGGAAATGGTTCATATTCCGGGACATGGTTATTTTGAAGGATATCCCAACCGGGATTCACTTAAATATCTTGACCTGTATGACCTGAAAGGTATCAAGACCTTATACCGGGGAACATTCAGACGCCCGGGCTTCTGTCGTGCATGGGATATTTTCGTTCAACTGGGAGCAACAGACGACTCCTATCTGATGGAGAACGTCTCTTCTATGACGCACCGCCAGTTTATCAATTCTTTTTTGTCTTATAATCCCTTTGATTCAGTAGAGTTGAAACTCGCCCATTACATGAACCTTGGTTTTAATGCTGAAGAAATGTTCCGGATGCGGTGGCTTGGAGTTTTTGACGATGAGCCTGTCGGGCTATCCCGGGGAACGCCGGCACAGATCCTCGAACATATCCTGAAAAAGAAATGGACTTTATCAAAAGAAGATAAAGATATGATCGTGATGTGGCATAAGTTTGAGTTTTACCGGGAGGATAAGCTTTTTGTAACCAATTCCTATCTAGTGGTTGAGGGGGGGGATGGCTCGGATACAGGGATGGCAAGAACCGTGGGGCTTCCGGTAGGGATCATCACGAAACTGATGTTGAATGATCAGATTAACCTTAAGGGCATTCAAATTCCTGTGATGAAGCAGGTATATGAACCGGTGCTGAAAGAACTCTGGCAGCTTGGAGTGGAAGTAACCCAGGAGGAACCCAGGGAGATCAAAAAGCCAGATAATAATCCTTCAGCATTGCTTTAAACTGATCAGTATAATGTCCGGAAAGGTCTCTGATGAACAATACTTCTTCTCGAGTCTGCTTTTCATGCCTGTTGAAGCCACCAATATACCTGCTTTTCAGAGACCCTCTCTTATCAAGTATTTCCAGCCGGTTAAATAGTGAAATACCATAGAAGGATAACTCCGTTACGATTGATCTGAATGGCAGGGGTGGAAGGATCAGGTAAAAAACCCCTTTTTCAGCAAGGGCCAGATTCACGGCATAGGCTAATTCTTTTAAGTTGAGTTCATCGCTATGCCTCGCGACATTTATTTTTTTATTTTCCGTTTTTAACTGATGCTCATAATAGGGGGGATTGCATACAATCAGATCATAGGAAAAATCTTTACGTATAAATTCCTGGATCCTGTAATGAAAGGTTTTGATACGATCTCTCCAGGGGCATTCATTTATGTTTTGCTCTGCCTGTTTATAGGCATCTGCATCCACCTCCACCGCGTGAATTCTGGCTTCAGGGAATTTCTGTGCCGCCATTATTGCGAGCACCGCTGTGCCAGTCCCAATGTCCAATATCCTTGCCGGGCTTTCAGCGGCCAGGTAGCTGCCCAGAATACAGGCGTCTGTTGTTACCTTCATGGCACACATATCCTGCCTGATAATGAACTTTTTAAAAGCAAAACTGGTGTTAGACATGGTTATTTAGGGCCTTCCCGGAAACCTTCATCCTCCAGCAATTGCTTGCTTTCAGCGGCCGCAACAGCCAGGCGGTCGCAACGCTCATTTTCCGGATGACCGGCATGGCCGCGCAACCACTTGAACCTGACCTTATGTTTTTTATAAAGAGGGATGAAGCGTTGCCATAAATCAATGTTCTTTTTATCTTTAAATCCTTTCTTTTGCCAGCTCCATAACCATCCTTTTTCAATGGCATCGACCACATATTTGGAATCGGAATAAATAGTGACCTCCCATCCAGGCTGTCTGATGGCTTCCAGCGCAACAATAACCGCCAGCAGTTCCATTCTGTTATTCGTCGTCATACGGTACCCTTGTGAAAGCTCCTTGCGCTTACCGTTATAGGACAGGATAACACCATAACCGCCC
>CAZYDB010000052.1:0-19116 GCA_964645995.1 uncultured Roseivirgaceae bacterium
ACTGATCCCGCAGTACGCAGGCAGGCAATAGAGCATAATAAAGAGGTAATTGATCATGGCACCAGGCTGGGCTCCAAATCGATTACGGTCTGGCTTGCCGATGGGGCCAGTTTCCCCGGGCAGTTTAACTTCCGGAAAGCCCTGACCAATACCCTGGATTCCCTTAGGGAGATTTATGATCATTTACCGGAAGACTGGAAGATGTTTGTTGAATACAAACCCTTTGAGCCTGGCTTTTATTCGATGGTTATTCCTGACTGGGGTACATCTTATTACCTCTCGTCTTCACTTGGTGAAAAAGCACTCAGTCTTGTTGACCTGGGACATCATCTGCCAAACGCTAATATCGAGCAGATCGTAGCGACATTGATGATGACCGGTAAACTGGGAGGTTTTCATTTTAATGATTCAAAATATGCCGATGATGATCTGACGGTAGGGGCTATTAAACCCTATCAGTTGTTTTTGATTTTCAATGAATTGGTATACGGCATGGAGCATAACGACAGCGGAAATCCACCGTTAGCCTGGATGATCGATGCCAGCCATAATATAAAAGATCCAATTGAAGACTTGCTTCAGTCCGTCGAAGCTATTAACATTGCTTTTTCGCAGGCGCTGATCATTGACAGAAATGAACTTGAAGTGGCAAGGAAGGAAAATGATGTTGTACGGGCACAGGAAATCCTTCAGGATGCTTTCAGGACGGATGTCAGGCCCCTGGTAGCTGAGTCACGCAGCAAAAGCGGAGCGGCTCTTGATCCCATCGGTTTATACCGGGCACTGGATATCAGAAAAATACTGATTAAAGAGAGAGGGATGAAATCGGTGGCTACTGGATTATAAAATTAAACGCATGCAATCTGTTATCGCTATATTTGATATAGGCAAAACCAATAAAAAATTCATCCTGCTGAACAGGAATTATCAGGTCGTTCATCATGATGTGGCTGAATTCCGGGAAGTTCCCGATGAAGATGGTTTTCCTTCTGAAAATCTTGAAGATCTTCAGCGGTGGATCAAATTGACTTTCAGGGAAGCGATCAAGATGCCTCAGTTTAATATAGAAGCGTTAAACTTCACCACGTATGGTGCCGCTATGGTCAACCTGGCTGAAAATGGCAAACCGGTTACCCCTTTATATAATTATCTGAAGCCTTATCCACCCGATCTTCTGGAAGAATTTTTTGCTAAATATGGGAATATGGAAGATTTTGCCAGGGAGACGGCCTCGCCAATATTTGGATTTCTTAACTCAGGACTGCAACTCTACTGGCTCAAATATAAAAAACGGGAACTCTTTAAAAAGATAAGATACGCATTGCATTTGCCGCAATACCTTTCCTATCTGTATACAGGAAAAACCTATTCGGAGATCACCAGTATTGGTTGTCACAGTGCTATGTGGAACTTCAATAAACAACATCCGCATGACTGGATCTATAAGGAGAAACTCATGTCCCTTTTCCCGCCCCTTATCAATACTTTCAATACGGAAAGGATCCGTTTCAAAACAAGGACGATCACCTGCGGAATCGGGGTACATGATAGTTCGGCAGGGCTGATCCCTTATCAACTTATGTTTGAAGATCCGTTCATCTTGTCGATTACAGGTACCTGGAATGTGTCCATGAATCCCTTCTCTGGCGAACCACTGACGTCAGACGAGATAGCAAGTGATTGCCTTAATTATATTAATTATAAAAATAAACCGGTCCGTGCTTCCCGGATTTACCTGGGACGGGAACATCAATATCAGAAAAACCGTATTGCAAAGTACTTTCATAAGGAGGAGGATTATTATAAAACGGTGAAATTTGATAAGGAAATTATCAGGAAACTGGTCCAGGAAAACATTAAATACAAAAAATTCTTTCCTGAAATGCTTGAAGGTACCGGGCCTTTCCCCAAAAAATTTCTGCAGCGTGCGGATCTTAAATTATTTGACAATTTTGAAGAAGCCTATCACCAGATGGTGCTTGACCTGGCTTATATGCAGAAGAGGTCTGTTTTACTGGCCAGGGGAGGAACCCGGGTTAAAAAGCTTTACCTCTCCGGTCGATTCTGCAAAAATGAGATTTTTATCAGGCTGTTACCCTGTCTCATGCCGGATTGGGAGATCTACACCCCGTTGAACACAAGTGTAACTCCGCTGGGGGCGGCAATCACCATGCATTCGGCCTGGAACAATGATCGCAACCTTGAGGATCTTCTTTTATTCCGTAGTGCTGATCCGGAACCGGGTTTAAAAATTTCGGATTATTCACTCTTTGATTAAATGGCCGGAATACATATTTTTATTTTTTTAATCTGAATCTATGAAGAAGAACCGACTTGTTGCCAAGCTGGATGCCATCGAAGAGTATGAAAGGAGGCCTGTCCCTGATAATAAATTAAAAGGATTTAAGGGTTTTATCGGCATGTATGCCGGGGAGCACACCGCCGGTACCGAGTTTGTGATCGGGCCCTTATTCGTTGCACATGGCGCCAGTGCCGGCGCGATAGTGATTGGTTTATTCCTTGGTAACCTCCTTGCCGTTTTAAGCTGGGCTTTTCTTACCGCCCCGATTGCTACCCGCGAACGGATCACCTTATATTATCATCTGGAACGGATTGTCGGCATTCGCCTGGTTTCCATCTATAATCTGGTCAATGGATTGATGTTTTGTTTTCTTGCCGGATCGATGATTGCCGTATCGGCTACGGCTGTCGGGATCCCTTTTGATATTGCCATGCCAACACTTACGGATTGGTTGCCTACCAGCATCGGCTGGATGATAACGGTTCTGGCAGTGGGTCTTGTGATCACCGTAGTCGCTATCCTGGGTTATGAGCAGGTAAGTCGCTTTGCCAACCTGGCTTCTCCATGGATGATCCTTGTTTTTCTGGCTTCTGCTTTTGCTGTGATGCCCCAATTGGGGATATCATCATTCAGTGATTTCTGGGTGGTCGCTCAGGAAAAGATATGGACTGGAAGTCCCCTCGCCGGCCAGAGTAAATTCACCATCTGGCATACTATTTTCTTTGCCTGGTTTGCGAATATGGCCATGCATATAGGCATGGCTGACCTTTCAATTTTCAGATATGCAAAAAAATGGCAGTATGGATTCTCTTCTGCTACGGGTATGTACGTGGGGCATTACCTGGCCTGGATGGCTTCAGGCATTCTTTATGCTTACTTTCTGGCGAAGTATGGCACCCAGGGTGGTGAATTTGCCCCCGGTAAGATCGCCTATGAGGCAGTTGGTGTTGCAGGCGCTATCTGTGTGGTTATCGCCGGCTGGACCACCGCTAATCCGACCATATACCGGGCCGGGCTTGCCTTTCAATCAATCAACCCATCATGGAAACGGTGGAAGGTGACGCTCGTGACAGGTCTGGTAACAAGTATTGCCGCTTTCTTCCCGGCCCTTGTGATGAAACTACTGGATTTTGTGGCTATTTATGGTTTTGTGCTCATGCCGATGGGCGCCGTTATATTCATCGATGCCTATTTGATGAAAAAAGTGGGTCTTTTGCCTTTCTTTGCAGAAAAAGTTGGTAAACGGTTTAATTGGGCGGCCGGAATATCATGGTTCTTCACCCTTTTAACAGGATTGGTTTTTTTCCTTTACCTGGGCGTTGAAGTTTATTTTCTTGGACTGCCGGGCTGGTTTATTGCTGCTGCCATTTATTTGCTGATGAGTTTTATCGTACAAAGAAAATATAAAATTGAAAATGCTTGATAAGTTGCGCCCCCTGCTGATAACTATTTCTTTTCTGGGACTTGGCCTTACCATCATCCCATCTATTCTTGTGCTTATGGGTATCCTGGATATGAACATGAATAAAAACCTGATGTTCCTGGGAACGGTTCTCTGGTTTGGATCGGTGATATTCTGGATGAATAAGGAGGAGGATAATCCCCTTGATTAAGTCAGTCGTCAGGTCGATAAAATAAGCCTGGTTATATTTCCGGCAGCAACAGCACTGCTGTCGACCTTATGCATTCCCTACCGATAATTTCCGCCTGAAACTCTCAACCTCCCAGCTTTCAATGAACTGTATTTGTTCTTTCATCATAAAGTGCGGGCCGCCGAAATAATTGGAATAAAAAGAGATCTTCATGGTATCTTCAAATACATCAAGCACGAGTTCCGCGGAACTTTCCTTGTTTTCAATTGAAATAACCGGTCCTCTTTCGAGCATGACTATTTTTGGATCATATTTAAACTTTTGCCGGTACGTTTCCAGGACCTTTTCAACTGTGGCAAGGCTGATAACCTGATCTTCGCCCATCGGGATCACTAAAGGATATGCCCTGCAATACACAATGCCATCCGGGGTGAATGGCTTGTCGATACGGCTGATTGAATTATCGTCCTTGGTAAAATGTTCGATCAATGTATTAAAGCGGTATTTAATTGCTTTTTCTTTTCCGAATAATCCTGATAAGATGGCAAGGATCGTATCCATTGGTCCGGAATAGATTATCGGCTCTATTTTGATGATTTCGTGAACCTGTGTTTTTATCCTGTCGAAGATAAAGGAATAAAGCGCCTTGATCTCACCGGTCGATCCGGCACCCACAAAAACACCGTGATTCTGGAGAAAAATAATTTGTGGATCCTTCCCTTTTGCCTGGCGGAAATCCTTTAGGTATTCTGACAGTGTTTTAGAAAGAGTATAGCCCGGATCAATATAAGGAACGAACAGGGCCTCATCATCAAAAAGTTGTTTCGTCTGTTCCCCGGCATGGTTGCTGCACATCAGGGCATTTACGAGATAGGGATGCATGTGGACAATAAAGGGATAATCAATCAGATCGTGCAGGGATGCTTCGACCGAAGGTCTTAATGGTTTATCCTTGTTAACATTGCATTGCACCAGGTCCTCTTTTACTTCTTCCTCACGCTGATGGGCTTCTTCACTGTATTTTTTGTCCATGATCTGAGCGAGCTTTTTCCGGTCCAGAACAGCAAAACCTTCCTCTGTAATGGTTGAAAGAGCGAATCCGCTGGCCTTTACATAAAGATGATCAGCATCCTTATAGGAGGTGTTCCCGCCGCCGCCCAGCGTATAGTCTTTATTTCCGCCGAAATACCTTGAGATTTCAATAAGGTCCTGGATTTCTTTTTTCATAGTTTTTTTCATTTATCAATTTCGTTTTTGTCTTTCGCATCAATTTCATTTTCCATCTCCGGGATGAAGTTATAGAATCTGAACCCGGTTATTCTGTCGGTATGGTCCATTCTTGTCCGTTTAGTGGGAGGAAAATCATCGGTTTCTTTCATCCATTCGTTCAGAACGCCGATCAACCGGTATCCGGTCTGCCGCAAGTCAGGATCATCCGCCAGGTTGTTGTATTCTTCGGGATCTGATGAAAGGTCGTATAATTCAATAACCGGCCGGGGAACAGTAAATATCAATTTTTGAGGTTCTGTCAAAGCATTTGATTTCCTGGCTTCAAGCAGGCTGAACCAGGATAGACTGTTAGCCAGGTCTGCGGCAGTACCATGAGGCCTTTCCGTATAGGCGTTTAAGATCAGTTTGTAACGGTCGGTCCTGATGCTTCGCATATGCTCATCACAATCATGCCAGTTTCTTTCACTGAACACATATTCCCTGGCCAGTCCGAATTCGCCCTTAATAACCGGAGCAAAACTAATGCCCGGCATATCGGCAGGTTTGACAATCCCGGCAAGATCCAGGATCGTCGGCGCAAGGTCTATGGTACTGGTCAGCCCGTCGTAGGTCTGGCCTGCAGGAACATCGGGACCAGTGATTACCAGGGGCGTATGTATGCCGCGGTCGTACAAGGTTCCCTTTTCCCTTGGGAAGGGAGCCCCGTTGTCACTAAGAAAAATAACATAGGTATCCTTTAAAATTTTCTCTTTTTTCAGGATCTCCAGGTATACGCCGATAACACTGTCCATACGTGCGATCTCATCATAATACAAAGCAATATCCTTCCTGGTTCGCTGATCATCCACCAGGTGATCCCGGACCACAACCGTTGCCGGATCATGTGGAATTTCTATGGCGTTTTCCTGATAGTCACGGTGCGGATCAAAAAAGCCTGTCCAGAAAAAAAAAGGATTGCCCCTGGCCGCTTTCACAAACCGTTCAAAATCTTCAAAACTGTCTGCATACCAGTCAAACTGCGCATCCCCCAGGGAACCCCAGTGTGTTTTGCCATTATGTCCGGTGTAATAGCCTGAATTCATGAGTAAGGAAGTAAAAAACAATTCCCCTTCTGGAACAGGCATATGAAGGTCTTCTGTCCTGGTTGTGTGTGGATATTTTCCGGTCATGATGCTTATCCTTGAAGGACTGCATTGGGGAGAGGTTAAAAAAGTATTTTCAAACAGCATGCCATTTTCCGCCAGTCTGTCAATATTGGGTGTCCGGATCGAAGGATTTCCATAACAACCAAAATCCAGACCGGCATCATCAGCGATCAGGATGAGGTAGTTTGGAGGTTTGGCTTCCGGCACACTTGCCGGAACGGATGCTATACCTTCAAAAGATCCGAAGATCAAAGACAATAAAATAATAGATACAGATCTCATCGTAGTGACATTTTTTAAAACGTTATTGTTCAATGATCAAAGAAAATAATTTTATCGGGTAAAAGAACCGATATGTAGTATAATTTATAAAAAGATCTGAGTTTCATGTATGCGATTCATAAAAAGTCAAAATTATTATATAAGTGTCAGGAATCACCAGTAACTTCGAAAATTCATTCTAAATTCAGATTTCAATCAGAATTCTGTTTTAAATTTATCATTGAATATATGCAGGATGCATATATTGAAATAATTTGAACTGTGAATAAACGGAAGTTGCGGTATGTGTTCACCTGCGATCTGAAGGATGACCCGTCGCTGGTGTCCGAATATAAGCGATACCATGAGAAAATATGGCCTGAGATTACAAAATCGATCCGGGATAAGGGCATCAGACATATGGAGATTTATCAGGTTGGAGACAGGATGTTTATGACAATAGAAGTAGATGACACTTTTTCCTTTTCACGCGGTGACAAGATGGATAAGACTAATCCAAAAGTAGAGGAATGGGAAGCATTGATGAGCCGATTCCAGAAACCTCCTCCAATGGCAGGGCCCGGTGAAAAATGGGTATTAATGGAAAAAATTTTTGATTTGAATGAGAATGGATAATTTCCGGAATAACCGTCGAGAGGGGATGATATTATATTTTTTTTTTTGATCTGGTCTGCTGATGAATGGATTGTCTAAAGCTGGTTTAATAACAAAGATCTTATTTTGTTTATTTTCTTTCTCATTATTTTCCGGGTTAGTGCATGGGCAGAGATATCCTGAGATTATTACTGATAAGCCGTATTATGTATCAGGGGAATCTATGCGGTATGCGGTATTCCTGAATACAGCGGATTATTTTGAAAAAAGTGATCAGATCTTTTATGTGGAATTATGGTCGGAAAAGGGTGCTTTGATCGGACGGCATATATTTTTAAATAAAGACGGACTGTTGCATGGCAAGTTTTCACTAAGCCCTGACATTCCAACTTCAGCCTGTGTATTAAGATTGTATTCTTCTGAAATGCTCAGGCATCCTTATCAAGTTCCCACTGAAACCCTGCTGATCTGGAACCAACAGGAATCTTTTAATCCGGAACACCCTGTACTTAAAAATGCCTCCAATACGCTTATGGCAAAGGAATCAAATCATACCATATCCACCATCCCTATCCAAACCGATAAAGATAATTATAGTACCCGCTCAAAAATAGAGGTGAGGCTGGACCTGCCGGAAAAGATCTCCGGAGATCCTTCATTTAAGATGATTGTGCTGGCCCGGTTTGATCATTATTTTCCTTCTGATATATCCTTCAGGGATCAGATTTCCAATTCCGGCGGTGGTGGTGAAAACCAGGGGTCTTTACCAGATCATGTATTTTTATCAAGGGATCGTCTTCTGTTGCGGGGACATTATCAATGGAGAGAGGAAAAAAAAGATAATATTTTTAAGCTGATCACATTAAGTATCTTAGGTGATGATCCGGTGTTTGAATATGAGTATACAAACAATAATGGCGATTTCATTTTTGATCTCAGTAATGTTAAAGGCGACCGGGAAAAGGTGTATTTATCTACAATTAATGGTCATTCTGATGCTATAAGTATAAGGAAACCTTTATTTCCACCTTTAACTGATGGCAATAATCTGCTATATGATGTAAACTGGAATGTTCCTATTCAAAATTACCTGAAAAATGCAGCGATGAGGAATCAGATTAAGGAAAATTATAATATTGATGATAAAGTAAGTGCCACCGAAGAATTAAGAATTATTGATACGACCCGCGTTTACCAGGAAGCTGACCAGACGTTTATATTATCGGAATATGTTGATTTCAGGGATATGCAAGAATTGATAAGAGAAATCCTTCTTTATGTTAAAATTCAGGACAGGGGGGAGCGATTATCAATTTTTAACCGGATGAATCCGGATTTAACCGGAGAACCTTTGTTTTTAATAAATGGGATACCTACCCGGGATCATGCTTTTGTACTTGATCTTAATGTAAAAAATATTGATATCATAGAGATCTTGTATACTAAGAAAGCCTTGCTGCCCTTTGGATGGGTCGGTAGGGGAGGAATAATGGCTGTTTATACACATCAGCCTGTACCTGTACCGGGAATTCAAACCTTTATAGTATCTGGTATTCATCAGGTAGACGATACCCATGAATATGACTATCAGGAACGGGAGATAACCTCGCCGGTTCCTGATTTTGATTCCAATATTTTCTGGAGAGCTGACTGGCCTGAGCAGAAAGGGAATCAGTCAATTTTTGATTTTGATTTTTATACCATTGATGAGACAGGTCCACTGGAAATAATGATATTTGGTGTTGGGGGAGATGGTAGTAAATACTTTGGGAAGAAAACAGTGAACGTTGATTTGAAAATGACGAATTAGAGGATGCGTATTTACAGAACAATAATATCCAGGGTCATTCTTTTATTGGTTTACACCTTGTTGTATTTTATCCCCGGATCCTTGCTGGCCCAGGGGAATGACAAGACAGACCTTAAAGAGGCTTTAAAAAAGCTGGAGTTGTCCTATAATATAAGGATCTTTTATTTGCCTGAGATGGTCGATACCATTCAGGTAAGCAGTACAACAATCACCCGGTCACTTGAAAATGATCTTGAAAATATCTTAAAAGGCACTTATCTGGAATACCTGAGATATTCAGACAGGAACCTGGTTATATTAAAGGGCGATCGATACCAACAGATCGAGTATGAGCAATCCTTGCCGGAGTACAGGATGTATGATCAGAATATCAAATACATGCTCTCTGGTCAGGTTTTATCGATGGCTGATGAAGAGCCTCAAATAGGCGCCACTGTATATGTCGAGGAACTGGATACCGGAACCATCACCAACCTTGAAGGAAAATTCGACATTCTGCTTTCTTCCGGGAAATACCATATCAAGGTTAATTCTGTAGGAAATATCGAAGAAGTTTCCAGCATTGAATTAACAGAAGACCGTTTTGTTACCTTTGAATTATCAAATAAGGTGGTTGAATTAAGTGAAGTGATCATTAGAGATAAACCTGCTGATGTAAATGTGAGTGATGTTTCTGTTGGTGTAACCAGGTTAAATATCAAGACCATTAAAACGTTGCCGGCTTTTATGGGGGAGACCGATGTTATAAGAAGCTTGTTAATGCTCCCGGGGGTCTCATCGGTAGGGGAGGCTTCGACCGGAGTTAATATCCGCGGAGGAAGCGCTGATCAAAATTTGTTCCTGTATGACGACGCACCCATTTTTAACACCTCTCATCTGTTTGGCCTTTTTTCAGCCTTTAACCAGGACATGGTAAATGAGGTAACGTTAATGCGGGCGGGCATACCGGCAAAATATGGAGGCAGGCTTTCTTCGGTAATAGATGTAAAATCAAAGGAAAGTCTGGTTGATCGATTCAGTATTAAAGGGGGTATTGGATTAATTTCAAGCCGCTTAGCTGTTGAGATGCCTGTCTGGAAGGATAAGATTTCAATCCTGGCGGGCGGGAGAACATCCTATAGTGATTTTATGCTTAATTATTTTCCTGATAAGGACATCCGGAACAGTTCAGCTTTTTTTTATGATGCCAATGTGAAAATAAATTCCAAAATTGATCTAAAAAATACCCTTCAAATAAGTTATTATTCCAGTTATGATAATTTTATATTTCCTTCCGATACCGCTTTTGGATGGGGAACGCAAAATGCCTCTGCTCGCTGGAATCATCTCTTTGGCGATGACCTTCTGGCAAACATTGTCATCGCATACAGCAATTACGATTATGGGATCAACAACAACAGGCCCCCCAAAAATTTCAGTTGGGAGGCCGGAATTGACTATTTGAATATGAAGACTGATATGATCTATCTGGGACTGGACAAACACAGATTGGAGTTCGGTGGCGGAGTGATCTGGTATGATCTTCAGCAGGGAAATCTTTACGCAGGTACAGATAGTGAGATCAATGAATTTATCCTGGAGAATGAAAGATCACGTGAATATGCAGTATATGTAAATGATGAATTTGAAATATCGGAAAAGCTAAAACTCATGTATGGACTGAGAACATCCATGTACGAGTTTATTGGCCCGAAAACTATAAACTACTATGCCAATGGGTTGCCAAAGGATGAA
The DNA here is from genome assembly GCA_964645995.1 of uncultured Roseivirgaceae bacterium. Lineage (GTDB taxonomy): Bacteria > Bacteroidota > Bacteroidia > Cytophagales > Cyclobacteriaceae > JAGTVG01. The sequence continues at coordinate 10,690 of CAZYDB010000052.1, forward strand.
TTCACCATTACCGGTTCTGATTTTTTTGCTTCCGGAGAGGTGATTGACCGGTATTATGCCCTGGAACCCCGTATATCATTGCGATATGGTCTTACGGCAAATAGTTCTTTAAAATTCAGTTATAACCGGATGGCTCAGTATTTACATCTTATTTCGAACACAACATCAATTACTCCTGTTGATATATGGAAATCGAGTGATCCATATATCAAGCCCCAACTGGGAGATCAATATGCTGTTGGGTACTTCAGAAATTATTTAAACAACACACTAGAAGCCTCTGCAGAGATCTATTATAAAGATTTGAAAAATATGGCCGATTATAAAGATGGGGCCAGGCTGTTCCTGAATCCAGTCCTCGAATCCGAGATCCTTCAGGGTGAGGGCAGGGCCTATGGTATTGAGTTAATGATGCGAAAATCCATTGGATGGTTAACAGGTTGGATCAGTTATGCCTATTCCCGTTCTGAAAGGAAGGTACTGGGACCTACCCCCGAAGAAACGATCAATTCAGGGAATTATTATCCGGCTAATTTTGACAAGCCTCATGATCTCAAATTATCGAGTATCCTAAAACTTTCAAGAAGATGGAGTATTTCCGGAAATTTTGTATTCAGTACAGGCCGGCCGGCTACTTATCCGACAGGAAAATACATTATTAACAAATTAACGATTGCTGATTATAACGCCAGAAACCAATACAGGATTCCGGACTATCACAGGCTTGATCTTGCCATTACCTTTGAAGGGAGTAACAAACGAAATAAACGATGGCTCAGCAGTTGGACGTTTTCTGTTTATAATGTATATAGTCGTGAAAACGCCTATTCTGTTTTTTTTCAACCCAAGGAAGGCAGCAGGCTGCCTCAGGCGTATAAATTAGCAATATTAGGCGCTGCTTTCCCTGCACTCACTTATAATTTTAATTTCCATTAAAAAAATGAAGATATCCAGGGTAGTTGTTTTATTCTTTATATTATCTGGTTTGTTTCAATCCTGTATCAGACCTATTGATGTTGAGGTTAAGGAGAACGATAACCTGTATGTTGTGGAGGGATTAATAACCAATGAGCCCGGACCCTATGAAGTGCATATTACCCGTTCAGCAACCTACAGCGCCTCCAGTGACGGGACAAATTTTCCTGTTGATGGTGCGATGGTGACACTCTTTGATGATGCCGGAAATGCTGACCTGCTGCTTGAAGTCGGGAACGGCTATTATATAACCCGGAACATGCAGGGCATCCCCGGGCGTAGCTACTATATAAATATTAAAACCATTGAAGGAGATGAGATTGAATCCATCCCGGAAGCTATGCCGTTTCCCGTGGAAGTGGATTCGTTTTATTATCAGTTTGCTGATGAGACAATACTGAATAAGGCCGGGCATAAGGTATTTTTTCTGCTTGACGATCCTTCCGATCAGCAAAATTATTTCCGCTGGCGATGGGAGGGCACCTACCAGTTTTTTACGCAGTTCGATGGGCCTCCGGGGGCTTCCGTATGCTGGCGTTATGAGTATGATTATGAATATATAAATGTAACTTCTGATCAGTATGTAAATGGCAATGTCTTTGAACAGGAGATCTATAAAGTTCCCTTTTTTGATGTCGGCAAATATCTACTCACCGTATGGCAATATGGGTTAACCCAACCGGCATATAAATTCTGGAGTCTTATCGATGAGCAGATCAACCAGACCGGTGGTGTATTTGACCCGCCGCCTTCAAAGATCCAGGGGAATCTGTATATGGTAAACAGCCCTGAACAACGGGTGCTGGGATATTTTGGTGCTTCACCGGTACAAAAAATACCGGTATTGATCGACCGGAGAGATACGCCTTACAGAAGTGGACTTTATTTAAGGAGTTATCCCAGGAATACTTTTTGTTTTACCCTGGTCGATTCTGAAGAATTTGTTTATGATCCGGACACCTGGCCCGAAGGCTGGGAAGAATAGTAGCTGCTGTTTTTAAAGCCGGGTTAAATAACCGGTTAATTTTTTAAATATTTTTCCTGCTTACTGCCCAGCCTCCCTTCGAGTTCTTCAACCCTGTTTCGTTCGGTTTGCAATTCTCTGGCTAGTCTGACTTTCTTTTCAAGCGACCGTTTCTTAAAATTTTCAAATTCTTCGGTCATTTTGAGGTGTTCTTTATTAATGGTGTTATGCCGGTGAATACTTCTTTGGTATCTTCCATAGCCAAAAAAAATTATTACAGCCAGGGTAAGTACAATCCCCCAAACAATGATATTGTATACTCCTTCCGGTATAAGCATGCCCAGAACTGTAACGCTTCCGGCTTCTTTTCTGCTTCTTTGAAGTGATTGGTCAAGTTCCCGGATCTGACCTCCCAGTTCTTCGATTTTCAGGTTAAGCTCCTCGATCTTTTTATCCCTGGTTGAAATTTTGGCCTGGTACCAGGATAATGAATCAAGTACCTGCTTCCACAAGGTATTAATGCCGGTTGATTTAAAAACCTTATAATCATTATAGGTTTCAGCCTTCTCATAGAGAGTTTTGTAAGACTCATTTAAGGTTTGGCTGTTTTCATTCCCTACATTTGCATTCTGCTGGCCAAGAAGAGCGACGGGCATTGTTAAAACGATTAATAAAATATAAAGGTTTTTCATCATTTTATCCGGTTTTGGTCAATATATTCAAATAACTTTTCGGAATTTAAATTCGCTTTCATAGAATGATATCCGCCCCCCCTTCAGGAGGTTAGATTTCCAACTGTTTCGCAAAGAGCTATTTTACTGGGTTAACGGGGGGTAATACAAATGTATAGGTTTTATCCAATAACGTAAATAATAACTGGAAATTATTTTTATCCCGAATATTTATAATCTTTTTGAAGGGGGGCTTACGAGAAATCCCTGCAATAGTAATGATCAATTGACAGGAGAAGGTGTGAACCTTCGATAAATACAATTTTTATGATTTGTATTTGAGCAAATAGTATAAAAAGCAAATAGTAAATACTTTTATTTGTTCATATAATTTTCAGGAAATTCTGATTTATTGGCCTGGCCTCCGCCAAAGTGACTGTTCAAAGGCGATGATGGCGCAAAAGTGAAAGTATTTTTCAGGTTATATCCGTATACTAACGGATGAAAAAATTTTGACCTTTAAATGGTAAAAAAACTTGCTCAGGTTACAATTTTCCATTCAAGATTATATTTGGCTTTATTGCCTTCCCTTAAATCAACATGCAGATCGGTGTTGTAAGGTCCGCCCGGCTTGTCTGCTGTAATTTTAAAATTTCCAAGAAGGTCATTCTTGCTGATGATATCAAAATCCCAAAGTTCAATAATTACTTCTTCGTCTTTTGTGAGATCTTTTATTTCAATGCCAAGGGTTAGTGTACCGCTGCTGATGATCTCAAATTTTTTATTTACCGGCCATATTTTTTCATCATTAATTTTCAAATAGATCTCATCCCCGTCCGATTCATCAGGTAGATAGCAGTTTAATTTTTGAAGTATGAGCGTATAGGTTTCGGTGGTTTTCATGGTTTTATTGGATATTAATCAAGCCAATGTAATAAAATAATTGTTATTAAACCATTATTTCAGTTACCATTATTATCCCCCGCGGGTTGGAACAACCCATCCGGTCAGATCATGCACAATGGCAGTCAGGCGGGGTGGTAAAGGGAGTCTCTCAACTGCCGGGTAAGTATTTTCTGTTCCGCATTTAATTTCTCCGGGATCTTTATGTTGATAGAAATAAGCAGGTCACCGTACTGACCGGGTTTGCCATAAACGGGCATGCCTTTGCCTTTTAACCGTAATTTTTTTCCGGAAGGAGTTCCCTCGGGAATTTTTATATTAAGTTTTTTTCCATCGATCGTCAGGATGTCCGATGCGCCCCCGAGCATGGCTGTGAAAACATCAATATTTTTATCAATTAGCAGATCATCGCCAACCCTGGAAAATGAGGTATTGTTCTCAATTCGAATTGTTAAATAGAGATCACCGGCCTTACCGAACCGCCCTTTTTCTCCCTTTCCTTTTATACGGAGTTTTAAACCATCATAGGCCCCGGGTTTTATTCGTACCCGTATTTTTTCACCACTCAGATCTACGACCCTTTCTGTTCCATGAAAAGCATTATATAAACTGATAGTCAGCGCTCCTGCCAGATCATTGCCAGGCGACTGGAAGTCGAAGCCATAGAGATCCTGTGGATCACCGAATCCGGGCCGGTGTGATCCAGTGCCGGGCCTGCTTCCACCAAAGAAAGCCTCGAAGAAATCCGAGAAACCAGCGCCACCAATGAAATCTGAGAAATCCTGCTGGCCTTGTGTATAACGCCCTTGCTTTCCCCTACCGCCGGAACTGCCAAAGCCATTGAAGTCGTCAAACCCCGCCTGCTCATACTGTTTCCAGTTGGCGCCAAGTTTATCATATTTTTTCCTGTTCTCAGGATTTCCCAATACCTGGTAAGCTTCACTGATCTCTTTGAAACGGTCCTCAGTCTCCCTGTTTCCCTTGTTTTTATCAGGATGATATTTTACAGCCAGTTTTCGATATTGCTTTTTTATTTCCTCCTGACTGGCATTTTTGTTTAAACCCAGTATTTTATAATAATCCCTGTAATCCATTGGCTGATTTTATTAGAAATTCTCCGCTTCATGCAAACATTTCTTACCGGTTGTTAACCTACCTATTCATAAATTTTTGTTGTTCGGCGTAATTTTAAGATATATAGGTTATATTCAATAAGATACTCCGCCAGGTTAACCCTGATGGGCATCACGATTATTATCGAGGTGCTCCATCAGCCTGATAGGGTGAAAAATTCGTGAATTTTTCAGGTTAATTAATCATGTATTGTATTTATTTTATAACTACTATTTTATCTTAAAATAAACAATTAATATACCACTCACCATATGATGAAATAAAATGCCAAATTGACGCGAATTTGCGATTTAATCTTGCAGACATGTCAAAAAGACATTTTTAATCCGAAAAATTCATAAATTTTTCCTGTCGGCAGGTCTGCCGGGGGGCACACAGGTCTTCCAGCCCGGGCCGGTCCTTAATTCCGTCCGACCGGTATAAATGCTTGTGGGAAGTGCCGGTCCTTAATCCCGTCTGACCGCTAGCAGGCCTTGAGGGATGGCGGCGGTCCGTCGGGTAAAAGGCTTGTACCCGACGGGTAAAAGGCTTGTACCGGTCCGACGGGTAAAATCACACTACCCATCTAACCCAACTAGTCGGATGGAATGTGGCCCTATTGCTGGCTCAAGCCTGCCTAAAGGAGGCAGGCAGGCGCTCCGATTTTATCGGGACGCTTATCAGGGGTTAACCCCGTTGCGTAACTACCTGATAATAAATATTATAAATAGTCAAGACTGATTATATTGAGAATAGTTTATGAATAAGCGGGGTTAAAAAGTATAATTATTTATAATTTCCCCTTTTACTCAGTAATATATTTATGGTTTGAGGATTATTAAATACAGATATGAAAAAGAATTATTTGATACCAGCGTCAGTGATCGTATTAATCATTACCGGTGCCTGGTTAATGTGGCCGTTAACTTCCGATAAGTACATCATTGATTGGGATCAGGATTTGATATCCTATAAAAAGCAATTGCTGGATAGTGTTACCGATAAAAATGATAAAAGAGATAAATATCCTAACATCCTGCTTATCCTTGTTGATGACCTCGGTAAAACAGATATCACACTTTATGGTGAAGGGAAAGTACATACCCCAAATATAGATCAACTTGGTATGGAAGGCGTGATCTTTGAGCAGGCATATGTTACCTCCCCGGTCTGTAGTCCCTCCCGTGCGGCGATCCTTACGGGCCGGTATCCTCAAAGGTTTGGTTTTACTCACCAGATGCATGAATTTTATCTTGAAAACCGGCTCATGCATTATGGTTATACCTTTTTCGTTGACTCGCATCCATGGCTGCCGCGGGAAATCCACCAAGCTCCCAGTAAAGCGATGGCTGCCAGGCAGGGATTGCCGCCTTCAGAGATCACCCTGGCTGAGTTACTAAAAAAAGAAGGATACCGGACCGCCCTGATCGGAAAATGGCATTTGGGGGGTCATCCTCAGAACATTCCATGTGCATTTGGTTTTGATTATCAGTATGGTTTTTATGCTTCTCATAGTCTGTATGCGCCGGAAGGATCTGAAGGGATTGTTGATCAACGCATTGAGGACGATTTCAGTGATAAACACATCTGGAGCGGACAACGGAACGGACCTCATGCGATCTACCGGAATTGTGAATTAATTGAGGAAAAGGAATATCTGACTGACGCCATTACCAGGGAATGCATCTCCTTTATTGAAGGTAACGGCGACTCCCCTTTTTTCCTAATAGCCAGTTATAATGCCCCGCATTCACCTTTGCAGGCCCCTGAAAAATATGTTAACATGTTTGATCATATCGATGATCCTGTCAAACGGGTCTATTATGCCATGATCAAATCACTCGATGATAATATCGGGGACCTGTTAGCTGCTCTTCATTCAGGAGGACTTGATGAAAATACCCTTGTGTTTTTCATTTCCGACAATGGGGGTGCTACCTATACACATACTACGGATAATGCCCCTTTAAAAGGAGGGAAAATAACTGATTTTGAAGGGGGGCTTAATGTACCGATGATCCTGCGATGGGATGGACATTGCCGGAAGGGAATTGCCTTCAAGAAACCAGTAACTTCAATGGATATTTTTGCCACGATCACAGGTCAGTTAGCTATCGAATTGCCCCCGGACAGGCGCTATGATGGCAAAGATCTTGTTCAGTATATTTCCGGAAACATGTCAGATAAGGAGCCGCATCCCTACATCTACTGGAACCGTGGCGATACGCGGGCGATACGCTCGAGCACATATAAGCTGGTCTATAATCTAAAATTTGGCGACACGCTGCTTTTTGATATGCAAAAAGACAACATGGAAAGACAGAATATTTTTGTAGAAAACAGGGAAACAGTCCTGGAACTTATGCGGGTGTATGATCTATGGTATAAATCCTTGCCTGAACCCTTGTGGCCCCCGCTTGTATACTATGTCTATGAAGATGAATCCGGGAAATACTATTTTGATAATTGAAAATATCCTTTAATTCAATTGATTAATCGACGTTTCCATTAAAGAACGAAGTTTTATGATGAATCCTGATATAAAAACCGGCCTTTGACTAACAGACAATTTATCTCGTAAGATCCTGAGGTTTATTGGTAAATCATAGATTCTCAGGCGGCATCTCAAGGTAGTTCTGGAGGATATTAGTGATGATATAATTATTATAGGTCAGGGTCCAATCTGGCTCAGCCCGCACTCCACCATCAGGTATTGTTCGTTGAAGGCTTATTGATACTTCTTTTTCGTTCCAGAAATATCCCTGCATAATTTGCCTGTCCGGCCCCTCTCCATTAATGATTTCTTCATATTCAGCTTTCCTGGTGAATAGTTTATTCAGCTCTTTTTTAATAGATTCCAATGCACCATTGGAAATGTCAAATTGCTGGATCTGTTCTATATGCTTTCTTCCTACAATGATAAACAGAATTGCAGGATCCGCAGTCAGGCGGGCTTCCTCTACTACCGACTGGCCAAAATTATCGGTAAAGACAATATCGATGGCTTCCCGGTCTATTGTTTCTCCTACCGTGTACCCTTTTATACGGTATACCGGTTGTTTCAAATTGTTGGTTTCACTGATTTCGGTATTCTCATCCTTTAATTCATAAACAAGGGATGCTGCATTATCAGAATATAAGATAAGGAAGGATTTTCCTGCCTGCTTTTGCATATCAAAAATAAAAGTGTCTTTCCTGAAAGTTGCCTCCGTTGTAACAAATTCCGTGATCCCGCCTTCTGTTTCCCGCATATCCATTTGGGAGGATAATAATCTGGTTAATACTACCTTGTTATTTTCAGTGAATTCCAGCGGGATCAGTGTGTCTCCCTTCAACTGGTGGGTTAATGTATCCAGATGACGGTATGAATGGTAATAGCCATTTTCAATAATTATTCTTTTATTGGTTCCCCATTTGTATTCGGTAGGGTCAGGCTGGTCGGTAAGCAACCTTTTATCAAAAGAGCAACTATTTAACAGAATTATTAGTAAAAAAATATAAAAACGGCTTACAGCATTTATATCCATGGTGATTGATATCTTTCTGGTAAAAATAGCTGAAATTTTAATAACTATCCATTGGGAAATAATCAAACCGATCCTGACACGGCGGTATTTTTTTTATTAAACCGATAATCGTACTAATATTTCTTTTTTTTAATAAAGCACTCCCAGGTAAACCAATGGAATGTATGTATTTAAAAACGGGGTTATCTCTGATATCTGGCTTATTGATCATGAGCTTCTTAACCTACCTATTCATAAATTTTTGTTGTTCGGCGTAATTTTAAGATATATAGGT
>CAZYDB010000053.1:0-19016 GCA_964645995.1 uncultured Roseivirgaceae bacterium
ATTTGGCGTATTATAAATGTTTATTTCATAACCTGAGATTGCCGGAGCTTCTGAACTCTTGGCGGGATAACGAATAACAATACCGCTGTTATTTGGTGGCGGACAAAAAAAATCAGCTTTTAAATGAAAGTTCTCGAATTCTTCATCTGTTATAAGCCAGCCATCTTGGTCACTTTGGCCATTTGACAGGATTAATATTCCTTTATCAATGGTGGTATTGACCTGACCTAATGTATGCCAGCCTTCAAGACTCCTGCCATCGAAAATAGATTCGAAAGTATCGTTATGCTGGAACTCCTTTTTACTACCGGATTGACATTGAAAGAAAAAGATTATAACGGTAAAAATAAAAATATTGCATTTCATGTTATTGAAAAAATTATCCTGTTCTTAAATTAGTAAATAATAGTCATGATGCATACATTTTAAGTATAAAAAAGATTCAGAAATACACCCGATCAGCTACTTATGATTATATTTAAACCTTATTATACATTAATCTGACGATATGGGAAGTGTCAAGTTCGACTGGAATATTTATAGCAGTTTATTCAGGCCTGTGAAGTCTTATGCTTTGTTATTACTCTTGTTTTTTAGTTTTTCCTGTGATAATGATAGTGAAGAAATAGCCTTCCCGGAAATAAGTGCTATTCCCAATCAGGTGATCCCGGTGAATTCAAGTATGGGCCCAGTGAGTTTTATGGTTAATGATCCCGGGGGTGACGAAAACACACTTGTCATCAGGGCTGCTTCCAATAATCAGGATCTGGTTCCGGATAGCCGGATCGAACTGGGCGGCTCAGGCCGGGACCGCACAATTGCAATAACACCCTCTGATGGACGAAGGGGGACCACTCAGATTACCGTGGTTGCAACAAGCGGGCAACTCTCAGCGGAAGAAAAATTTACCCTGACGGTAGATTATCCCAACAGTATTTGGAAACAGGTTGCATCAGGGACTGATAAAAATATAAACGCTGTATATTTCCATGATTCAATGTTAGGATGGATTGCCGGTGATCAGGGGCTGATCTTTTATACCAGGGATGGAGGGAATAGTTGGAATGCTTCTGACAATCTGTTGGCAGATAACCTTAACGATATCGTGTTTATCGATAATCTTAAGGGGTTTGCCGCAGGCGATTTTTCTGAAAATGGTACAATAAAAGGACAGATATTGCAGAGTCTTGACGGCGGAGTTACCTGGGATCAGGTTTTCATTCAGGAAGCGCCCTTAAATGCTCTTTATTTTTATAATTTTCTTTTTGGTTATGCTGTTGGCGATAAAGGACAGGTAGTTATCACCGTGGACGGTGGGGGCAACTGGCTTACCTCCAAAACTTCGGGTGGTGAGGATCTGCATGCCGTATTTTTTATTGAACCAAAGATTGGATTTGCCGGCGGAGAGGATGGCAAACTATATATTTCCAATAATACAGGAGCTACCTGGAATCAACAGGCACAGGTTAAGGACATAACGATACAGTCTTTGTTTTTTTATGATTCTTTCAACGGATGGCTAAGTGGTGGATCGAATACTATTGCAAAAAGTACAAATGAAGGGATCAGCTGGAACGACTTTGATCCATCAAACGGGTTTATTGCTGATACCTGGCATCAGGTTTTTTTTGTTGACGAGGGGAAAGGTTGGATTATAGGGGAGGAAGGAAGGATATTCCGGTCAGAAGATGGTGGTGTTGGATGGAATTACGAAATTGTTGATACCAAACAAACCCTTCTTGATATACATATGATCCATGATAACCTGGGTTGGATAGTAGGCGAGCAGGGCACTCTTTTAAAATACGACCTGGAATAGGATCGTTTTATTGTTTATTTTACCACACCTATGGTACTATTATACGCCAGCAGGCGAGAAACTATTTTAAGAGCATGTCTGCAAAATCCAGGAATTGTTCCCAGTCAAAATATGTCAGATCATGATCACCCGACCGGATATGATATCCAACATGTCCTTTCTTCACCGGTTGGTTAATTTCTGGCATGATATCAGATTCAAGTCCTTTAAGCCCAAATAGTTCATATACGGGGCTTGCCCGGTACCCGGCCAAAAATTCGCCTTTAGGATCGGCCCACTCATCACCGGCAGCGCTGGCGATATATACAGGTCTGGGAGCGATCAGGGCAATCAACTGATGCTGATCAATAGGAAGAGCCTCTTCATTTTTATTATAATGGTTAAAATTATCACAAAACCAGTGTGGAAACGCTGTATTGATCCTTTCAACTGTTTCACCAATCTTTCTTCTGGATAAAGCTGCACCGCCACATCCCGACTCATTGGATATGACCATGGCAAAACGGTCATCTCTGGCACCAGCCCATAATGATGTTTTTCCCAGCCTGGAATGGCCGATAACCGCTACCTTTGACTGATCGATATCCTTATCTTTTTCAAAGTAATCCATGGCCCTGGATAATCCATATGCCCAGGCACCTATCGATCCCCATTCGTCAGGCTCCGGTTTGGTCTGACCCTCCTTGTAAAATAAAGGATGAATGCCGTTCATAAAGTTATCGTCATAATCAGGGTCTATATCGCCATAATACATTACAGCGAGCCCATAACCTCTCTTTAAAATATTGAGCAAAGGCCACCGGCTGGTACGCCAACCTCTTGATTTTTCATCGAGGCTATTATCCATGATCAGAAAATTAGGATTATTTCTTGTCCAGCTATCCGGAATAATAATTTCGGGATCGGGGAAAATAGTGTGGTTTCCATAAAAATTATACCCAAGGAAAACAGGAGCAGGCTTATTTGCGGGGAAAGGCAGGTAGATCAATAAATGGGCCACTGATTGACGACCTTCATCAGTAAAAATAATCTTTACCTGTTTCCTTGTGGCAAGGCCTCCCAAGGCAGGGTTTTCGTTCTCGACGATATCAAAGATAATGTCCACGTCCTTTTCGGGAATAAACCCGTATACATGGGTTGAGAAAAGCCTCAGGAGCTCTGGCCGGCGTAATTGCCACCACTCTTGGGCCGTTTCTACTTTTTTGCCATTTTCTGTAATAAACAAAGGCGGTAATTCGTAGTCCGGAATTTTAGACTCTTCATAGTTAGGTACAAATTGACCAAATCCCTGAACTATTATAAGGCTGAATACTGCAATTAGGAGGTTTTTCATTATTGAAAATAATACTAATTAAAAATTAATAGTAGTTAAAACAACTAGTTTTCTAAAGATAGGTACTTCTTCCTTTATAAAGAATATACGGATCTTTCAAAAGCATTACTGAATGAAAAATGTATTATTTATAATTCTTACAAACAAATAATTAATATCTTAACTGCTTTTTTTTTCTTTTAGGATTGCCTTATAACCTCTTTCCTCTATTCTTGCGATTTTTTCTTCCACTTTTTTTGTGAGTTCCGTTTTATAGGCGGATACTCTTTCGCGGTATTCTTTGTTTCCGGTAGCAAGAATCTCTAAAGCCAGGATCCCAGCATTTTTAGCCGCATTCAGGGCCACTGTTGCCACCGGTACTCCATTGGGCATTTGTAATATGGATAGTATCGAATCCCATCCATCAATGGAGTTACTGCTTTTTATCGGAACACCGATGACGGGAAGCGGTGATACGGAAGCTGCCATACCCGGAAGATGCGCCGCTCCGCCGGCTCCTGCAATGATCACCTTAATTCCCCGTAGATGGGCACTCCTGGCATATTCCATTAAACGGCCGGGCGTCCGGTGAGCAGATACTACGGTAACTTCAACGGATATCCCCATGCCTTCCAGAAATTCAGCGGCATCTTTCATAACCGGCAGGTCAGAATCAGATCCCATAATAATGCCTACTTCAGCATTTCCCATGATTTCACTTTTAAATGTTCTTTGATGTATTGGGCTTTTTCCCAGGCCTGGCCGATATCCTGATCAAGAATGGTTGCATGACCCATTTTCCGGAAGGGCCGGGTATCCTTTTTTCCGTAAATATGTAGTTTTATCCCCTCGATACCCATGCAGTCGGTAAGACCTTCATACCGTACCTTCCCCTGATATCCTTCTTCTCCCAGTAAATTAACCATTATTGAAGGGATCTTGATATCAACGCTGCCGAGGGGAAACCCCAAAATAGCTCTAAGATGCTGCTCGTACTGGCTGGTGAAGTTGCCTTCAATTGTATGATGTCCACTGTTATGTGGCCTTGGTGCAATTTCGTTTACCAGTATTTCTTCATTTTCAGTGATAAACATCTCAACCGCAGCGACTCCGTGGATTGCGAAGGTTTTAGCCGTTTCAATAGCCAGATCGTTGGCTTTTTGTAATATTCTTTTTTCAACCTGGGCCGGGCAAAGCAGGTATTCGACGAGATTGGCTTCGGGATTAAATATCAGTTCGACAGCGGGGAAGGTCCTGATTTCAGCTTTCGTACTCCGGACAACAATAATAGAAATTTCCTTAATTATATTTTCTTTTGTTTCAATCACAGACGGACCCTCAAGGAGACTATCCAGGTCTTTTGTTGTATTTACAACCTTCACACCACGACCATCAAAGCCCGACTTCCTGAGTTTCTGAACGAATGGCAATTTGATTTTCCCTTTATTGAATAAAGAATGAATTTCTTCCTTCGATTCCACTAAAAGGTATTCAGCGGTATTAATACCTGCCTTTTTCAAGGCATTTTTCTGTAATCCCTTATCCTGAATGCGTTTAACATGTTCCGGGTCAGGAAGTACCCTTATGCCATCATCTTTAAGTTTGATGAGCGCATCGGTGTTTACGTGCTCAATTTCAAGTGTGACCATATTGGTCATTTTGCCAAAATTGTACACCGTTTCAAAATCCAGATAATCACCCCGGATAAATTTTGAACAGACCGGAGCAGCAGGCGCATGATCAGAAGGATCCAGCACATATGATTTGACATCCCAGTTGCTGGCTGCAAGAGTCAGCATTTTACCTAACTGACCACCGGCAATGATGCCCAGCCTGAAAGCAGAAGTAACTAATTGTTCCATAATATTATCCCGGATAACACAGATGCGATTTCAGTTGTTTTCTATATCCTACAATTGCCGCAAAAGTAGCAAAAATAACAATACTGCCGGACTTTGGGGTTTATCAAAATATAAAAACCTCTATAAAGCAGATGTCTTTAGTTACTCAAGAAGCATGGCAGTAATAACAAAACCACCATTGGGCTCCATGGTTACTTCAATGGAATTCCCGGGTTTTAAGGGTTTTTTAGAATACCTGAAAGATCTTTCATCATCGCCATCATTGATCAATTCCAGCATGTGCTCTCCCCCGGTGAGGAACGGCAGGGTCAGCGTGACTGTCTGACCTGTATCCTGCCCGTTAATTGCTCCTATATACCAGATCTCATCTTTTTGCCTTGCGATTATGCAATATTTTCCTGGATAGCCTTGCAGGAACCGGGTGTTATCCCAGCTGGCCGGTACATTTTTCAGGAAGTCTTTGACAAACCCGGGTGCGCTTCGGTAGGCATCGACTCTGTCCGCATAATGGATGATGCCCGATTCAAAAACAATGGAAAGCGCAAGTTCGTGGCCATAAGAAGTGATATGGGGATAGGTCTGATCAGAAAAGGTGACCGGGGTATAGTCCATCGGACCTATTGCATTTCGTGTAAAGGGTAAAATGGTATTATACCAGGGCGCTGCTTCCGGGAATCTTGTATCGAAGCTGTAGCATTCTGCTCCACGAACGGCTTCCATGGATACCAGATGAGGATAGGTCCTTCGCCAGCCCCGGGGAATGGTACTCCCGTGAAAATTACACATGATCTGATAATCTTCCGCATCTCTGAGAATATCATGATATTGTTTGATGATATGCGGTTTGTCACTCTGGAAAAAGTCAACTTTTACACCTTTTACTCCCCAGTTATGCAGTTTTTCAAATTCCTCTCTGCGTCTTTTACTTGTATGCATGGCATCCCTCAGTTGTTCACCGACGGTATTATGAGGGCCTCCGCTATTATACCATACCAGGATACCAATATCTTTTCTGCCGGCATATTCGATAACTTTTTCGAGATCACCATTTTTCATAATATTCCAGTTGGCATCTACCAAGGAGTGTTCCCAGCCCATATCAGCGGCCAGGTCTATAAACGGGATCAGCTCATTATAGTCCTGGGGACTATCGTGGTCGGACCACCAGCTCCAGGATGCTCTTCCCGGTTTGATCCAGGAAATTTCTTTTACAACAGAAGGCGTGGCCAGGTGATTGACCAGGTTTGATTCAACAATAGTATTAAGCTTTTCTCCGATAAGGATCACCCGCCAGGGCAGCGTCCAGGGTAGTGAATGGGTAGGGACAACCGGGCCGGTATTCAAAGCTTCTTCGGGTTCTGGCAACCGAATCATGTATTTTCCATCAGGAGCATCCGGCTCGAGATGAGCGCCATAAAAATTATCCTGCAGGTCAGACTCAGTAAGCAGGACCCAGCTGCCATCCATTTCAAATAAAGCCGGGAATGACCAGCCCTCCTTGCCGGGGGCTTTAGTGCCGATGGGAATGCCGTTTCTGAAATATGTTTCATAAGCAGGCGTATATTTCGTGACCGTATCATAGGGTTGTATCCACTTTTTGCCATCCATGGCCATATTAAAGCTGGTGATCTCACCAATTACTGTTCTCTCCAGGGTGTCCTCTTCCGGGAAACGGTACCGGAAAGCTACGCCATCATTAAAGGCAGAAAAATCTATCACCAGTTTTTTGTTCTGGTTGTTTTCAAAAATAACCGACTTCTCAACGCCATGACTACTTATGCTCTTCTGCTTACCTGAGATCATCTCATAGCTGTCTTCAACCTCAGCAGTTGCCGATTCTTCCACGAAAGATAACTGATCAGTAAAAACGCCATCCTTTCTGACAATTCCAAGGGGAGAGTTATCGATGAGCTTTTTTTCACCCGATTCGGTTTTTATTGTTACATTATACGTCAGTGTTGAGGTGCTGTCAGAGATTTTCTCGTGAATCAGTTGGAAATGGATCCTTCCATCTGGCGATGAAATATCCCATGTTCTGATATTGGTTTGACAGTTCATCAGTACCAGAATGATCAATATGCCGGCTATTGATAAAATATTTTTCATAATTTAAAAAAATTAATTTCGGATGAGATATTTTAGGATCTAAAAATAAGGAATAGTTGATAGAAAAATAAGTGATATAAATAACTAAATCACAGGATTAGAAGCATTTCTTAATTGATTGATGTTATTTGGAATATGAGGAGGCATATCCTGTTGCTCCCTTCTGATCATATTTCTGATATTCATATTTCAATTAAAATATGGCAGATAAAAATAACATTGAATAATTAATATATTGAATTGCTTTATAAATGCATGTAAATCCTGTAATTTAAAGCTTCCCAAACATTGGTTTTTTTCTTTGATTGTATGAAAAAAGTATACTTTTTTTTATTGATCGTTATTTCTTATGCCTGTCAGCCTGATGATAATGCTACTTTTAAAAGAACGGATATTAATCTAATCCCCCAGGCACCTGGTGCAACACCTAGTTATTATTGTACATGGGGCGCCCAGAATTATGCTATTGACAGCTTAAGCGTAGTTAACTCATTAACCCAGGGAGGTCATGTGAAAACTGCTGAAAATTTGACGCAGGACATTTTTTTTGGCATGGGTGACGGGTTGTTATATAGTTACGACAAAGTCAGAAAGGATCTTTATGTTGTTTTTGATTTAGGTTGGGATGTTTCCCCTGAAATGTCATTTGATACGGCGCACTGGCTACTTGGATCCATGGTAGCCTCCATAGAAAAATTCCCGCTTGCTACCGGAAGGCCTGCTGAGCGGATGAAGAAACTTAATGCTCTTGTACAGGCCGCCGGATGGAAGGGTGCAGGTGTATGGGTTGCTGCCCATGCTTATGGTGATC
The DNA here is from genome assembly GCA_964645995.1 of uncultured Roseivirgaceae bacterium. Classification (GTDB taxonomy): domain Bacteria; phylum Bacteroidota; class Bacteroidia; order Cytophagales; family Cyclobacteriaceae; genus JAGTVG01. The sequence goes on from CAZYDB010000053.1 coordinate 7,911, forward strand.
AGAAAATGGAATTTTCAAGGGAATTATTGAAACAATATTTCCGCGAAAGGATTCGGTGGAGCCGTGATGCCGGAATTAACTACTGGAAGGTGGATTATGGTTTTCATGGCCATGATCCTGAATTCAGAAGAATGCTTACCGAGGTGGCAAAGCAATACCACCCGGAATTATGGATCGAGCATAGTCTGAGTTGTGGACCACTAAATGATGAGCCCTGCCCCTGGGATACTGAAAACTATGCCCGGACTGGAACCTTCAAAACCTGGGATGCAGGAAATAAAATCGAAAAGGCGAAAGCTGTTATTGAGTTTTCAGATATTTACAGGGTCTATGATGTGACCGCCCAGTTATCCATTCCCACTACACTCGACAGGGTCGCACAACTGTTAGCCGTATTTAAAAGTCCACCTGACGGCAAGGGTATATTGAATTGTGAAGATGAACCCTATCTCGGAGCAGCACTCGGTTGTGCACTGGGTATCATGAGACATCCTTTAATGAAAGATGTTGAAGGTTGGGAATATGATCCTTATAATGTGAAGCACAGAATGGATGAGGTAATACGGGCAGTCCGTTGGCAGCGAATAGCGCCTGCCTTTGGCGTAGGCGAGACCCTCGTTTACCTAGATGATGAAATGTTACAGGATACTTGGCTTTTCCGTGAGGGTGAGAGTTGGGCGACATGGGTTGTCGGAGAAGAAATTATGCAGGCTGCACCTGCTCGGGTATCCAGAGGGATGGCGTTGCCTGATGTTGATCATGATGGTGAACCTCCCTATGTTGTTGCTTCCAGACATCCTAATGGTTCGGTGGCTGTTGCCACCTTATCACGGGTCACTGCTGATAAGGGATTCTATCATCCCAGAGTAAAGGTTGCAGTTCCGGTTGGAGACATGAAAGCTAAAGTTGGTGTTTTTGGCTACTATTCTTCCCTGGTCCTGACCTCTCCTCAACCGGTCAAGGGCCTTAAGGTGTATGCCCAGGACCTGGCCGGGGATGAAGCTTTTGATATAACGGACAAGATCCTGATTGAAGAAGACCGGGTAGAACTGTCCGGAGCAGTCATAGAATCAATAGGCTTATATGATGCAGCAGGCAAGGACGAATCTGAGCCAGGGATGGTAATAATGCTGGTAAGTGAATAAATTTAATTTTTCCCGTGCTTTTGGCGAAGTGATTGGGTGTATTTTTTAATATTGAGCTTTTCGAAGATCAGGCCTCAGCGATGGATTGGCTCGGTAATTAGCGGAATCCACTTGGCATTTTTTGTCTGATTAACGGGATAAAAATCTGCTAAACGAATAATTGCCAGATCTGAGCAATAAGGTAGATTACGATAAAACCCAATATAAGGGGCAACAGAGCCGATATTGTGGTCCATTTGGTGCTTCTTGTTTCTTTGTATATTGTATAAATAGTGGTGCTGCATGGGTTATGGATCAAACTGAAGATCATAAGGTTTACCGCTGTCAGCAATGTCCAGCCACCCGCCCGGAGAAGTTGTAAAAGATCATTTTTTCCTTCCAGTTCAAACATTATACCTGCCCCTTCCCCCATTCCTGTCATACCGGTTATCATGACCGTGAGCATCAGGATCGTGGGAATGACGATCTCATTGGCTGGGATAGCTACAACATAAGCTAATAAAATAACACCGTTCAGGCCGATAATTAATCCGAATGGGTTCATAAAGGATATCATATGTTCGGCAAGACTGCCTCCTTCGAGTTGGATGTTGGAAATGAGCCATATGGCAGCACCCGCGGGCAGAGCAAAAATTATGGCACGCCATAAAACGAAAATGGTGCGGTCAATAAAGGATTTATAGATCGTTTGCAGGATACGTGGCGGACGGTAGGGTGGAAGTTCAAGGCTGAAAGTAGAGGCTTCGCCTTGCAATATTGTTTTTGAAAGCGCCCATGAAACGATAAAGGTCAGAAGAATACCCAGAACGGCTACGAAGATCACCGCTGCTGCCGAAACTAAACCGGCTAGGTAGGCCGGTACAAGCCCGCCAATAAACAGGGAAGCGATCAGGATCTGCGTGGGCCATCGGCCATTGCACAGGGCAAAATTATTGGTAATGATGGCGATCAGCCGTTCCCGCGGGCTGTCAATGATACGGGTGGAAACGATGCCGGCGGCATTACAACCAAAACCCATACTCATGGTCAATGCCTGTTTACCATGGGCGCCGGAGGCTTTGAAAATACTATCCAGGTTGAAGGCAACACGTGGTAAATACCCGAAGTCTTCAAGGAGGGTAAAGAGTGGGAAGAATATTGCCATGGGCGGGAGCATAACACTTATTACCCAGGCGGTAGCCATATACATCCCATCGATCAATAAGCCGATCACCCACCAGGGAAGGCCGGCCGCCATTGCCAAATCTTTAAGAAAGGGATGCCCCTGGTCCAGAAGAATATGCGCCAGGGCCTGTGAAGGATAGTTGGCTCCTGTTATGGTGACCCATAAAATCAGGGATAAAAGAAGGAACATGATCGGGAATCCCCATAAACGGCTGGTGACGATCCTGTCAATATACTGATCCATGTACAGGTTCTTGTTTTTATCCGGGAACCTGACACAATGATCGGCGATCTTTTTGGCCTGAAAATAATGTTTTTCGACAAGGCGGTCATGAAAATTAATACCCAGACCCCGTCTAAGTTCCTTGGCCCGGTTTTCAATAGCATTGATATCCTCCTCATATTGATAGAAAATATTCAGGCCATCTTTCCGGAGTTTTTCGGCATCGAAGGCGGTATATGCTTCCTCATGTTGTAAATGATCCAGTAATTCTCCACTCTTAAGAGCCATAAGGATCTCTTCGTCACCATCCAATAGTCTCTCTGCCAGCCAGTCCTTATTATCCAACTCTGGAAAAGATTTATCAAGTGTCTGACTGATTTCTTTTATCGCATTTTTGAGCGTGGCATCATGGAATGAGTTTTCGAGTGGTTTTGTCTGGAATTTACCATTTGCTACATCACTGATGGCACCTAAAAGGTTATCAAGGCCCCTGTTATACCGGGCTGAAACAGGAATAACCGGTATGCCAAGATCCCGTGAAAGAGATCTTTCATCAACCTGGATATCTTTTCGTTCTGCTTCATCGATCAAATTAAGTGCTACAACTGCTTTATCTGTGATTTCAAGGATCTGTAATACAAGATTGAGGTTCCTTTCCAATCGTGTGGCATCAACAACGATGATTGTAACATCCGGTTTGCCGAATAGGATAAAATTACGGGCTATTTCTTCATCAGCACTTTTGGATATCAGGGAATATGCACCGGGAAGATCAACCAGTTTATAATTCTGACTGTCAAAATTGAATCCGCCTTCTGCACGGGTAACGGTTTTTCCTGGCCAGTTGCCTGTATGTTGTCTGAGGCCTGTAAGCGCATTAAATACAGTGCTTTTCCCGACGTTGGGATTGCCGGCCAGTCCAACAACAAAATCCCATTTATCCAGGCTGATCCCTAGTTTTCTAAGTTGCCCATCACGATGGGCCGGGCAACCATCACATCCGGATTGAGATTTGCCTGCCTTGGTGGCAGTTTTGCTTTTTGTCAATATGCCTTGATCGACTGACATTGGTATTTATTTCAATTGTATGATTATTCTGTCCGTTTGTTCTTTACGGAGTGCGATTACCGCACCGCGTATGTGATAGGCCAGCGGTTCCTTCATGGGATTATCAAGGGCCTGACTGATCTCCGTTCCCGGGACCACTCCGAGATCCAGTAAACGGAAACGTTCAAACCCCTGACAACTTTCATCCAGGGTAACGACCTCGCCGGTCTGATCTCGTTTCAATTCAGTTAATGTCATTATCGCCTTTTTAATATTTAACGTATTTTAAAAAAAATGTTCTACTAATACAAAAAAATATTTAGATATATCTAAATATAATAATTTGTCAAAACTAATTCTTTTTGAAGTAAATGAAAAACATTGCAGGAAGTGTAAACCCTGATTATTTATAAACTATTCTCAAAACAATCCGTCTGAACTATTTTAAAATATTTATTATCAGGTAGTTATGCAAGGGGGTTAGCCGAAATTTTTTTATAAGAGAATTTTTATGGTTAGGTATCCCAATTGACCGACTGTCTTTCAGAGAAGGGAACTTTACCATGAACTAGCCAGGCTTAATACAAAATGAAGGATGATAACCTCTAAAACTCATTATGATATAATGGCCAGTTAGGATCAGGTGTATGGGCTTCTTTCATGATCTTCGTCATTTCTGATACTACTTCCGGGTTTTTGCCAGAGACATTTTCTGATTCATCGACATCGGTTGACAGGTCATATAACTCGATGGGGGCATCAGGATTCTCAAAGACGTTGAGGCGTACCGCTTTCCAGTGATCTTTCCTGACCGCCTGCTTTTTGCCCTGTTCATGAAATTCCCAGTAGAGATAATCATGTTGGGGTTGTTTTTCTCCTTTTAATTCAGGAAGAAAGGATATTCCATCTATACTGGAGGGAGCAGAGATCCCGGCAACCGCACAAAAAGTTGGTAAAACATCCCAATTAGCGGATATATGTTCAGATACGGTTCCCGGCTGAATGGTGCCTACCCACCTGGCGATCATAGGTATACGGATGCCACCTTCGTACAAGTCCCTTTTCATCCCACGAAGGGGGGCGCTTCCATCGAATAGCTGTGGTTCCGCGCAACCGTTATCACTGGTAAAGATCACAAGCGTATTTCGGGAAATATCCAGTTCATTCAGCTTTTCCATTATTCTTCCCACGTAATCGTCGAGCCTGGTGATCATGGAAGCATAGGATTTTTTCTCATATGACCAGTTTTGGTCCTCATAGGGTTGCAAGGTAGGTGTTTCAAATTTTTCACCTTCGGGGGCCTCGCCATTGTTATGCGGCATGGTTACCGGGAGATACAGGAAAAATGGCTGGTCTTTATGGCTCTCCAGGTATTCGATAGCTTTATCAGCAAAAAGATCATTTGAATAGTCGACCTTTTCGGTAGCATAACTGCCGAAGCCTCTGGTCCAGTGATCTTCAGGCATGTAGGTTACCTCATTTCGCAGATTGATCTTATTTCCGTTATGATACAAATATTCAGGAAAGGCATTATGAGCATGCACCTGGCAGTAATATCCAAAAAACTCATCAAATCCCTGATTCTGCGGATCTCCTGAGGTGTTCTCTACGCCAAGTCCCCATTTACCGAATAAGGCTGTTTCATAACCGGCTTCTTTTAATAATTCAGCCACGGTAACAGTTTCATTGGGGATCTGGAACTGACCATAAGGGTCGGATTCCTTATTGCCGCGTGATGGGGTATGGCCTGTATGCTGACCGGTCATGAGTACGCTTCGGGAAGGGGCGCAGACGGATGTGCCGGCATAATGCTGGGCGAAACGCATGCCTTCGGCGGCCATCCGGTCAATATGAGGGGTTCTGATATCTTTTTGGCCATAACAACCCAGTTCATGGTACCCAAGGTCATCAGCCAGGATGTAAATAATATTTGTTGCAGGATCGGTCCCGACAGCTTTCTTTTCCCTTTCAGAGCAACCGGAAAAAAACAGGAGCGTCAGCATAAAAAATATTGCATGTTTTTTCATGGTATCGATAATATCGTTCAAAAAATGTTTTGTCTTTAAAAATAATTTCTTATTATTGAATAACAAAATTTTACCAGCTATGAAAAACCAGTTAAAATCCATCACTGGGCTTTATGCCCTTTCATCAATGTTATTAGTTCTTTTTTCCTGTGAGAATCCCTTGGAAAAAATGAATTCGGAATCGCTTTATGGCACTGTTCGTTTGCAATTCGATGTCTCTGTTGACATAATCGAAAAACATGGCCGTATGGCTGCGGTAAATACGGATGATTTCATCGTAAAATTTCTTACCGCTGGTGGTGTCCTGTACAAATCATTCGACCGTTATGCCGACATGGGTACAGAGGTATCACTTGAACCGGGGACCTATTATGTTTCCGTGCAATCTTCGACTGTACCGGTAATTGCTTTCGACAGCCCCTGGTATTATGGTGAATCGGATTTGTTCTCGATCGATTATGAGGAGAGCAAGACAATACAGATCGAGGCGGTGTTGGCTAATTGTTTGTTCTCGGTCGTTTATTCCCCTGAAGTAATTGATCAGTTCACCGATTATTCAACTACGCTGACTTCATCTGAAGGTTCTCTTGTTTTTACAGGAGATGAGATAAGAATGGGTTATTTTCCGGTCTTACCCATAGCGATTGAATCCAGCCTGATTTTTATCAATCCGGATGGGACTAATGGCTTAAAGATGGTTAATGGAGATATTGCAGATCCTTTACCCGGATATCATTACGAGATACATATTGAGGCATCTCTTGATTCAGGCAGTTCAATCTTAGACATTTTGGTTGACGAAACGGTTACCACGGAGATTGTTTCCCTGGGAAACGGTACCTCTTCATTGATTGAAGGACCGGTTGGTTACGGGGATCTTATCATCACGGAAATCATGTACAATCCTGCAGCCCTAAGTGACACCGAAGGGGAGTGGTTTGAAATATTCAATGCATCAACAGAAACAATAGATCTTTTTCAGTTGGTCATAAAAGAAGGATCTGAAGTACAACATATTATCAGTGAACCTCTTTCAATCAGTCCGCAGGATTTTATTGTCCTTGCCAAAACGGCAGGCGCGGCTGTCACAGCTTCTTATGTCTATGGGAGTGCTCTTACCCTGACCAATACGGGCCAGGAGATCACCTTAAGCAATTATGGAGACGACGGATCCAATGGTTCTGTAATTTCAACTGTTAACTACGGCGCTGCTGGCTTTCCTGACGGGAATGGAGCTTCTATTATCCTTGATCCTCTCAGTTATGATGCTGACGCAGCGCAGTCGGGAGCCAATTGGTGTCTGTCAACCAGTGCTTTTGAGACCGGCGATCTGGGAACCCCGGGTGCTGATAATGACGCATGCCAGTAATGGATGTGCGGGTGACGCATGATCAATGATCCGGTCAAGCGTTACCCGATATACCCGTTTACATGGCGACTTTAAGAGTTATGTATAGGTTGCGGCAGAATATCTCCGCGTTCGGATTTAATGTATAGATTTCGGGGACTAAGGAGTTGAGATTTTTTCTAACCTGAAAAATTCACGAATTTTTCACCCTATCAGGCTGATGGAGCACCCCGATGATAATCAGGATGCCCATCAGGGTCAACCTGGCGGAGTATCGTATTGAATATCACCTATATATCTTAAAATTACGTCGAACAACAAAAATTTATCAATAGGTTCAGGCTAAAGGTGATTATTGCAAATAAAGTGGTCTTTGAACAGTAACTAGAAACAAATTGATTAACGAATACTTTTTTCTAATGAGTAACCCGGAATTAAAAAGGTTCTGTTCATGGCTTTAGGCAGGACTAACAACTGACCTGGTAACGCTTATTCCGGTAGATGCAATTTTTCATATCGCAATGCTCACAAAGATAACCCTTCCGTTCGGCCTCTTCACCAATGCCTATCACCCCGCTTACGGATTTGATGGGGTACATGAGGCAGGAATCGGATAAAGAAATACCGCAGAATTTTTCTGGGAAAAAGGAAAAAAGTTTGGGTTGCTCACTGACTTTCCAGTCACAATAGCCGGGGCTGTAACGATCGGTAATGCCAAAGTTTTGATGCTGCATCTCCTCCGCGAGGTGGTCCTGTATCCGGTCCATTGCTGCTTCAACTATTTCAGAACCTATTACATCCACTACATAGCCTTTCATAAGATCACCTTCCTGCATCAGTTTTTTGGACCAGGCACTGATCCCTTCCCCGGCAGTGCAGACAAAAAGGGCTGCTTTTTCGGCTTTCCGCATCTGGTAGGCAATAATCCGGCTGATCTCAAAAGTTGTCCGTTCAAGGCTGAGCTGGTGCTCTTTTCTGTTCAGTTGATAGTTGTCAATAATCCTGTACCCACCCTGAATATCACAATAACCGGGGGCAACCGCTAATGCGTTGGAAATCAGATCAGGGAACGGCTCCGGGATACTTCCTTTTTCATACCCCATAAATTTCTCGATCTTCTCCATGGTAACCCCCAGAGAATCATACGCAATTGTAAAGTGTTTTACTTCCATAATTTATTCTGCCAAAGCCCTGAAATCCCGGCTAAATTGTGATAAGTTAAATTTTTCTCCAATAAAAACCAAAGCGGTATTTCCTGACTCCTGGATCCCTGATTGAATAGTAACAGAATTGTATACAGCCTGTATCCTGGCGTTTCCTTTTGGTGACAGCCTTGCATATCCTTTGATCCTTATGGTTGAGGACACATATTTATAAATCAGATCTTTTAATCGATCTAGTTGTATCTTCTTTCCCGATCTGAATACGCCGGTGATCATTTCCGGGCGCCTGTCCTGCACCAGTGATTCTTGAAAAGGCGGTTTCTCTGCACGGGGTACGGAAGTTTTCCCGGAAAATACTATGTCTGTCTTCAATTGACAAAACGATGATTCATATACCTGGGCAAGGGGGTTTTGGTCATGTATATATTCTTTGATCTGCTTTATCTGATATCTGTCGACACAGTCGATTTTGTTGAGTACGATATGGTCGGCAATGATCAACTGGTGTTCCGCACGATTCATCATTTTCCCGATTTTAAGGAAGTTCTCACAATCAATAATTGTCCATGATTCCTTCAGGTATACGATATCTTTTAATTCTTTCCCCTGAAATACTTCCGTCATGGCCAGTGGGTCCGATAGCCCTGATGTTTCAATAATGATCATATCAGGTTCATATTCTTTCACAAAAGAATTTAAGGCGTGTGCAAAATCACTAAGAAGACAGACACAGAATAAGGAGCCATTATTGATTTCCAGGATTTTAAAAGGTTTACCGTTTTCCTTAAGGTCCTGTCCATCGGCGTTTACAGGGGCAAATTCATTTTGGACAATACCGATACGGTAGTTATCGCCCTGTTGTTTAAGTATTTCTTTTATAAAAGTGGTTTTGCCGGCGCCCAGGAATCCGGTGACTACGACTAAAGGTATCCTTACCATCATTTTATTGGTCAGCTAAGATGCTTTTCATTTTGCGGATATGATCCGGTGTTGTGCCGCAACAGCCGCCAATAATATTGGCACCGGCCTCTTTTATCTGAAGAATGTAAGAAGCCATTTCCTCGGGAGTTTCCGGGAAGACTGTTTTGCCATCCCTATAGACCGGGATGCCTGCATTTGCATGGATCAGCACCGGGATATTCTGATTCTCTTTTCTGATCTCATTTACAATGCCTATCATATCACGGATGCCGTTGCCGCAATTCGCTCCTATAACATCTACACTTTCATTGGCTATTTCCCGTATCATGTCGGAAGGGGAGAAGCCCATCATCGTTCTGAATTCGCCGGTTTTGGTCTTCTCAAAGGTCATGGTACAGATGATCTCAAGACTGGTCTTTTCACGGGCGGCCCGGATGGCAAGGCGCGCTTCTTCCGGATCGGTCATGGTCTCAATAACAATAGCATCGGCGCCTCCTTTCTCCAGGGCCAGGGCTTGTTCCCTGAAGGATGCATAGCATTGGTCCTCAGTCAATTCTCCCATCATCAGGATCTTTCCCGTAGGACCTATTGATCCGAGCACAAAATGATCAGACCCGGCAGCTTCTCTGGAGATCCTTGCCGCAGCTTCGTTAAGTTCAAAGGCACGGTCAGCCAGGCCATAATGACCAAGTTTGATGCTGCTGCCGCCAAAACTGTTCGTTTCGATCATGTCTGATCCGGCCTCAATATAGCTTTTAGCTATTTCTAGAACCCTGTCCGGGTGATCAGCATTCCATAACTCCGGACATTCGCCGGCTTTGAGTCCTTTATCCTGGAGAAAGGTTCCCCAGGCCCCATCAGAAATTAAGGTCTTTCCTTCTCTTACTGCATTTACAATTTTTCTCATTTTAAATATCTTTAATCCATTCCTTAATGATCGCAATATCCGGTATATTTCCTTCTGCTTTCAGTTTTAATTCTGCCACAATAATCGCCGGAGTGCTGAGGATACCATAGGAAGCCAGGGTCTCCTGGTCCATGATCCTGGTGATGGACAATTCCTTGCCTGTTTCGTCGATCGCTTTTTTGACTTTTTCATAAGCGTGCCGGTATTCAGTTTCGTTTTTACAAAGTATCAGTATTTCCCCTCTTTTAGATTTTATCTTTAATTTTAACTTTTCATTGATTCTTTTCTGAATGGCAGCCACAAGTTCATTTTTAGGTGGGATCTTGGAGACAAAGGAAATTTTTCCGTCAATGCATATGGTAGGAATATTTTTTACCATCAGAGAGGACATAAAAGAGATGCCTTCGATTTTTTTAATGGGATGTTCGCGCCATTCCACTATACCTTCGAACTGAGGTGCAACTTTTTTAACCGACTCAACCATATACTGGCAGGGAGCACACGACTCTGAGTCGAGGGTGATAATATCAACGATCACCTTGTCGGCCTGACCATAGTCTTTCATATTGAGCAAGTCGTAACCATCGGCTTTTTTGTCGATCATCCGTATTACATCCTGTTGATAGGGGTCTCTGACCAGTCTGGCTATGGCTTCCAGGTTTTGCTGAGGTGTATCCATGGGAAGATCGCAGCCCGGGGAAAGTATAAATCCGCAGTTGCCTCCAATTTCCATACATTCCAACGCTTCTTTCTGCGCTTCTTCTTCCGTTCCCAGAAGAAGCACCATGGTGAGCTTCATATTTCCGCCAAAACTGATCTTATATTGCCCTGCATGATCCTTTACAAAATCCAGCGGGATGTTTTCATCGATGGAAATATTGTCCGGCCTGCAAAGGCACATTTCCTCGATATTCTGTTGTGCATGGCCACATACAAAAAAGGAACTGTAATGATCTTTTTTTCTTATGAAATCAAATAGGGGAGTGACATAAGGAGAGACGAAAGTATGAAAGGATACCGGATCGATCTGGCTGGTCATCGGATCGACCACAGCGACTACGTCACAGCCATGGTCTATATAATAATCAGCCATATTCTTTGAGACTTCCAAAGTGAAATTCATCAGCTTATGGATATATTCGGGCTCTTCCATCATTTTAA
>CAZYDB010000054.1:0-5934 GCA_964645995.1 uncultured Roseivirgaceae bacterium
ATACCTTCCTTTTGTACTTTATAAGATAGGCCATATGGGTAATCCGGTTGATGAAGCCTATGGCAGCCAGTTCAATGCCGGTGTTGAAAAGATCATCCAGCGTGTCCGCTATGATTTTTACATCACCCGCCTAGAAATATTTAAGGAAAGATTTATCGATACCTTCAACGAATGGTGTCACCGGCATCAGGTCAAATCGCGGATACAGGCTTATGGCCGCGGTTATCATCCGCTCGAATCCAGCATGTATATCGATATCCCTGAATGTGAAACCTGGCTCCGGGAATCTGTGGGTACCGATTTCACGGATACGGGCTGGCGTGGAAGGTCCTATTCAGTGATCAACAAATTTGTCGCTTCGGGAGCCAGACTGGCCGGAAGGAACCGGGTGAGTTGCGAAGAGATCACTAATACCACCAGGGTTTTTAATGCTACTCTCGAAACTATCAAAGTGACCGGGGATCAGAGCAATTTGTCCGGCGTCACTCATTCTGTTCTCCATGGATTTAACTACAGTCCTCCTGAAGCGCCATTCCCGGGATGGGTCCAGTACGGTACTTTTTTTAATGAAAAGAACCCCTGGTGGCCCTATTTCCGCCTATGGGCTGAATATAAAGCAAGGCTATCGGCAGTCTTTACCGCTGCCGAACCATTCGCTGATATCGCCATCCTTCATCCTATGGCCGACCTGTGGATGAAATACGGCCCTCAACGGGATCCTTTCCCTGTCGTTAACTTACCGGAGTATCAGCATAATGTCTGGGAGGCCATCCATCAGAATGGTTTTGGCTGTGACTATGTCAGCGAAAAAATACTGGCAGAGGCGAAGTATGATCAAGGTATCATGACTTACGGAACACGGAAATATTCAGTGTTGATATTACTCGAAGTGGAGACCATGCAGCCCGATACCGCAGAAGCCATCGAGCAATTTGCGGCTGCCGGTGGAAAGGTTATTTTTATTGAAAAACCCCCTTCCGGATCACCTGGATACAAGGACCATCAGAAAAACGATCAAAGGGTAAAAAAAGCTGTAAGCAGAACGTTAGAGCAATACAGCGACCGGGCAAGCCTCTTCCCTGCACCTGAAAAGCAGATGATCAACTGGTTCAAAGGAATTGCCAGGGCGTTCGATATCCATCCCTACATGAAAATCGATGACCCGGATCCCATGATCAATCAGATCCATTTTAAAAACGGTGAGCAGGACATTTTTTTCCTGTCGCATTATGATATTGATCACTCCAACACCCTGACGGTTGAATTTGACATCCCGGGAAAAACCCCATGGAGCTGGGATCCGGAGACCGGCGAAAGAAAGATTCTATCAAAAAGTACAACACCCTTCAGGCTCACACTTTCTTTCGAACCTGCAGAATCGAAACTGATCGTTTTTGACCCACAAAAAACCGGTGATATAATCATTGAACAGCCGGCATTACATGAGAAACCAGAGACGATTACCGGTGCATGGACAATGACCCTGTCCCATGTTAACGGGGAAAACAAAAGTTTCTTAATCGAGGAGCCAATGGATCTGAGCCGTGATGAACGGCGGCTCCACTTCGCCGGCACGATCACCTATCAGAAAGAAATCAATATTGAAGATCCCAACGGTTTTCATTATATCGATCTTGGTACAGTGAACGGCGTTTCAGAAGTTTCAGTAAATGGAAAATCGCTGGGCATCCGATGGTATGGCAATCACCGGTATACACTGAAAGGATCCCTTCGAAAAGAAACTAATACGATCAGTATCCGCATCACGACAACCCTGGGCAATTACCTGAAATCGCTGGCAGATAATCCGGTGGCCCGCCGGTGGACATCGGGACAGGACTACCAGCCTATGGGGTTGGAAGGCCCCGTCCGGCTTCTGTGACCGTCCGGATCAACGGAATTTTATTTTCAATAATTTTCTGTTCATCTCATTACTGGCAGCTATCATGAGGTATCCCGCACCGGTATTCTTTATCGGTTCGATTTTATAATCAGACAGAGGGTTCAAGGTGATCTCTCCCTCTTGTATTGCTTCAATATCATCAATATAAATACGCGTTGGCGTGGTGACTCCGGTTTTTTCAAGCCATTCTACCTCCAGTACTCTTTTTTTCGGGTCAAAATCATAGGAGCCGAGTTTTCCTGAAACTGCCATCGGATAGGGACGTTTCAATATTGAAAAGTAGGGCATTTTTTCGAGTTCATTAAAATAACTCCAGTAGGTATGGCTGAAAAGCCTTCTTTCATATTCATTGATGATAAAATCAGCCTGATTAACTACCGCCTGGTGCTGATTGCCATAGAAGGCGCCCCATTCACCAACCAGTACAGGCATGTCCAGCCTGTTACCCGACTGATATATTCTTTCAAAGATAAACCCCACCCGGTTCAGGCTGGAGGCTTCCTGTATATCAGTATCTGTTACCAGGTCATAACCATGGGGTGCATAAGCCACCAGGGTATCCTTCCTTCCGGAGGCATCCGTTAATGGTTGAATGGCACTTCGGGTTCCGGAATTGCCGTAGATGGCATGTTCGATAAAAATAATATGATAAGGGTCGACCTCACGAATGGCATCCCTCGTTTTCTGATAGAAGGGTGTCAGGATATCTTCCTCGAAAGGGGCCTGGATTGAATAGATCGCTTCGAATACCCTTGAAAAAACAGAAGTATCAGACAGGTCCTTGTATACCTTTGCCCTTCCTTCAACGCTAGTCCAGATATTCGCCAGTTCCTCTTCAGTTGGCAGTGGTTTTTGTTCTTTTTCGGCCATCACACTGGCATAGGTCTGCATGAGAGATGGCATGATCCTTACCGCCGCTGAACCAGGAAAGGGTTCATTCATCAAGTCGTAACCGGCAACATTACGGTATCCTGCAAACCGCTCTGCGAGGTGTTTCCATGCTTCAATAAAATGGTCCTGGACCCCTGTGCCATCAGAGGCCGGCGCATTGGCCCAGAAATTATCAAATGCGGTCTGCACCGCCGGACTAAGGAAATAAGCTTCGCTCCATATTTCCCCGGTAATGTGGGGCTTATCCTCCGTCAAAGTAGCCCACTCCGGCGCTCCATCAGAAAAAAGTACAGAGTACAGATCCTGGTGCATATCAAGGATCACATAAATATTATTTTCGGCAGCCCATCGGATCCTGTCATCGATTCCCTGCAGATATTCCTTGTCATATACCCCCGGTTCCGGTTCCAGACCATCCCATATCACGCCCAACCGGACACAATTAAACCCCCATCCTTTCATTTTTCTAAATATCTCCCGGTCATTACTGCCCAGATAATGCTGCTCCGGATCCTTGTTTACCAAATTCAATCCGTGCAGGATCAGGTTTCTGCCAACCGTATCGATGAATTGCTGATCTCTGACGGATACATAGGGATGATGATACTTACTGCCGCTCACTCTTTCACGGCATCCGGCGGTGGATATGATTATCACAGCAAAAAAAATTACCGCTTTGCCCCAGACGGATATTGATTTCATGAGTTTCGCATTTATACCTGTTTGTGAGTGTTATTAATAAGTTATGGCCTGCCTTTTTTGTAAACCCCTTCTTAAAATGCCATGAAGATCTATGATGATCTTTTCAGTGACTCCAAAAAATAATTGAAAAATTTTTGCAGTAAAAGATCTTCCGGACCGGCAGCCTGATTGTTGCTTGTTGTCCGGCGTGATTTCTACCGGTAAATAACCTGCTGCCTGGTTAATAACCACCGGATTGTTCAAAAATAAACGACTCACTCAGTGGCAGAATCTGCCCGACCAGGGTGATACGGTCACCGTATTGATTATCAATATAGGCTCTTCCTGTTCCGGAAGGGTCTATAAGTATAACCACATCGACCGTTCCCAGTTGGGTGCTGCTGGCCAGGATTTCGACCTTTATATTTTTAGGTGCCTTTACCTCATATTTTCTTATCTCACCCTCGGTAACGATATCCTCAGTATCACCTGACCAGCCGCTAACGGTACTTAAAGCCATCTGGATCTTCATCTTATCACCATTGACTGCAATAAAATTCAATGACGGATCAGTATTAAACCGGGTATTTTTACTATCCAGGATATTTTCAGCCTGGAGGGCATAGGACCTTTCTTCTGCCAATTCGGTCAGTTGTCCAATTTTCTCTTCTCGCTCTCTTTTTCTTGCTTCCTTCCTTTCTTTTTTAGATAATTTCTTATCCTCCCCGTCATTCTGGGCAACCCCTTCCATGGTGAATGAAAATATCAGGATGCCTAAAAATAAAATCGTTTTTTTCATGATATGGTATAGTTGATTAAATCAAATTTAAGAATTTCTTTTTTAAAATTTAAGACATCTAATCTTTAATGCCGGCTATCGCCTTACCGGTATTTCTAAATAATGCGATATCATGAGAAGAGACTCTTTTCCAAAACACTGAACATACGGTCTTTGCCGTGGCGAAACAATTGCTCATGGAGAGAGTCAATAGAAGCTGGCCCACCGAACCGGTGTTAACCTGTTAATAAAAACTTAAATACAACTTGTTTACCCTGGTTTTCAAAATAAAGAGAACGTTATTTAAAAGCATCCGCGAAAGCCGGATAATCCGCTTCTGCGCCCCATTGCTTATTGGGTTCGGCACCCATTTCCAGTACAAGCGTTCCCCCATCCATCAGGGCTTTATGGCTGATCCATGGAAAATCCAGCACTGATCCGTTCAGTTTTGCTGATTGTATATATTTATTTTGCCCGGAAGCATTCACGGCTTTGATGGTAAAAACTTTCCGGTCACCCACATCGATCACAGCTTCTTCAAAAACAGGGCTTCCAATAACATAACCCGGGATGCCGGGGCAGAAGGGATAAATACCTAATGCCGAGAACACATACCAGGAGGACATGGCTCCTCCATCCTCATCACCGCATACTCCCATTAGGTCATTCCGGAACCAGGTATCCATAAGTTGCCTGATCCGTTGTTGTGTCTTCCAGGGAGATCCGGTAAAGTTATAGATGTAGGGTATATGAAAACTGGGTTCATTACCCATGGGAAACACACCGGTGAGGCCGGTAGCATCAGGCATATACCCGAGGTAGGTCCATTTACTTTGTCCCAGGGGTTCATCAAAAAGCTCATCCAGCCTGTTTTCCGCTGCCTTCCTGCCACCCATCAGATCAACCAGACCGGACAGGTCATGCTGCACATGCCAGGTATAAGTCCAGGCATTGGATTCAGCAAAATAGGCTCTCCCTCCAACACCTGCCGGCACCTTGGGATCATAAGGCGTTACCCAGGCACCGTCGGACGACCTGGGGGCAACAAACCCTATATCTGAGCGGTACAGGTTTCGGTAATTCTGCCCCCTTTCAAACAATAAAGAAGCCTCCTCTTCCTTACCCAGATCAGAAGAGATCCGGGCCAGACACCAGTCGTCATAGGCATGTTCCAGGGTGACTGCTACTGCCTGACGGCCTTCAAAGTCACTGACTTCAGGAACCGTTTCTGGCTCACCTGGTCTCAATGCCGGGAAAAACCCCTTTTCCAGGTATACTTTGTCCAAACCGGTCATTGGCCCCTCGCGCCAGGGTATACGCGTGCCCTGCATGGCATTCCTGATCAATCCTTCATAAGCTTTTTCTATATCCAGGTCCCTTAACCCCTTAAACCAGGCATCGGCTATAATGGCTGCCTGATGATGGCCGATCATGGCTCCCATATCACCAAAAACCGTAGGGAAGGCAGGCATCCATCCACTTTGCTCGAAAGCCCTGATATAGGAACTGATCATATCCGTTTCCTTTTCAGGGGTAAGGATCGTTCTTAGAGGATGTAACGTGCGATAGGTATCCCAACTCCAGTCATCAATTCCGGTAAGCGGAACACAAACAATTTGATTGGTTTTTAATCCATCGGCGTGTAACAATTGTAGCACTTGCTTTTCATCTGGAAGAGGTT
>CAZYDB010000054.1:5944-18978 GCA_964645995.1 uncultured Roseivirgaceae bacterium
CAATATAGAAATCATGGTCGCCGGCTTGATGTACCTGCCCGTCAAAAGGGCTGAAATAACGATCCCCTTCAGTAAGATTCACCATTCTTTCAAAACTTCTGTAAAGGGATGAATAAAAGACAACCCGCTGGTCTTCGGTTCCGCCTGATACTATAACCTTTCCAAGAGCATTGTCCCAACTAACGCGGGCAGCTTCCTTAATCGCTTGAAATGAAAGACCGGCCAGTTCGGTTTGCAGGTTTTCCTTCGCTTGTTCCGGAGATAGGTAGGATACTCCATATCGTAACAGCAATTCCCGGCCCGGTGCTGCCTCCAGTTCAATAGCGACACCGCTTCTGTCGCCGGCAACCGGCTCGTCCAGGCGCCTCCCGTCAGCACCGGTGAAATATTCGATCTTTGAAGGAGACCCGTCAACCGTGGCATGAAAATACTGGGTCACGCCCCGTTGATGATCATGTCCGGAGATCACCCCTGTATCATCCCATACAAACATCCCGTTCCCGGTACAGTGGATAACCAGCCTGACCGGTTTTCCCTGCTGAGGATGAAACCGGTAAGCGGCTCCACGCGCCGAAACAGTATAGTCAACTTTTATGCCGGGATCCAGCAACTCAACGGAATAATAATAGGGTGTTGCCGTTTCAAAATCATGGCTGTAAGCGGAAGCCAATCCCTTCGGGTCAAGGTCGCTCCCGGGGGTGGTTGCCATGATCAGAGAAAAAGGACTGTTGCGGTGAGAAGGGATGTTCACAGGAAAACCGAAGATCCGGGAGGCCAGGTAATGATCGTTTACGCCGGGTGTCGTATAGGGATATATACGGACCATGCTGTTGGGAATATGAACGGTTGGATAGGTCGGCACAAGCATATGACTGATCGCTCCGGTATGAACGTTAACAAGTCCACTGGGTCTAAAAACAGCTTGCTCTTCCCCGTCAATCCGGCATGATCCGAATACTATAAACACCAGAAAGGCGTATATATGCGGTTTGAGTAATTTAAAAAGATCCATAATACATTTGGTTTTTTCTACTGACAAGATAAAAAATCTTACATTGAGATTCTTCAGCGCATTGTAAAATTCATCGTTTAATTGGCATTTTTCTAAATAACCATCTTTAATGGGTTGATAAAGGGACTAATCCTCATCCGGCCAGGTGCCATTCCCAAATGCAATGGTTTGGATAGTGTTGTATGGGAAATATGTGAGACCGCCCCCGTTTTCTTCAAACGTGTGTTTAATGTTAGGCGCTTAACTCGGTCAACGCCTCGACGAGCTCATAACCCTCGCATGCATGCAGCATGCTGAGGTGATTCGGTTGAAAGTTCGAATGACAAAAATCTTAAATTTTCAATCTTCAACATAAAATCTAACCTCCCTGCTCCATGCCATCACTTGTAATCCCGGCTCTCATTGCACTCGGTTGGGATTTCCGCTACGCTCCAACTTTATCCTTTTATCTTGTGGCTTTTCTATTTAATATAGTCCTTCAAATTATCAACGTATTCTTCAAACCTCTCCCTGCCAAGAGCAGTTATTTTGCATAAGGTCTGGGGATAGTTACCTTTGAACTTTTTCTCCACTGTGATATATTCCGCCTCCCTCAGTTTGCTTATCTGCACGCTGAGGTTCCCGGCAGTTGCTTCGGTTTGTTCCTTGATATAGGTAAACTCCGCCGATTCAGTATTCATCAGGATCGACATAACTGCAAGCCTGAGCTGCGAGTGGAGGGCGGGATCGAGATCTTTAAATTTTACCATTTTGGGACTTGGATTTTTTCAGCATATAGCCGGGAATAAGATAACCTGATATCACCGCGGCAGGCATGGCTAGGGGACTGATAATCGGACCTGCAAAAAAACCAATGATTGCAAATACCCATATACTTATACCTCCAATGATAAGAGGGGTAAACTTAATGACTATGCCTGAAATAAAAACTGCAAAAGCAGCCAAGAGCAATATGAAAGGCCCTACAATCTGCATCCTGTTCTCAAAACCTATGAATACAACAAGGATAATAGTCGTTACCAGGAATCCCATCCATATCCACATGTATATTTTCTCAGCATAGGTGAATACCTGTTGTTTACTTCCTTTGACAAAGCCGTATATCAATGATACAATTACTCCTGGTATAGTGAGTAGCCATACCAGCCATGGCTTTTCAAAACCGGAAAAAATAGAAATAAAATAATCAGACAAACTGACCAGGGTAATAAGCCATCCCCAGAATAATAGGTAGAACGCACTTTGTCGTATGTTTATTTTAGTCCGGGTAATCATATCGGAGATAATCTTCAGGCTCTCTTCACTGCTCATTTTCTTTTCATTGGTTTCCATAATTATTTGTTATTAAAGATACTGTTAAATAAATAAATAAACATATTGCTAATATAAATTAGTTTATATATTAAACCTAATATTTTTGTAATTATTTTTGTTTTTCGTACTCAAGCAATGTTTTTAAAGATTCTTTCAACCAAATACAAGCATGACCTCAATAGAGATTGAGAACATGAAGTTCAATGCCTTCCATAGTCATTTCAAGGAAGAGGAGATAGCTGCAGCAGGTTCCTGATAGACCCTTCGATTGAAGCTGATCTTGACAAAGCCTGCAGGATGGATATTCTGAAGGACACCGTTGATTATCAGGTTGCCTTTAGGAAAACATCAAATAAAATCCTTTTAAAAAAGAACAACCAAATTAAAACAATTTCGTAACGTATAAAGTTGCATATGCAATTAATTACCAGGGTCAGCCAAATGTTGCCCGGATATCCTCATGGAGCGAATAGAAAAAGAATTTGAAAATATTTTACTGCCGTGGTTAGGCAAAACGATGAAATTCATTGATCTGTATATTACTGACAGGCTCGATGATAGAGGGTTTGATCTTACCAAGGCGCAACTGTTATTATTACGAAGATTAAAGGATCAAAATGGCTGTCCGCAGCATAATCTTGCTGCTAAAACCAACAGGGACCGGGCTTCTCTTGCCAGATTACTAACGACCATGGAGAAAAAGAATCTGGTGGCCAGAATACCTTCTGAGATAGATCACCGGATCAACCTGATCCATATCACCAAATATGGAGAAAAGACTCTAACAGAAGCATGGCCCTTAATGAAAAGTATCCTGTTGGATCTACAGCAGGGCATAAAAGATGACGAGATCAGCCAATCCATCGCCGTAATGAAGAAAATAATTTTAAATATGAATATAGGAAAATCCGTTGCACCGCAAATCAAATAAAAATGTTAAGAAAAATCATATCCATTATAGCAGGAATCATATTGATTGGCGTTGGTCTTTTCATCGCGAAAACGCTGGCGAGTAATGAAAAAGGACAAAGACCTCAACAGGAAAAGGTTGCCCCCACGGTATTTGTTGAGCTTGTCAGAAATTCGGACGTGCCGATAGAGATCGTTGAAAGCGGACGGCTGGTGGCCAAGAACCGTATTGAGTTGTTTGCTGAGGTTCAGGGCATTATGGAACAGACACCAAAAGAGTTCAAGCCTGGCGCCCTTTACCGCAAAGGTGAGGTAATGGTCAGGATAAGAGATGATGATTTCTATGCAAACCTGCAAGCTCAAAAAAGCACCTTACAGAATCTGATCACCTCAATATTGCCTGATCTGAGGCTTGATTTCCCTGAAGCCTACGAAAAATGGGACGATTATATCAGGAATTTTGATATGGATAAACCGGTTCCTCAACTTCCTGAACCTTCATCAGAAAAAGAGAAATTCTTTGTGACAGGCCGCAACATATATACTACTTATTATAATACAAAAAACAGTGAGATCATCTGGCAAAAGTACAATCTGAATGCTCCTTTCAGCGGTGTTTTGACCGATGCCTTTGTCACGCCGGGTTCACTGGTCCGGCCAGGACAGCGACTGGGTGTTTTCATCGATCCTTCAATCTATGAATTAGAGTTGGCGATTAGCAAATCGGCCATTCCCTCGTTGTCGGTTGGCCACGAGGTAAAAGTACGGGAAACAGAATCGAATGAATGGCCCTGGAAGGGCAGGATCATAAGGATCAATGGCAAGGTTGATCCGACAACACAAACGGTGCAGGTTTTTATACAACTTGAAGGCGATGGTCTTAGAGAGGGAATGTATCTGGAAGCCATGATCAACGGACAGAAGGAAGAGCATGCATATGAGATCAACAGAAATCTGCTGGTGGACCAAACCAAAGTTTATGTTATACGGAACGATAAACTTGATCTGATACAGGTAAATCCTGTCTATACGACACAGAAAACAGTGATCATAAAAGGTCTTCAGGATAACGAAAAGCTAATTGCAAAACCGGTCCCGGGTGCTTATGCAGGTATGGAAGTCGTGATTTATGACGGATCAATATAATCTTCCATGAGAAATATTATTACACACTTCATCAAATACCCGGTCACGGTAAATGTGTTGATCATAGGCGTGATACTTCTGGGCACAATGGGGATGCTTAATCTGAAGTCCTCATTTTTCCCTTTGAATGAGTCCCGTATCATTAACATAAGTATGGTGTATCCCGGCGCCTCACCCCAGGAAATGGAGGAGGGAATAGTCCTGAAAATCGAAGATAACTTGAGAGGGCTGGTGGGGATTGACCGATTTACCTCAGTCTCATCAGAAAATTCTGCCAGCATCACCGTCGAAGTCCTCAAGGGTTATGATGTAGATGCCGTTCTCCAGGACGTAAAAAACGCTGTCGACAGGGTCCCTTCCTATCCGGCGGGCATGGAACCACCTGTCATCGCCAAGACCATCTTCCGTACTGAAGCCATTTCTGCAGTTGTTAGCGGTGATAATGTATCGCTGAGATCCTTAAAACAGATTGCCCGGGATATTGAAACGGACCTCAGGTCGACTGAGGGTATTTCGCAGGTTGAGCTATCCGGATTCCCGGCGGAAGAAATTGAGATCGCCGTAGACGAGGATAAACTAAGAGCATATAACCTGACATTCAGGGAGGTGGCCAATGCGGTATCCCAGACCAATATTCTTGTTACCGGAGGCACTATCAAGACTGAGACAGAAGAATTCCTTATACGCGTTAATAACCGGGCTTATTATGGTGATGAACTTGATTATATCATCGTAAAGGCGGATGAAAACGGCAATAAAGTAAGGCTGTCAGATATCGCCAGGGTCAGAGACCGGTGGAACGAAAACCCTGATCGTTCTTTTTACAATGGCAAACCTTCGATCAATCTTACGGTGAGCACTACCAATTCCGAGGATCTGATTGAAGTGGCGGACCTGACAAAAAGCTATGTCAATAATTTTAACGCCACCCATAATAATGTCAGGATCGACATCACGGGAGATGCTTCTGAGACTATCCTCGAAAGGACACAGCTATTATTAAAAAATGGAGGACAGGGGATCTTCCTGGTCCTTTTATTTCTGGCCTTGTTCCTGAAGCCCAGACTGGCCTTCTGGGTAGCTTTCGGACTGCCGATATCCTTTTTCGGTATGTTCATCTTTGCTGATATGCTTGGTGTAACGATTAATGTATTATCGCTTTTCGGAATGATCATTGTAATAGGCATTCTCGTGGACGATGGTATTGTGATCGCCGAAAACATATACTACCATTACGAAAAGGGAGAAAGCCGGTTTCAGGCTGCCATCAAGGGCACTATGGAAGTAGTTCCCCCTATCACCTCGGCTATCCTGACTACGCTGATCGCTTTTTCTACCTTTTATTTCCTGGATGGAAGGATCGGCGAATTTTTCAGTGAGGTATCTACGGTGGTAATCCTTACGCTGGCGGTTTCACTCATTGAGGCGCTGATCATCCTTCCTTCTCATGTAGCTCATTCCAAAGCTTTGACCAAAGGTCAGAAAACTTATTGGTTCAACCGTTATGCCGATCGTTTTATCAGCTGGATGAGAGACCGTTTATATGCCCCTTATCTTAAATTCTATATTAACTATAAATTCCTCGGGCTGGCTATTCCTATCACCCTGCTTGTCATCACCCTGGGAGCTATTGGCGGTGGCCTGATACGGATAACCTTCTTCCCATCTATTGCGAGCGACCGGGTGAGTATCTCCTTGCGCATGCCACAAGGCACGAATGAAATAATTACCGATTCCCTGGCTTCAAGGATAGAGACCGCGGCCTGGTCGGTAAATGAAGATTATAAAGAAAAGCTATCGGGCAATATTGATGTTATTGAAAGCGTGATCAAAAGAATAGGTCCCGGAACCTCCAATGCTTCGATTACCGTAAATCTGCTGCCGGGAGAGCAAAGGGATTTCCCGGCTTATGAGATATCAACAGCCATCAATGACAAGGTTGGCCCCCTGTATGGGGCTGAAGCCATTGAATTCGGATCCGGTAGTAATTTCGGCGGTAAGCCGGTATCGGTATCCCTGATCAGTAATAATATTGAGGAACTTAAAGGAGCCAAGAGCATACTCAAACAAAAATTACTTGCTAACCCGCAGTTGAAAGATGTTGCTGACAATGATCCGGAAGGGATCAAGGAAATTGAGATCAGGCTAAAAGAAAGCGCCTACGCGCTTGGATTCACCCTGAGCGATGTAATCAGCCAGGTAAGAAGCGGCTTTTTTGGCTTCCAGGCCCAGCGATTTCAACGCCGCAGGGATGAGATAAGGGTATGGGTCCGTTATGATCTTGAAGAGCGTTCCTCCATCAAAAACCTGGACGACATGCGTATTGTCAGTCCAGCGGGACAGCGTGTCCCCCTGAAAGAGATCGTCGATTATGAGATCGCCCGGGGAGAGATATCGATCAATCACCTTGACGGAAGGCGGGAGATCCGTGTGGAAGCCGATCTTAAAGACCCGCGTAATTCGAGCGCTACCGAAATTATGGCAGGTGTCAGAAATGAGATCATGCCGGACATACAGTCCCAGTACCCTTCCGTGACGGCCTCTTTCGAGGGGCAGAATCGGGAAGCATCCCGGGTGACTGGTTCCGCCGGCACTGTCTTGCCTGTCATCATATTCCTTATCTTTGTGATCATAGCCTTTACCTTTCGCTCCATCAGTCAGCCGTTGCTCCTGCTGATCATGGTGCCTTTTAGCCTGGTCGGTGTAGCCTGGGGCCATTATATCCATAATTTTCCTATCAACATGCTCTCCTTCCTGGGAATCATCGCTCTCGTGGGGATCGTGGTGAATGACGGGCTTGTACTTATTGAAAAATTCAACGGATTCCTCCGGGAGGGGCTGAGTTTTAATGATGCTATTCTGGAAGCTGGAAAATCGCGTTTCAGGGCAATATTCCTTACCTCCCTGACAACAATTGCGGGCCTGTCGCCGCTGATCTTTGAGAAAAGCAGGCAGGCCCAGTTCCTTATTCCTATGGCTATATCCATCGCCTATGGCATAGGCCTTGCCACCCTGCTGACCCTGCTTATGCTGCCCACGTTGCTGGCCATCAGCAATAGCATGAAACGCTATTGGCATTGGTTGTTTAAAGGCCGGAAACCGGAAAGAGAAGAAGTTGAAAGAGCGATCATCGAAAAAAAAGTAGAAGCATATGAGACTTATTAAATATATATTGATCTTGATTACAGCCGGTAATAGCTCCCTGGCCCAGGAAACACTCACCCGTTCAGAAGCCGTAGAACAAGCCCTCGAATTCAATTATGATATCAAGGTGGCTAAAAACGATATCGAAATTTCCCAAAATAATGCCGATATCATGAACAGCGGCTATTTGCCCCAGCTGAATACACGGGCCGGCGTGAATTACTCTAACCGGACAATTAAAAGAGATGCGGAGGAGGGCTTTGTATTTGGGGCGGCAGGCGACACCTATACCTATACCTCAGGTGTTGAATTATCGTATACGATCTTTGACGGTATGGGCAGGCAGTACACCTTTCAAAGAGCACAGGAAACCGCCAAATTAACGGAACTTCAGGCCCGGCAGATCATTGAACAGGCCTTATTGCAGATTTTCAATGCCTATTATGAAGTTGCCAGGCTGACTGAAAACGAGATCAGTCAGAAACAAACACTCGATATCTCAAGAGACCGTCTGCTGAGAGCACAGTATGGCTATGAATATGGTCAGAACACTCAACTGGATGTATTAAACGCCGAAGTAGATGTGAATAATGACAGTATCAATTACCTGACCATCGTTCAGCAATTGGAAAATGCCAAAAGAGACCTTAATCTCCTGCTTGGAAGAGAGGTAAATATCGCCTTCAACGTGGATACTTCGATCACTTATTTCCAGGGCCTGAGATTTGAGGAAATCCTTGAAGAGGCTAAAAAGTATAATGTAAATCTCCTTCAGGCCAACAAACAGATACAAAACAGTCAATATGATATCAATATCAACCGCGCCACCTGGCTCCCTCGTGTTGGGTTTACGGCCGGATATGACTGGAGCAATACCGATTATGATGAAGGAGCCACCTTTCCTGATCAATCGATTTACGGGCCTGTGGCAGGACTTAACCTATCGTGGAACCTGTTTGACGGAGGCCTGACCCAGACTAGAATACAGAATTCCAGGATCAATATGGAAAACCAACAGATAGCTAAAGAAAGGACCATCCAGCAGTTATACCGCAACCTGAACAACGCCTGGACTGTCTATGAAACGGCCCTTTATGTTTTGAAGGCACAGCGGAAAAACCTGGAAACCAATCAGGTTAACTTTAACCGGACACTCGAGCAATATAAGCTGGGGCAGATCACCAGTATCGTTTTCAGACAGGCCCAGATGAATCTTGTGAATGCACAACTTAGTTTTAATCAGTCAAAATATGAAGCTAAAATTGCTGAACTGACCTTATTACAGTTGAGCGGCAACCTCCTAACCATGAAATTTTAGACCCAGGAATTCCTTGCCCGCTTAAACACCGGGAAACATCCTGTTTGTACATGCTCATGGTGCCCCGGCTGAATCATGAGATTAATCCATGGCCTCCACAATTAAATTGAAAAAAATATTTTTGCGATCATTAGCCCCGGAAAAACCAATTTAATTCCCTGTTCATAAATACCATTAATCTATCAGAAATTTCCAGGTCGGATGATCCGGTCTACAAAGCAAGCATTAATCATACATTCAGTAATTTTTTACCTGATCCTTAAACCGTTTCAAATGATCAGCAGTTTCCCTGACGATCCGCTGGACAGCCAGGCCGTGCCGAAGGTCAGGGACAAAGGAGTTTCGATCATCACCGGTAAGGAACAGGTAATGGGCATGTACCAGGGCCCGCAACCATCCGCCAGGCACATGACCTGAAGGGAAACTGGTAACCGGTTTAAAATGGCTTCCAACATCTGTTTTCCTCCATTGCTGATCTTTTTCAAGATAATATTTAAAAAAATCGGGATAATGCGATGAGTATATCAACGCCCCTTCCTCGCCATACAGATCAAACGAAAAAAGATCGCCGGTGCCTGAACTCACCCTGCTTGCTGAAAGAGTGCCCACTGCATGTGATCGTGGATCATAGAGGGATATAGCACTGAAAAGGTCAGACCCCTCCGGCACATCTTCAAAAGATCCGGCCTGTAGGGCGTTGGTGATCTGCATCTCCTCATTCATGAAAGCCATCATCATGCTGATACTATGTGATCCCAGGTCCGCCATTGCCCCTCCGTCAGGAGCAGGGGTAAGTCGTGATCTCCTTTTTTCACGATAGGAATGCTGGAGATAATCACCGTGATAATATCTGAAATCAATATGTAAAGGTTTTCCCAGTATACCCGACTTCCAGAGTGTCAACGCCTCTCGTACCGCAGGGAACTGTAAAAACTGAAACCCTACCTGTATTTCGATATCATCAGACAAGGATCGTAATAATTTATGCATCTCCTCCTCCTCTTCCCTGCTGGAGCATACAGGCTTTTCAAGATAAATACTCTTAACATTCTCCATTCCCAGCGCCATTTTTAAATGGGAACGGTGAACATTATTCGGACCCAGAATAAAAACAGTGTCAATCTTCTTGTTTTTAACGAAATCCTCGGTTGCCTGGGCTTGATTAAATCCGTACCGGGTGGCAAAAGCATTACGACTTTCAGGTCTGCTGGACGTAACACTCTCAGGAACGATAACAGGAATATCCTCATAGAAGAAATTAAGTGCATTCAATGCATAGGCATGTGCTCTGGCAATACCACCAGCACCTATAAATCCGATGTGTCTGCTTTTCATAAACTAATTATTGTTCATTTAAAAATAATGAATATACCATATAAAAATGATCATGGAGCTATAAACTGAAACAACAGGTAAATCCCGGCCTTGTTCCCAAATGGTGTAAACGGAATTATTTATGCCTTATAGCTGTCACGGAGGAGCCCTCCCCGGAATGTGTCAGTGTATAATCAAAATTCTTATCATTGCTTTTGTCACTTACTTCAATTACACAGGGAGGCTGCCATTTAGAGGTGATAGCAAGAAATTCAGGGTTGATCTTCCAGGCAGTACCGTCCGTCATAAAAAGAAAGGCTCCCTTATCCTGAACAGCCATGAGAATAACATTTTTCATACCAGCCATATTAGTTATCCTGCAAGATATATCTTTTTTAATATATAACGATGATTAGAATTTAAAAGATGATTGTCTGACCAGGGGGCGTGGCATGGCAGGTGATTTAATTAAAATTATTCCTATCTTCACAGGCATCTAATAACTTCATTTTTATATGAAAATCATTTTTTTAATCATAGTGATTATTACCGTCATAATCGCTTGCACTTCATACCAAAGAGAGGAAAGTACGCACATTCCGCAACCCTCAGATTTGCGCCAAATGGCCGTAGATGAATCTTTAGATCCTGTCCGGCCCGGCATACCCGGTCAGCGTCCATTCTGGAATACCTATGCCAAACGCTTTATTTATGCGCCGGCCTTTGAATTTGAAGAGATCCCCGACGTTGACCGTTATCAAATGAATGCAAAGGTTGACGCAACAGGTCAGGTGTTTACTTATGAAGCGGAAAAACCCTGGGACAACCTGTCGCCCGTTTGGGATAATTTACCTGTAGGAAAGATCATATTTTATAGTACGGTAAAAAACAGGGATCGTCCGGATACGATTGGAGTCAGAGATTTTTATAAGGCCGAGCCCTACTCGGGACCCTATGCCCGGCCGTCCATTGGTTACCGGACCAGTGTCAGAATGTTAATGAATTACCTCTTTCAGGCACCCTATGTCCAACATTGGCTAGAAGAGAAAAAAGCAGATCCCGCCTATGGGCTTTATGGATATCCTTCGAAGATGTATTCGGCAGTGATCCAGGGAATGCTTATGTTCAATGAAACAGATGCTCCGTTTTCCCGGAAAGATTCTGCCTTGTCGATTGCCGGCATTGTGGCCGACAGGCTTATGGAGCTTTCACAACCTGCCGGAAGTCCGATGGAATACTTCCCCCCTACCTACCTGGGCCCCATCTATGCTGATATGTTGGATGAATATCGAGGTGAATCACTTGCCGACCGGATCATGCTTGTATATCCGGCGGTCGCCGCCCATGCCTACCTTGACCTTTATGACTATACAAAAGAGAAAAAATACCTGGAGGCTGCTGAAAAGGTTGCCGGTACGTATAAGAGACTTCAACTAAATAACGGCTCATGGCATTTATTGATCTATATTGCCAATGGCGAGCCGGTGGCAGATAATTACCTGGTGCCGACGGGTGTGATCAGTTTGATGGATCGGCTGAAAAGAGATCATGAAATAGGCGGCTATGAAAACTGCCGGGAAAAAGCACTTTATTTTATACAGGTAAACCTTGTGGCGGGTTATAGCTGGGAAGGCCAGTTTGAGGACCAGCAGCCCAGTGAAAAATATAAAAACCTCAGCAAAGGACAAGCTTGCAGTTATGCTTTATACTTGCTTGAAAACGAATCCCATGAACGGGATAAGTTGATGGAAGCTGAAGAGCTTATCCGTTTTGCGGAGGACCAGTTTGTTATCTGGGAAAATCCCAACCCGATCAACAGTTGGGGTATCAAAGGTGATTCATGGCTGACGCCCTGCGTCCTGGAGCAGTATAATTTTTATACCCCGGTAAATGCCAGTTCTGGTAATATGATTAAAGCATTTAGAAAAATGCATGAAAAGACCGGTAATATCCTTTATCTGGTAAAGGCGATCGAACTGGCCAATAATATCGTAGATGTGCAGAACAAGGAAACCGGTCACTATCCTACTTACCTGGTCGATCATCTTTTGGATCAGGAAGGATGGATCAATTGCATGGTTTATACGGCACAGCAGGTAAGTGAACTGGATGACTATATAAAGAAGCGAGGTGTTTCTATGAAGATATGGGAATAGAAATAATCTGTTGCACAAGGTTTTTCTGACACCATTTTTCTTCTTCCCATGGATGCTCACGAATGACCGCTTTTAAAATTCACCTATTTCATTAATCCTCCGTATCCCTCCTGTTCCGGTTGTTTCAACCGCTTTCAGCGCCCAGCCATAGCTTCCTGGCAATTCACCAATCACCGACACTTTAGCCGGATACAACAACGCAGGCAACCGGTTCACATCGGTGATCTGCAGGCAATTGAGCATTTCTATAGCAGGACCCCGGCCATCGGGGCGGCTGGGTGCATTTTGTGTTTCAGGAGGATCCTTTATTATAACTTCTTTAATTTCACCATCCATCAAAGCGGCATACATGGCGATAGCTGCCATATCCTTTCTCGCAGCAATGGCAACCAGGGAGGGGTCGACACCTTCCAGTATCCGGCAAAATTCGACCGTCCGCATCAGGTCGTATACCTGCATGGAAGCTACTGTCCTGCCTGTCCACGCTGAGGCCCTTCGCACATGCCACGCCAGTTCGGGTGCCCACCCCGCTTCTCCCACACCACGTACTTCGACGTACGCTATATTCCACTGATCATCCAATCCGGAGATAAAATCCTCTGATTCCCGCCTGGATTCTCCGGGATTCCTTAAAACTATCATAAGAGGACTCTTCTTATCAGCAGCATTCCTGTACCGCAAATCCACCTTCAGCCGCCAACCTTCCTCGGAAATAAAGCTG
>CAZYDB010000055.1:0-6221 GCA_964645995.1 uncultured Roseivirgaceae bacterium
GAGAGATCGCCATAGCCTTGGTCGTCTGTCATGATAAAAATGATATTGGGTTGCTTGTCCAGGGCCTGGCCTGAATGCCGGCAAGCAGAGGATAAAATAAAAAGTGCAAGGAAAATTATCAGTTTATTCATGGCGTAAAAATGTTTTTATGAAAAAATTATAATGATAGATCAACTATTTTATCAAATAATACTAATTTGGCAAAATATCGCACAATTCATCCACTTGTCAGCGTTTATATGATTTTTATCAGTTTCAACAATCATTTATTTTTTTAAATTTAAGAAAAGGTTTATAACATTCGAATATTTTAGCCATGGAAAACACAAAAACCACCCCCTTTCAGGGGAATGCAAAATGGATGCTGGTAATTTTACGTATTGCTATCGGCTGGCACTTCCTTTATGAAGGTCTCTCTAAACTATTCACTCCCGGATGGTCTGCTGCGGATTACCTGGCCACTTCCCGCTGGATCTTTGCTCCTGTATTTCAATGGATGGCTGAAACACCTTCTGTCCTGGCAATGGTTGATGTAATCAACATATGGCTATTGATCGTCATTGGATTATCACTGATGCTTGGATTATTCACACGGTGGATGTCCGTAGCCGGAATGGTTTTGCTTTTTCTTTACTATATTGCTCATCCCCCATTTGCCAGGCTGGAATTTGGCGTGCCTGCAGAAGGCAACTATATGTTAATCAATAAAAATTTTATTGAAATACTGGCATTAGGTGTGCTTGCCTTCATCCCAACAGGTAAAATCCTGGGACTTGACAGCCTTTCCTTCCTTCTGCCGGGAAAAGAAAAAAAATTGAAAAAAAGAGCGAAAATTGAATCCCAGGAAGGCCAGATCGTTTCTACCGAACAACTTAAAAGAAGACAATGGCTAAAGAGTTTAGCCACCCTTCCGGTACTCGGTGCCTTCGGTTTTGCACTTTATAAGAATAAAAAATGGGAAAGTTACGAAGAAAAGAACCTTGCCGATGCGGTAACCGGTGCTTCCATCAAGAACCTGAACGTAACAGCCCTAAACGACCTTAAGGGACAGATCCCCAGTGCTAAGATAAAGGATGGTGAGTTCAGCCGTTTAATCCTTGGCGGCAACCTTCTTTCCGGTTATTCTCATTCCAGGGACCTGATCTATGTCTCCCATCTGGTGAAGGCCTATCATCACCGCGATAAGATCTTTGCCACCTTGCTGCTGGCAGAAGAATGTGGTGTTAATACCCTACTCACTAACCCCATCATGGCGACTATGATCGATGAATACTGGAAGCGAAGGATTGGCAAGATCCAGTTTATTTCCGATTGCGCCGGACTGGAATATGATAAGGGGATATATCCTACTCCTTACCAGGAATACCTGGACCGAATCCAGCGGGCAATTGATTACGGAGCTATCGCCTGTTACATCCAGGGTGAAACCGCTGATTATTATATGAAAAACGGACGTCAGAAAGACCTGGAAGGAGCAATGCAACTGGTTCGTGATAATAATGTGATCCTGGGAATCGGTGCCCATCATGTTGAAACGATTGAAGCCTGTGTGGAGGCAGGATATAATCCTGATTTCTGGATGAAGACCCTGCACCATCATGATTACTGGTCGGCCAAACACGAGGAATGGCATGATAATAAATACTGCTTCAATCCCGAAAAGACGATCGAATACATGGAATCACTCCCCCAACCCTGGATCGCTTTTAAGACCATGGCTGCAGGTGCCATTCACCCTAAAGAGGCCTTCCGGTATGCCTTTGAAAAAGGAGCCGACTTTATCTGTGCCGGCATGTATGACTTCCAGATGGTCGAAGATGCCAACCTTGCTCTTGATGCACTCTCGAGTTATGAAGTATTGAACAGGAGGAAGAGAGCGTGGCGGGCATGATTAATAATTATAAGTAAAATGTGAGCTGATAGGTAATGTAAAATATTAAATATCAAATGTAAAATGTAAATAGCATTAAAATATGTCGTATTAAACAGCTTTGTGGTTATATATCGATCAACCAGAATACACCAGCTATGAAAAAGAAAAGAGTATTCGATCTTGAAGATCGAATTATTGAATAGGCAGTTTCAATAACCGATTTTTCAGAAAAGTTACCCAACACAAGAATCGGTAACTACCTGGCAAACCAACTATTCCGATCCGGGGTTTCTCCTGCCAATAACTATGGGTAGGCACAAGAAGCTGAATCAAAATGGGATTTTATTCACAATAGACCGGCAAAATGAAGTATACCTTTAACTACGTTTTAAATACACTGCATAATGTATTGGGCATAATTTTACATTTGATATTTTACATTTTCAGAATCACTGGTTTTGCTTCTGCCTGCCAAAATTTATGGTCTTGTTTTTAACCAGCGGCTTGGCCCATATGCCGATACTCAGGATGTAGCCCAGAGTAATAAAATTGAAAAGCATGCCGGTCCTGAGGGAGGTTAGGTCGCTGATTCCGCCAATCAGCAATTGCACCACGGCTCCTCCCATGATTCCGGTCATAAGTATGCCGGCGAAAGAACCATGATGTTTATCTACCGAATTTAAAGCCAGCGAAATAATGATGGGATACATGACGGACATGAAAAATCCGATCACCGGAAAAGCAAAGAGCGACAACGTTTTCCCGCCGAATAAAGCAAATGAAAGGCAGAGAATTGAAATCAAGGTAAACCATCGAAGGATAACCTTGCTGTCAAATAATTTCAACAGGATCAATCCCAGAATTCCGCCAACCGTCATCAATCCCCAGTAATTGGCCACAGCATTGGCGCCTACCGTTTCATAGTCATACCCGTGATACACCGACAGAAATTTTGACATCCAGTAAGATACCCCCTGCTCCGTACCCACATAGGCGAAAATACCAAGGAAGAAAAGGATCACATACTTATTCTTAAATAATTCAAAGTAGCTGGCACTGGTGCCAACCCTTTCATCCTCTTTCAGTTCTACCCGGGGGAACCTTGTGAAAAGGATCAGAACCACCATGCCGATACTGATCATCGCAAAAACCCAGTATACGGAAACCCAAGACTGGTTTAATGGGGTTAGATCACTTAATATACCCGCCAGGCTGCTTTCGGACTGAGCATTATGCACATTGAACACCAGCCATGAGTACATCTTAGGGCTTACAAAAGAAGCTAACCCGAATATGAGTTGAGCAAGTACCGAAAAGAAAGCAAAATTTTCTTCCCCCCCGGCAACTCTTAACAGTGGATTGATGATCACCTGAAGCATGGCCATACCGGCACCTATTGTAAACAGGGAAATGACGTAAATCCGGAACGTTGGAAAACTGGCAAAAATAAGAGCACCAATCAGACTGAGAAGGAAAGCTACCAGCAACATTCTTTTTTCCCTGTATTTCTCAACAAGAAAACCCGAAGGAATAGACATTACACCATAGGCTATAAAGAAGGAAAAGGGCAGAAAACCGGCCATCGTCTCACTTAAACTATAACTGTTAGAGACACTCGGGTTTAACGCACCAAGGATATTAGTAAAAAAAGAAATGACAAAAAATATAAGTATTACAAGACCAACCTTAAAGTAACTTCGTTGTGATTTTGTGGTTTCCATATTTTAAATGATTTAGT
This sequence comes from uncultured Roseivirgaceae bacterium, assembly GCA_964645995.1. GTDB lineage: Bacteria > Bacteroidota > Bacteroidia > Cytophagales > Cyclobacteriaceae > JAGTVG01. Next base: position 3,612 of record CAZYDB010000055.1, read on the forward strand.
CTACTTAAAAATTTAATTTTCAAATGAATGTCATGGGCAAACAAACAGGCGAAATATATCTTTAAAAATAATATGCAGAAATAATTGAATACTTTTTTTCTCTCGATAATACCTTTATTACCACCGCATTTAATCCCAATATTATCTGAAAAAACCCAATGAGTAAACCTGCCTGGTGGTCACTGGCGGCCAAAACCTCAGGTGGCGGTCAGCAGGCAAACATCCAATGGCATCGGGAGATCACAATATATTGATTATTTACAAAAAGGCCAGACATAAAATTATTAATTATTTTATTATTCAGCTTTAATTTAAGTTTGAAATTGTGATCATCAGGAATCTCCCCGGGAAGAAATCTCAATAACCTAATCAATATGGATGATTCATTTTTAAATAATTATTTAATTCAGTTAATTGTGATAATATTTACAATCCTTTTTTTTGTTAAAAACTTTTCCTGATCATGAAAAATATTTTGATCTCATTTTTATCGACTAGTATTTTGCTTCTCCCCTTGTTATCATGCAGCCTGAAAAACGAAATCAGGTCATCTCCTCCGAACATCCTGATCGCCATGGCCGATGATTTATCCTATCCGCATATGGGTGCTTACGGTACTGACTGGGTGAGCACTCCTGCTTTTGACCGGGTAGCCTCAGAAGGACTTTTGTTCCAGAATTGCTATACTCCCAATGCTAAATGTGCGCCGTCCCGGTCCTGCTTCCTTACCGGAAGAAATTCATGGCAACTGGAAGAGGCTGCTAACCATTGGCCCTATTTCCCGCAAAAATTCAAAACCTATGCTGAAGCACTATCAGAGAACGGTTATTTCGTAGGGTATACCGCAAAAGGCTGGGCACCGGGACATGCTTTGGATGCAGAAGGCAACCGCAGGCTGATTACCGGAAGGCCTTTTAATGAAGTGCAACTGGAACCACCGGCCAGGCATATCTCGGATAATGATTATGCTGAAAACTTTAACAACTTCCTTGACAGTCTGCCTGAAAACAAGCCTTTCTGCTTCTGGTATGGGGCTCTGGAACCACACAGGGCTTATGAATACAGGGCCGGGGTGGACAAGGGGGACAAAAACCTCCGGCAGATCACTTCCGTCCCTCCCATCTGGCCGGGGGATGATTCCGTAAAAACTGATATACTTGACTATGCCTTTGAGATCGAATGGTTTGATAAGCACCTTGAAAAGATGCTGGCAGAATTGGAAAAAAGAGAGATGCTTGACAATACTCTAGTTATAGTCACCGCCGACAACGGCATGCCTTTCCCCCGGGTTAAGGGACAGGCCTATGAACATTCCAATCATCTGCCACTGGCCATCATGTGGAAGGAAGGGGTTATCCAACCGGGCCGAACAGTGCAGGAATATGTGAATTTTATTGATTTCGCTCCTACTTTCCTGGAGCTTGCCGGGCTAACGGCAGAGGAGGCAGGCATGCAACCGGTGGAAGGACGGAGCCTTATGGATATCTTTCATCCTGATCCTGCCGGCATGACCAGCCTGGGGCGCGATTATGTGCTAGTAGGCAAGGAAAGACACGATGTTGGCAGACCCGGTGATGCAGGATATCCTATACGAGGTATTATACAGGATGGGTATCTGTTCATTAAAAATTATAAAACTGAAAGATGGCCTGCCGGAAACCCGGAAACCGGCTATCTTAATATTGACGGAAGCCCGACAAAGACGGTAATCATCGAGCATCGTCGGCATAATGAAGCAAGTAAATTCTGGGATTTGAACTTTGGCAAGCGTCCTGAGGAGGAATTGTATAATATCGCAACCGATCCCTGGTGTATGCATAACCTGTCCTCAGACCCCGATCTCCAGGTATTGAAAAGTCAAATGCTTACCAGGCTGGAAACAAAACTCAAAGAACAAAAAGATCCACGCATGTTTGGCCAGGGAGATATATTCGACCGGTATCTCTATTCCAATGAAAATGATCGCGGTTTTTATGAGAGATATATGTCCGGGGAAGAGATAAATGCCGGCTGGGTTAATCCTGGCGATTTTGAAAAGGAAAAGTTAGAATAGAAAACAATTCTCAATACATTCATAAAATCCGGGTTAGCCAGGGTTTTACATTTATTCCAGGATCGGGGAAATAAACTAAAACCGTGAACTTCTCCTGAACGTTCTTGGATTTTTGCAAAATACCAATAAATTAGAAGCTAGTCGGTTTAATACTTTCTGAAAAAGAGTTATATTTTTTAATTAAAACCTCTAAATAATTTTATTATGCATGATCTTGGTTTCGTGAGTGCCATCATGGCCGATAAAAGCTTCGAAGAGGTAATCGCGTTTGCCTCAGAAAACAAATTCAAATGTGTAGAAATCATGTGCTGGCCCCGGGGCAGGGCTGAACGCCGGTATGCCGGGGTCACCCATATCGATGTTAATGAACTTGATGAGAAGAAGGTTAATGGTATTAAGAAAATTCTTGAAGATAAAGGTGTATTTATATCCGGATTAGGATTTTATCCCAATGCTCTGGATCCTGACCGGGAAACCTCTGATAATGCCATAGAACATATCAAAAAAGTGATCGAAGCGGCTGCGATTCTGGAAATTGGTGTTATGAATACCTTCAT
>CAZYDB010000055.1:6231-18936 GCA_964645995.1 uncultured Roseivirgaceae bacterium
GTAAAAGTAGCCATTGAGAACTGTCCGATGATCTTTACCGCCGATGAATGGCCCGGAGGCAAAAACCTGGCAACCACACCCGCTATCTGGGATAAAATGTTTGAAATTATACCGAATAATAATTTCGGGTTAAATTACGATCCCTCCCATCTTATCTGGCAGCGTATGGATGAAGTACAACCGATCTTTGATTACAGCGATCGTCTTCATCATATTCACTTAAAGGATGTCAAGATCTATAAAAACAATCTTGACAGGCATGGGATCATGGCTTATCCTCTTCAATACCACTCTCCAAAGATCCCCGGGCTTGGAGATGTAAGGTGGGGCGATTTTTTTTCTGCACTCACAAGTGTCGGATACAGGGGCCCCTGTTGTATTGAAGTGGAGGACCGGGCTTTTGAAGGGTCGGAAGAAGACGTGAAAACATCTATTCTGCAAAGCCGAAATTATCTTAGTCAATACCTGGTACTGTAGATCAATGAGATTATTTGAAATTCTATTTTATAGGCAATTCAGAAAACCCCTGTTAGCCATTTTTCTCATTATCGCTGTATTCTCATGCAATAAGGAACGAAGCAGGAATGATGGCCGATCAGCCCTCGTTCCAGTGATCGAAGGTGACTGGTGGCGTATTTGTGAGATGCCTGACCTGGAGGAACTTGCAGGTCCTGATCCGGATCGCCAGCATATCGTAGATCATGGATTCATACAGGCTGAAAATGGACAATGGCAACTCTGGGCCTGCATCAGAGGCACTGCCGTTGGACGCCTCCTTTACCACTGGCAGGGAGAGTCAATAGAAAAAGGCCCCTGGAAACCCGCTGGTATTGCATCAAGGGCTGATCCGGAATATGGAGAAAAAACAGAACCCGCGGAAAGCATCCAGGCGCCCTTTTTTATGAAGACTGAGAAAAACTACTACTGCTTTTACAATTCTAACGGGGCACGCCTCATGAAATCATCCAACGGGGTGGATTATGAACGGTTTGACCTGCAGCAAGGAAACAATATCATGTACCAGGAAAGCGGACGGGATGTGATGCTGATGAAGGAAGACAACCTATATTTCAGTTATTCAACTGTGTCAACGGTGGCAAGGGATGGCTGGAAATATGGTTTTGTGGTCCTGCGAACTTCCGACGACCTGAAACGATGGTCTGATTATACAATCGTTTCTTCAGGAGGGGTAGCAGGCAATGGTCCGATTAGCGCCGAAAGTCCGTTTGTCGTTAAAAATGATGACTTTTATTATCTTTTCAGGTCTTCCTCGATATCTGCCAAAACCTATGTGTACCGTTCGGATACACCCTATAATTTTGGAGTGAATGATGATTCAAAACTAATTTCAATACTACCAGTAAAAGCCCCGGAGATCATATATTTTGAAGGACAATACTATATCAGCGATCTATCGGATTTTAAAGGAATTAAACTGGCACGGCTTACCTGGAAATCAGAAACAAACTGATTTTTACTTTTTAATTAATCCAATAAAAATTGCCTTCGGGCTATTCTATTACCATTATATCCCTTCTTCTTTAATTTTGATTAACTTTTTTGCTCATTATCCGTTCAATTGCCCTTAAAAAAAACGGAATATCCTTGTGATTTTGAAAATAATTTTCGTAAGCTTCGGTTTACATAAATTCAGGATGAGCATAAGAAAAATATTTTCATTCACACTTTTCTTTAAATCCTCGATGATCTTTATGATATCATCTTGCATACCTCCGGCAAATGATATCCCTGTAAATCCACTTCTCAAGGATCTAAAAGAGGAAACCGACCTCTCTGAGACAGGGTCAGCCCTGCCCTATTTTACAACCTATGTTGAAGCCATGAACAAATCGGGACTGGGAGGAATTTTCCGGAAAAAGGGCCCCTACACAATATTTATGCCCAGAGTTGAAGCTTTTGAAAAGTTTTTTACCAGCAATCAGATCACCGGGTTGGAGGAATTATCTACTGAAGAACTTGAAATGATCCTGCTCTATCATATAATCCCTGGAAAATGGATGACATATGAACTGAAAACAGGTTATTACTCCTCTCTTGCCAGGCATAAAGACACCGGTAATTTCTTGAATCTCTACATTGAAAATGAGGATATTCTGAAAATAAATGATGAAATGGCATTTGGGACTTCAGATATTGAATCAGACAATGGTGTTATTCACAGCATATTAACAGTTGCAGAACTTCCCAAATTGTCGCTTTTCCTTTCAAGCAATAAAAATATTTCTATTTTTCATAACCTTCTTAAAAAAAAGGATCTCGAAATCGATTTATTGGAATTAATTCGGCAGAGAGAATCCTTTACTATCTTAGCCCCTCAAAATGAGGCATTCAATCAACTCTTTGAAGAACAGCAGCGCTGGAACTCCCTGGATGATATACCTCTGGATCAATTATTGGAGATTCTTCAATATCACCTAATTCCCGATAAAAATATTGTCCTGAATCAAATTAATGAAAATCAAGCCCTCACTTCCCTAAATAACGGAAAAATCACAATACAGACGGAAAGGTCAAAATATTTGCTTAAAGACAGTCAGGGAAGAGTCGCCGGGATTACTTATCCTGATATTCAAGCGATTAATGGGATAATTCATCAGATAGATTTAGTATTATTACCTGAAGAGAACAATAACTGACTCATGCGAAAAACAATTTCTCAATCAAACAGTTTTTAGATTAAACTTTGACACGCTCCCTGATGATGAAATGCCGTTTACCCTATTTGGCTGGAATACTATTGATTCCTGCGTTTATCTTTTCATCCTGCCTGCCGGCCATTGACAATCTTCCGCCAAGAACACCCGAATTACCAACGGATAATATCTATTCCACCGCCAAATCGATGGGTGCCATTTATTTTTTTTCCAGGGCATTGGAAATATCAGGTCTTGATTACATGCTCAGAACCGAAGGGCCATTTACTGTTTTTGCTCCGGGCAATGGAGCGTTTATCAGGTATCTGAACAAGAATAATTATTTCGATATTAATGAAGTACCTCCCGAAGAATTAAAAAAGCTGTTATTGAACCACATAATCCCGGAATCTATTCGATATCTTGAATTAAGACCCGAATACAGGTCTACATTGAGAAAGATAGAAATCACCGATAATCCACTCAGTTTATATATAGGAAGAGTCCCGCAGTTCTATATCAATGGTGTCTCGGAGATTATTAGTCAGCATTGGACAGCAACTAATGGTTATATTTATCTTGTCTCCGAAATAATTGAACCTCCGCTAATAAACAATCATCTGCTGTCTAATCCGGACCTGACGTTGTTTACCGAATCCGTCAGGCTTGCAGGATTTAGTGACTTGCTATCCAGCAAAGAAAATATCTATACCGTTTTTGCCCCAACCAACAAAGCATTTAGTGTTTTGATCGATGAAAATCCTGCCTGGAATACGCTTGAGGATATCCCCCTGGAAGCGCTCAGAAATATATTGCGATATCATATCATTGAAAGTAAAAACCTCCTCTCCCGCAAACTTCGCAATGAGCAGTCAGTCGTTACTTCCGCAAATACTCCAATCGTTATCGATAGAGATTATGACCTGATCCGCTTAAGAGACCGCACCAATAACGTGGCCAAAATCATGCAGAAAGATATACAGGCTGAAAACGGGATTATTCATATTATTGACCGGGTGATCCTTCCTGAATAACAGATGATTTCCGGTTTTCCCGGCATTTTTAATTTGTATATTTGACTTTTGTAAGTTTTTAACCCGAAAAATTCATAAATTTTACACTTGAAGGGCCGATTAAGCGCGCCGATAAAATCGGGTTGCTCATCGGCGTTAACCTGGTGATGTATTTTATTGAATATGAACTATATATATCTTAAAATTATGTCATATAATGAAAGTTTATGAATAGTCTCGGTTAAAATTTTTTCTACTCAATCATGAATGATTTTAATATACAGTCCATTACTGTCAATCCGTTAAATATAGCACTTACGGATAACTTCACGATATCTAAAGGATCCGTTACGAAAGTAAATAACTTGCTCGTCACGGTTACACTGACTGATGGCAGTACTGGCTATGGTGAAATTGCACCCTTTGAAGAACTATCAGGTGAGGATAAAAAAACCTGTATTACCAGATACAAAAGTCTCGATAATTATTTAATAGGCAAGTCAGTAAAAACCCTGAGAAAACTCTCTGGTTTTCTTTTGGAAGCCTTGCCCGACAGCCCGGCTGTTCGCTGTGGCCTTGAAATGGGCATGGCTGACGCTTTAACCAGGAAACTGAAAATACCTTTGTGGAATTTCTGGGGCGGATTGTCAGGCGGACCTTTGAAAACGGACATAACGATTCCTATCCTTTCGTATAAACGTTCAATTGAATTAGCCGACTTGTGGTATAAAAAGGGGTTCAGAACCTTAAAGATAAAGGTTGGAACCGATTATGATTCCGAGATCAGGCTGGTAAGTACCCTTGCAAAAAACTATCCGAATATCCGGTTTATCCTTGATGCCAACCAGGGTTTTGAGGAAAATGAAGCCCTTGAGTTCATTCGTGAATTATTACGAAAAGACTGTACAGTAATTCTTTATGAACAACCGGTAAACCGTCATAATCTTGAAGCCATGGCCCGGCTGACCAATTTATTAAGCATTCCTGTTGCCGCCGATGAATCAGTATTCACTATTAACGACATGCAAAAGGTTATCAAGTTGAATGCCGCCAATGTAATCAACCTGAAAATTATGAAAAGTGGTATTTATGAAACCTTGCAGATTGCGGCGACAGCGCTATCATTCGGACTTGATCTCATGATTGGCGGTATGGTAGAATCCCGGCTGGCCATGGGGTATTCAGCATCCCTTGCCCTGGGATATTGCCCGGTTAAATATATCGATCTTGACACGCCTCTTCTTATGGAATCCGATCCTTTTCTCGGAGGTTATAGCTATTGCGGACCGGAGATAAGATCTTGGGATAATCCCGGATTGGGAATGGTTCCGATATTTTGATCCGTAATCCTTTTGCGAGAGGGTTTTCGCCTATAGGCATAATGAGAAAGGACCACTTCGATGGCTTTTCGAATCGCAATATTGACCGGATAGGTCTGTCTGGCCAATTCGAAATCTACCCTTAACAGTTTAGTATAATAATCAGATATGACTGGTATGGCAATATCAATTTTTACACCAAGACAGGCATCCAGGTACTGCTGTGGCTGTTTCTCTTTGATCTTTTTACAGGTAGTGAATTCCCGTTTTCCATATTTATCTTTTCTGGCTGAAAAACCGAAAAGGCGGCAGATCAATCCGCGATTTACATAGCCATTACAAAATCCGGCATCCATTATAATTCCGGGGCTGAATAAATGACAAACCGGTTGAGGATCATTCCTCAAAAATGACCATACCGCTTCGGCCTGTTCTTTAATAAAAAAGTCATGGGCGAGTGGCAGAAATTCAATAACGGAGGCTTCTATATCCGGCTTATTACAACAAAAACCACAACCCGCCACACAGTGTAACCTGGTGGATTGCCGAAACGACTCAACCTCTCTATCCAGGGCAGCAAAAATCCGTTCTACCGCCCTCACTTTCCGTACTATTGACATTCAGGAATTCAAAGAAAATATATATACAAAAATAATCCGGGAATGTCTATATGAATTTGTTTGGAAGAAATTTATTTCTATCGAAAAAATATGGGAGATGAAGGTGCGTCAAGCTGGAAGTATGTCTGGTAATCATTAGCCATCATGATGTAATTGGATCAATAATCCCGGCAATGGAGCTTCACCTTGCGATCTTTCAGGTAAGCAAGGATAAAATCAAAATTCTCTTTGCTTCTTCCAATGTATTCCGGTGGGATGATCCCCTTATCCATGATTCTGTTTTTCTCCAGCAAGTTGACCACCGAAGAACAAGTATAGCCGGTGGTCCTTGCCATGGAAAGAACACCAGTCCCGGAATCATACCTGTCATACAATTCATACTCCACAGATTTCTTTCTACCATTCAAATCACCACTCATCCTGATTCGCATAACTGTAAGATCATGCTCTCCTTTTTTTATCTCCCATGCAGGAAAGAGCAACCTGGCTGTAAAATCAACGGGCTTAATCAATTGTCCACCTACCTCAACCGGATCACTGGAAAAGAATCCGTTCTTTTTAAGCACCTGCAGGTATTCGAGAGTGCCCGGATAACGAAGTGTTTTTTCGATCATGGTTGGCACATCCATCGTTTTGATCAAGGTTCTCAAGCCATCGGTATTAAACGATTCAAGTGTCCCGATCTCTTTGAAATCAACCCATTCCGGATCAGACAAAGCCTCTCGTGTAATCACCTTGCCATCCATTACTAACCTGGCCGGCCGCACATATTCTTCAATCACGTCTACAGGTGAAAAGACGGCCTTATACTGCCAGGGCCATTCCCTTTTTACAGGCAATCCTCCAACGAGGCATTCATAAAAATCAATCTTCATTTCCTGGTTGAAACGTCCCAAAATTATATTCCCCAGTCCGGGAGCCACACCGCAATCAACCACGGCCCTCACTCCTTTCTCTCTGGCCAGTTCATCAAGATCAAACGGGTCTTCCGGGAAAAAGGAAATATCCACTACATCCCTGCCTGCCTCGATAATTTTTTTCAATATTTGAAAACCCATAAAACCTGGCACAGCCGAAACTACCAAACCTGCCGGCCCAAGCATTTTTCCCAGATCCCCTTCACTGAGGTCTGTTTTGAGAGTCCGGATGTTCTTATTTCCCGACAGTTTATCAAGCGCCTGCCCATCCCTGTCGATTGCTAAGACCCGGTAATTATTTGCGAGATCCATGGCTATGGCGCTGCCAACGCGCCCTGTGCCTAATACAGCGATTTCTTTCAACTTCCTGAATTTTAGAATTGAATATCCTTAGTGAGTTTCCCGGTTTTACGTCTTACAGTAACCGTAGTCTTATCTCCTTTCTCAAACTTTGAAAGAGCTTCCATATAACTCCTCATGCCCTTAACTTCTTGATCACCCAGACCAATTACAATATCTCCGGCTTCAAGTCCTGCCCGATGGGCTGGCCGGTCTTCTGAAACACCGTCAATACGCATGCCTTCACCATCAAACAAATAATCAGGAACCACCCCAAGGGTAACGGTAAATCTGGGCGTATCTCCTAAATCGTCTTTTGTGTTGGTAAAGGCCAGTTTAGGATCATCCTCCAGCTTCAGGATCAATGAATCGATATAAGTAACTACTGAAAACAACCCATCGTAATTGATCTTATCAGCATCATCCGATGGTTTATGATAATCATCATGCGTTCCGGTAAAAAAATGAAGGACGGGTATATCCTGCAGGTAGAAAGAGGTATGGTCAGAAGGTCCTACTCCCGACTCATTGGTAACAACCTTAAGGCTATCCATAGTGATGCTTTCTATTTCATCAAGCCAGTCCGGAGAGGTGCCCACCCCATTGATGGCAAGGGTTTTTTCTTCGTCAAGCCGTCCAACCATGTCAAGGTTGATCATATAATTCACTGCACTTAGATCGATCGTGGGATTTTTTACATAATAATTGGAACCCAGTAATCCTTTTTCCTCCCCTGAAAAAGCAATGAAAAGATAATTATTGGTAGTAATTCTGGCTTTCAGCCTTTGTGCAAGAAGGATCATGGCCGCCACACCGCTGGCATTATCATCGGCCCCGTTGTGAATCATCGCATCACCGCGGTGCAAGGATCCGCTTCCCCCATAACCCAGGTGATCATAATGTGCACCAATCACTACTGTCGATGGCATTTTATTATCGATATATCCAATGACATTATGCGCTGTTAGACCTGTTGAATCATCCGGATCGGATTGCACATGAGGGTTCATTCGTGGTGTGAAAATAAATTCCTGAAAATACCCCTCCTCGCCTCTCGGTTCAAGACCTACTACTTCGAACCTTTCTGATAAATATCGGGCGGCGGTCTTCTCAGCTACGGTGCCTACTTCCCGACCTTCCAGGGAATCCGCCGCCAGAACATATATATCCTGTTTTAGAGATTCTATGGGATCCGGATCCGGTCTACCGGTCTGACAAGCCGAAAAAGAGGCGGATAAAAAAAAGTATAAGATCAATAAGTTATTAATTATACCGTTCATCTTAGATTTAATTATTCATAAAACCAGGACAAATGTATTAAATTGCCTGATAATGAAAATGTTCAATATTAATTTTTATTTGAATGACGCATAAATGGCTGCTTTAAATCCCAATCCTGATATTTCTCCATTCCTGTGAACGATCCATGAAAAAAAACCAGGAAACCGAAAATGCTTATCTGCTTACAAGTGACACTTCGCTTTGTTAAGAAGGTGAAAAACATTTCATACCCCTGAAGCAACTAACGCGTGGCGGAGAAGATGCTGAAGCTTACTGGAGTTTCGATGACAAAAGTCCGTTCCCAAACCAGCCTGCGGGTCGTCAACATCCGTGTATCATTGAAGTTTTAGCGTCTGGCTTGCCTGAGTGGATTGAATGCGGGACAACACAAGGTTTAGTCACCGGTAACGTGAAGGCAGGAAAACTTTAGGAATTTTTCGCGTTAATGATCTCGAAACCCAACGGTTTATTAATGAAAGTCAATAATGAACCTTTCAGCGGAGGTAATGATCTGCAAGTCAAAATAGGTACGCATGATGTCCATTCCTAATACAAGATCATAGGCCTCCGGCAATAGAGATATCGCCAGATTAGCTTTCAATTTTTTAGGATCCGACCTGGCATGGTCGATGAGTATCCAACCCTGACAAGATCGTCCGAGGGACTCCTCACGGTTATCGGTACTGGAAAGAGCGCCGGTCTCAAAACCAAGCGCACTGAATATCCTGTAGCTGACCCTGCTGATATCTTGAGAAGTATCTAACAAGGCTTGCACAGGAAGGGATACCTGATGTTTATTCATCAAAGTGCAACCGAAAAGCGGGAGACCAGATTTTTTATCCAAAGGATATTCAGGCATTGTTTTAATTACCAGTTCTTCTTATCACCCGTTGAAGATAAATAAAAAACTCTAGAGATATTAAATCCGAAATGAATATCTCCGTCAGGCCATTGCCCATCGGTTTCGGTTATAAATCCTTTTTCGATCATTTGCCGTGAATTGGTTAACAAAAGTTGAAAAACATGCCCTCCGGTTTCAATATCTACCCCTAAGGATACTGAATTGGATAAACCGGATGCTTCTGTTCCCATGAAGCGGTAATAATACTCGCTGGTTAAGGCAATACGATTGCTGATCTTATACCGGCCACCGGCACCCAGCGCTAAAACGGTACTTTCATCCCGGGGAATATCAACAATATTGCGGTGAACCAATGATGGCATCAATTGCAGGGATAGCCGGTCATTAAATTTTCTGGCTATCAATACCTGGGTGGTGTAGGATAATTTCTGCCCGAACGGTATGGCAATGTCAGGATCAGGTGAGCGCAACGTTTTAACAGCGGTACTTCCTAAAATGGTTAGGGTGACAGGCATTTTACGGCTTCCCTCCGACTGCCGCAGTAATTTGTACTTAAGAAAACCATCGTAAACTTTTTGATAGGAACTTCTTCCAACACCAATATCAAAACGGTCGGTAATGCCATACTCCAGACCCAAGCGGATATTGGCATTATCAAGCCCAAAAAAGTCATATATCCCCGTATTGATCCGTCCAAACCGGTGTGTTATCAGGAAATCAAGTACTCCCTTATCCCGCGTTTCCGTCGTATGTCCATTGATCAGCCGTGTACTTTTAAAAGTATTTTCAATCCATTCCATTTCAGGAGCATCCTTTTCGGCTTCAAGCAGGCTTAACAAGTCATCCTGGCCATTACATGGGGTATTGATCAGGAATTTTGTAAATATCAGAAAAACTACGGCAATTTTATTTTTCATGGGGTTTATATTCAAATTCAATAGTAACATCCACAATTTCCGCGATATTATACAACACAACCTTGGGTATTTTGATAGTATAGTCTTTCAGTTTTACCGGGAAAACAGCCCTCAGAAAAATGCTATTACCACTTTTTCTCCCATTTCCGTCCACAGTGATCTGATTGGAAACACCATGGATGGTCATTAAACCTTTGGCAACCAGAATTTGTTCATCAGGACTATCCTTCAAACCGGTAATAACACCTTTGAAAACGGCCTCAGGAAACCGGTCCGATTCAAGGTAGTTTTCATTAAAATGCTGCTGCATAAGTGCCTTATCGAATTCAAATGCCTTTACAGGGATGGTAAAAGCTACTTCCCCGGTTTCCAGGTCAAGGATGCTCATCCCTTTTTTGTTGACTGCTTCTATATTTTCCAGGGGAGCCTCAGAGAAGAAATGAACATATCCATCCCGGGCGATATAGCGCTGGGCTGCCAGCAGATTGCTAAGTCCCAGGATGGACAGGGTTATTATCAGTCGTATTTTCATCTTTTTAGTTATTCAGAGCACCATCATCCACCCAGCATGCAATCGCTTCGATTTCATTATCAGAAATTGATCCATTGGGTGGCATGGAACCATTTCCCGTCCGGGTTTTAATATTTGCCGCATTATTGATCACCTCGGTCATATCAGACCAGTCGGGCAGACTGCCATTTCCATCATGACAACCGGATAAAGCGCAATTTGTTGTCAGAATTGGCAAAATATCTAGCTCAAGACTTGTGCCGGAAGGCACTTCTATTACTGTTGAAACCTCACAATCATTGGCATCTTTCGCGAACACAAGTTGAGATCCGGAGGCGAGTCCTTCAAGTTCAGCATTAGCCTGATAAGTGTCCCCATTATACCTGTACTGATAGGGTGATGTCCCCCCCGCAACGGTAATCAAAACCCGACCGAGGTCCGTACCACATCCGGCATCACTTAATACTTCGGCATCAATGGTCATTCCCGCCTCACTTTCCACTAATACGGTGGATGTAACTATACATTCATTGCCATCCCTTACCGTAATTTCATAATTACCGGCAATAAGATCATTGAATTTATTTTCCGTTTGAAAGCTTGTGCCATCAAGGCTGTACTGGTAATTTCCAGCCCCCCCGGTGGCATCGATCGTTATTGAACCATCATCAAGACCGCATGTTGCCACTGAAGAGGCAATATTCCTGATCTCAACCGGATTAGTGCTGCAATCAACAGGTTCAGGAGAACGATCACTGGTACAGGAATTTATCATTATTACCAACAGGAAAAAGAAGATCCCCCGGAATTCATTTTGTAGTTGTATCATGGCTATTCTTTTAGAAGTTTAAGTTTAATAAAAACCCCGGTTCTCCCCTCCCTGTCATACATCACACCGGGGTTTTTCAAGCAGGTTTATTCCACATCCACCCCGATATCCACCCGGGCCTTGATGGTGGCCAGGTCTGAAGGGCTGGCATGGATATTAATATGACCATCAAAATCAAGAAGGTCGTTATAGGTTACAACCGTGCCATCATCCATTTCAGTAACTTCAAGAGAAAGATCTCCTGATGAACCCCCGATCGCTCCAAGGCTTATGGCAATACCTCCGCCCTCAGCTTTCGAATTATTACGTATATGCACAGGGTGTTCCTGACCGGCCACACCCCCGGCAATGGCAAAGGTTATGATCGTGGTATTTGCCACTGTTTCTTCAAAATCAACCGTGCCGGTAACTCCAGACCCGGATTCGGGTTCAAGAGTATAATTAACGCTGTTTCCTGTGAGTTCATTATCAATATTTCCGGGCGCAGGCTCGTCATTATCACATGCCTTAAGCATCAATAATGCATAGATAGCTGTAAAGAATCCCAGGAACAGGATCAAACGTTTTGAAAAAGATCCGCGAGTGTAGTCATACATGTTATTCATAGTTGATACGTTTGGTTTTAATGGTAAAAAGGATTTATCGTATTCTATATTTCAGGCTAATTAATGCGCCAAAGCTTTTTAAGCGGACTTTTGCTGCAGCTATGTCCTGAACAGGCAGTTTATAATAGGGTTCCAACTGCCAGCCCCATCTATGATTGATAAACCCGGTATACCCGGCCGATATATTTACTATACCAAAGTAATGCTGGTTTTCGTTGAATATTTTATATTCACTGACCTGGTCCGGATCATTATTATATCCATACTTGAAATTGTACTCTTCCGTCAGCATCAGATAGGAAGATAAACCAGCGCTCAGATAAACCCGGTACCCAGGCTTTTCAATAATATCATATCGAAGATTAACAGGAATGTCCAACACATGGCATGCTACATCTACCCGGTCCGGTAATTGCCCGTTTGCCCAGGAACCCGGATAGGGCGGTCTGTATTCCGCAAGGACATGATATCTCTTCCTTGTATTGGCAACTCCGGTCATGATGTTTAACCTTTTTAAGACAGCCAACTCCATAAAAAGACCAATAAATGTCCCTGCACCAGCCGCATTACTAGAAACATTACTGAAATCAGGCCCCAGGCCCAAATCCAATGAAATACGGGATATTGAACCGGGACTCTTTGGGGTAAGAGCTTCCGGGATCTCACCATATTCCTTTCTGATTAATGATAGAGGAAGGCTTACCGGTTTGGCTCCAGGTTCTTTGGTGCTGAGGAATGAAACAAGAACTTCCGGAGTGCTATGATCTTCGGTGAATACAGGATTTGCATCGTCGTTTGAATACCTGTTATCGAAAGATACCATATCGCTTTCCTGCCC
>CAZYDB010000056.1:0-18790 GCA_964645995.1 uncultured Roseivirgaceae bacterium
TCCCCGCTGTTTCCCCGGCTTCCAGTTAGGAGCTTCCTGTAGTATTCTTACCGCCTCATCATCGCATCCTCCTCCAATACCTTTAATAACCATGATATCGGATAGGCTTCCGTCCTTCTCGACTACAAATTGAATATATACCCTTCCTTCAATATTATTTCTTCTGGCAATGCCGGGGTATTTCAGATTTTTACTTACATATTCATAAAAAGACCTCATCCCGCCGAACGGTTCGGGTTGTGTTTCAACAATAGTGAAAATCTCATCCGCTTCCTCCTCCTCTTCTTCAATTTTTATTTCTTCAAAAATCCTTTGCTCTACCTTTTGTTCTTCCGTCATCTCTATATCGAGGTCGATTTTTATTTCCTCAATGATCTCTTCATCATTGGAAACCTCAATGATCTTAGGCTGTTCAATAACTTTTGGCGGGGGAAGTTGCTGGGTGGGGGGTACATCCATCACATTTTCAAATTCGGAGTCCAGTGTTCCAAGATCCATCATATCACCATCATCATAAAACTTCCACTCAAACGCAGTGATGATGATTACTAAACTGATACATAATCCGATGCTTAAAAACAAACTCGAATAACGGTTGTTGTTTTTTGATTTAGCCCGTTTGATCCTGATAAGATCATCAAGGATTTTTGGAGGAGTGCCACTTTTATATTTTTTTTTGCCGGCAGAGGAATCCTTCCCCATACCTGCGGGGTGCTTACTTTTTTTCATGGCAACATGTGTTGAATCCAAAGAACGGAGAAACTCTTTTTAAAGGATAAGTTCCCTTATAATATATACGAATTGCGGGAAAGGTAAGTTTAAATTGTGGAGGGGCAGGGAATAAAAAAAAGGGAGCAGTTGCTCCCTTTTAGACTATAACAAATATTTTATTATCCAAGTTTGAAAGTAATCGGAAGGATCATTCTCACTTTTACAGGACGGCCTCTCTGCTTCCCTGCTTTCCATTTTGGAGCTTCCCGAATTACCCGAATGGCTTCTTCGTCACACCCTGCACCAATTCCTTTGATAGCTTTTACATCGGTGATCGAACCATCTTTATCAACAACAAATTCAACGAAAACCTTACCTTCGATACCCATCCTGCGGGCCTGTGCAGGATATTTCAGTTTTTTACCAACATATTCATAAAAAGCGGCCATACCACCTTTTGGTTCCGGTTGATCTTCAACAATGGTAAAGATTTCCTCAGCTACTTCTTCTTCCACAGGATCCTCAAATACGATATCTTCAACGACCGTTTCTTCAGTGATCTCCACATCCAGGTCGACTTCGATTTCATCTTCAATTTCCTCTTCGTCAGGGACCTCTATGATTTCCGGTTGCTGGATTTTTGGTGGAGGGGGAGGAGGTTGTTCCGTAGGAGGGATCTCCATCACATCATCAAACTCATCATTTACCTGTCCCAAATCCATTAATTCACCTTCATCGTAGAATTTCCATTCAAATGCGGTGATAACCAGCAATAGGCTTAATACCAATCCTATATTGAGAAATAATCCTGACTTCTTGCTCAGATCAACTTTTGGATTCTTCTTTGCTTCCATAATTTCTTTTTTTAGTTTATAAGCTAAAAGGGCCCATTATCAAAGGTATAAATAATTTTCGAATTATTTAATGGGTAAAAAAAATAATTTTTGTCTTAAATATCAAAAAACCTGCAAGGGACCCAATAAAATTGAATAGAATATCTAAATATTCAAAATTTCTTCCGGGTATGTAAAACTGGAGGTTTTCGATCATTATTCCAAATAAGAGGGTGATTCCAATTATGATGACAAAGGCTGTTAGAAGACCTTTTCTTTTTTTTAATTTGTCGTATTGATAGGCGGAAAATAAATATGCATACACGGAAAATGCGATAGCATGTACTATCTTATCCATATACGGGAGGGACAAAAAATTATTATCCGGAAGATCTGTGCCAGGGAATAGTGTAACCACCAGTATTACTATATTCCAGGAAAAAAATAAAAGGAAATTTCTTGATAAATGATCAGTCAATGAGTGCTTCGTAATCTTTTTTCCCTAATAATTCATCAAGTTCTGTTTCATCCTTGAGCTCGATTTTGATCATCCAGCCTCCTTCATAGGGTTCACTATTAACCAGTTCCGGCTCATCTTCAAGTTCTTCGTTAAATTCCAGAACTTTTCCGGAGACTGGCATAAACAGATCAGATACGGTTTTAACTGCTTCTACCGTCCCAAATACATCGCCCTTTCCAAGATCATCTCCTTCGGTATCAATTTCCACATATACAATATCTCCGAGTTCTTTTTGCGCGAAATCGGTTATTCCTACGGTAACAACATTGCCTTCAATTTTAATCCATTCGTGATCTTTTGTGTATTTCAGGTCATCTGGTAAATTCATAACAGTAAATTTTTATACAAATAAATTTTCTTTTAAAGATACAGCATAAATAGATTATTGTGCTAAACTAAATCTAATTTGTGTACCAAAAGAAGTGGTTGCCCTTTTGAAAGAACTTGAAATTCTCGGTTCATTAATATTGCGCTCAAAATATATTGTAACATTAAGTCTCTGATTGACTGAATACTGAACAGTTGGTCGTAACTGGAAATTAATATTTCCCTGTGTAATAGTATTGATCTCTTCTATTTTTCGCTGAATGGTTTTAGTATCTCTAATAGTAAAATTGATCCTGAATTGCACATCATTATCAAGGACAAGTGTTGTTCCCTGGAATTTAAAGGGTAGTTTCAGTTTGCTTTTTGTATAACCCAGGTCGATCGAGAAATCGTTACTGCTCAATTCAGTTATTTGTGAGTTAGACATATTTAGTGCAAGGTTTCGTTCTTTTTTATATTCAATCCGGGCGGTCATCCTGTTTTTTGTTCGCATATTCAGGCCGATCAAAGGGGCGAATCTTTCTGAAATCAGGGCCTGGCTGATCACATAAACCGGAACAATATCCCCTTTATCATTTTCCAGCATGCCAGGACGGCTATCTTCCACATTATAGTCAAGTTCGATAAATTCATCATAAAACAGGGAATTGGTATAATTACCTATCGAAAAGGTAGAGCTATAGCTATGAGTAAGATTTACTGAAGAAAAAATTTCCTGCAATACCGGTATTTTACCAAGGCCCGCATAATCGACTCTCCAATTTGGCAGGGGCCATTTCGGAAAAGAGGACAACTTGACAGTATTGGGATCTGTATCTGTATACGCTGCAATAAATGATGGTATAAGCACATCCTGTGAATTCAGGTTATATTCTCCTGTTGGGTTTAGGGCATTTAGTCTACTTCTTATGATTTCGCGATATTCCTCAAAGTTTTTGAAAGTAGGCGAATTGTTATCTTCATCATCCCCGATAAACGAAGTCCCTATCGTGATCATGGTGATATTATAGGAGCCGGTTCGTGTTGGAGCCAGGGATACAGGAACCTGGCCGAGGGATCCATCGGGAAGGGTATCGGTATTATATCTGAAGATCTCCTGGTAATTGGCAGATTGGGATTTATTGGCAGAAAACTGAATACGAAGATCCGAAAATGGTTCAATATTACCGGTGATCTTTAAATCCTCGTTCAGGTATTGTGTAAAAGGGAAAGTCAAAAACTCACTGGTTGCAAGCCAGTTATTGTTGACCGCGTTATTTTTAATATCCGTACTCTGGCTTCCCAGGATAAAATCAACACCGGGTGCTGCAAAACCCGAATCCAATCCAAACAAAAAAACATTAGGCAGATAGCCTGGCAAGACGGTTCCTCTTCGTTCGTTGAGGCTGATATTTACCGATCGTAACATCATCAGGAAGCGCAGGAAACCTTTGACTGCTTTAAGGTCACGTTGCAGGCTTTGTGTGGTATCCGTTCCGGCTCGTGGAGAAGTTGATCTTCTTGAAGGTCTGCTGGGCCGGTTGATCTCTTTCAGATAGTTGATTTTATTATAAAGTTTAACAAAGTCAATTTTCCCATTTATACCTCTGTCACGGTTATTCTGAATAGTATTACCCAGGGAGTCAGCCTGGTCAATGGCGCCTGCCGTCCAAGTGAAGCCTACACCATAGCGGATGTCTGCATTGATCCAGTCGGTAATGGGAATCTTATCTATCGGAACCCGGTAGGTCAATCCGATATTCTGATCAAAAGTCTTCATCCGGCCTAAATTTTTCAGGTTGTTAATGATAGAGTCTTTTTTCGCCTGGGTATTTATATCACCCTGAGGTTCATCTATTATAGCATTTGCCCGGGCATTATAATCTACTGATAGGCTTTTAAAGATATTCCAACGCAAATTGTACATTCGGTTGAAGACAAAATATTTCTCGAAAGTAGGCAGTATGCCTTCCGTTGTAAGATTCGAATTTCTCAGTTGTGTTTTGATAAACCTGCGGTCGAGATCCCACCTGAAACCGAGGTTGGAAAATGTCGGTGAAAAGTTAAAGTCCCTGATCAGTTGTAGATACGATCCGGAAAAAGCCTTGGTGTTGGCAAACGGCTCCCAGCTCACCGGATTTGGGTTGAAATTATAAGCCATGCCACCCCGTATATTTTTATTGATATACTGGGCGCGATATACATTAGCCTGGTCTGTTCTTGAGTAGGCATAGGTAAAAGAAAGATTTTCAACATCATAGATGTGTTTTTTTGCTTCAGGATTTGTTTTTACCTTGCGGACATTGGTGAAGTTAATGCTTTTCCGGACCATGTTGTCCTGTACAAGATTTCTGTAATTCTCTCTATCCTCTTCTTCATCAAAACTCAGTAATGATGCTTCCAGCGGGATATCGGGATCAAGCGGGTCATATCTTGGGGTGATTGTCCTTTCCTCATAACTTACGAACATCGGTATTTTAATTCCTGCCTCTTCAGGGATGAATTTATCCAAAGTCACATTAGCGGATACATCGTATTCAAAAGTTTCTTCCCTGGTACGTTCGGATATTCGCTGTTGGATACTCCCGAATCCAACAGAAGTATATCGCAAAGCACCGCTGACTGTCATCAGGTCAGCTAGTTTGGCATTCAGTCTGGCATTGGTAGCCCATCCCATTTCACTGTCAAAGTCAGTTACCCTCAACTCATTAACCCACAGGCAGATGCTTCGTGGACTTTTATCCGGCGATCTTGGGTTCCTGATCCCGATCATCATTGTTTGTACAGAGCTGAGATCCGGCCTACCCAGGATGCTGATACGATATTGCCTCAATGCCCTTGAAAAAGGAAGATCGATATTGAAATCGGCTCTGTTCCGGAGTGATTTCAGTGCATACAGTTCATCGAAAGCTATATCAATTTCATTTTCTGTAGGCCAGATAACCTGGGGATCAGTACTGGGGACCGGCGTCAGCACAAGAGGAACCTCGATCTCGTAATAGTTCTCATCAAAATCGGTTCCCATTCTGATGAAGGCTGTTACCGTATCACTAAAGTTATCTTCGGATTCAGCATGGATAAACATCTTTAGCCGGCCGTAATTAATAAGGTCCAGGGTCGTGTTCTTAAAAACAGCCCTTGCATCACCATCCTGAAGGTCATCTACGCATAATACCATGGACTGCTCATTTCTTTCTCTAAATATCGGGGAGGTATTATCAATATCGCGTTGTATTCCCGGTGGCAGCACATAGGGTGTTTTTCCTTCTGACTGGGCGCCATTTTCCTCAATATTAACAACGGACACAAAAAATTCAGAATCAAAATATTCAGGTGTTTCATTCAGCTCTTTTTCACGGAGGCTTCCGGTATATCGCCGCCATTGGGCTCCTACGAGTTGGAATTTAGCCATTCTCAGAACAACGGGTTCCGCAAAGTCGGTGAGTACTGTTCGCATGAAACGAATGGATTTAAAACCGTTGATATCACCCTGGACACGGCTGGGTTCCTTGATCGGGATCCTGAACAGGTACCAGTTCACTTCGTCGCCATTAATTTCATTGGTTACACGATCTACGATATAATTTTTCCCGATTTGCAGGTCTCCCGGTTTCAGGTCAACGCTGTATTCATAGTATTCTTCCAGATCGCTCAAGGTGTTGTCTCCGTTAAGGTCTTCATTGTCAGGAAGTGTCGTACCAACCGGTGTATATTCAGTGGTTCCGGAAGCTACGGGCGTATTACCATCCATCCCATTGAACATCTTATATCTTTCAAGTACTTTTGCATCGCGGTTATCCAGTTCCGGTCCGAGGAAATATTGAAAATTATCGGCGGATGGATCTTCCAGGATCCGGTCCAGTGCAGCCGGTGATACTGTGATATTATTGACAAAATCATCGAAAAACTCAGCTTCATCGCTGTTGACTACCCCATCAAGGCCAACATCCTGATTAGGACGTGAACTCGGGGAGTTGTCAAAGGCATTGGTCAGGTACTGTTGCGTAGTAACCCGCCCCCAGGTATTGGCGATCGTGTTGGCGGTATTCCCATCAGCAGGTAATCCATTTTCAAAAGCATGCCTGCCATCCTTCATCACGTCTTCTGAAATACTGCCCAGGTGAAATATAAGTTTACCCCCGGTAGTATTGGCCTTGGGTGGATTAATACCATCATTGATAAGTCCGTGTGGATTATTAGGAGCATTATTTGTGACATTAATAAAGGGATCCATCAGCCAGAACTCTATATATTCAATATTCGTTTTATCAAAATCGACATCACCACTGACCGCCCGGCTTACAGCACCCCAATTTTGTCGAGGGTTGTTTAAAAAAGCACTATTATTGAGATCCGGGTTAAAGTTGTACTGGCCTCTTTCAAAAGGATAATAGGCAAGGTCAAATATTGGCTCATTAGTATTGACGACTTCCCGGTCCCTGTTTTTAAATATTTCCTGAGGGATTACTGCCCGGACGTAATGGTTTTTCAGATCATCTTCCGTCAGATTCTGTGGTTTTGATATACCGGTATTCCGGTAAAACAAATTATCGATTATATACCAGGCCAGTTTGGCGCGTTTGTAATTGATTGAAACGTCATTTATGCTCAAACCACCATCAGCATAGTAATTATCATCACTTTTCGGGGTGGCGCCAAGGGTCCAGGCCATAATATTATTACCCATATTATATGGTGTAATTGCTCCTTCGAAATCATCGATATAGGAAGTTCCTTCCCCTTTTACAATATTGGAGGTTCCAGGCTTTAGTTGTGCTATTTCAGCATTAAAAGAGAGCACCGAAGGTTCTTTTGTTGATATAAGGGGCAGTGCATCAACCATTTTTGTCAGGAACTGGGATTCTTCCCGGTAATTGAGGTCAAGGCCATATTTGAGGTTCCTTGTTGTTTCATCTCCAATGCTGATGCGGCTTACGAGTGGCCTTTCATTCAGGTAAAGCATCGTGCCACCGATGTTAAAATTTTCATTCACTACATAATCCAGTCGGGTACCCATCAATGTTCTCGACTGAAAATTAAAAAGGTCGGCTTTTTCATATTGTATCTGGATCTGTTTGCCTGAATTAAGTACTGATTGATTAATGATACTTACCTTTCCAAGCTGATAATCCACCCGGTAATCGATGCCTTCATTTAGGGGAAGGTTACCGGCAATAACCCTTACGGATCCTTCGGCGATATTGATTCCGGGAAGGACAATTTCTGTGGACGATCCGCCTCTTACCCTTCCTACAAGAAAGAATTTGTTTTTATCAATAGCCAGTTCTGCATCTGCCTTGGTTGTATTATAAAGTGTATCATAGACATATTTTTCTATCAAAGCTGTTTCATCCTCTTCAAATTTATTTTTCAGATGTTGCCCGAAGGGCTCAAGCACCGTAAAGATGATGGTGCCATACTCCGGATTTACGGTAATGCCTTCAACAAAATCAAAAACCCCATCGCGTTGCGGGTCATTATTTTGATTCAGCCTGTCCAGGCTAAAAAGCTCTACGAGGGGTATATCCTTAGTATTCCTGCCCTCGTGAAGACTGGGATTATCTATTCCTGTGCGGTCGTCCCTATAGATCACCCGAAGGTCAAATCCTTCCCTTGCTATCTGGCTTGCATTGAGGTTATAAATATGTTTTATCATAAGGTCCCAGGAGGGCACGCGCGGGTTGATCTTTGTCGGGCGCAATAATTTCAGGAATATCACCTGGTCTTCGGAAATATTCTGATAATCTTCCGTCAGCTCACCCACCTTATAGCGTTGTCCGTTATAGGTATATTCATATGAAACGGCCAGGGCCTCATCATTTTGCAGTTTCCTGTAAAGCGAGATGTAACCAAGTTGTTTATGGAAAGTAAATTCTTTATCCTCCAGTTTTCTGGCTGCTGTAACCACCTCGAAATCGGTAGATTTGACCAGTCCCCAGTCCTCTTCCAGGATACTCGAAGTGTTGTCGACTATCCTGATATCATCATTATCCTGAAGTGACTGAAATAAAAGATTCGCTTCATTGTTATTTGGCACGTTTCCCCGGCCGGCTCCTATGTATTGGTTATCTTCCCTGTAGATGACCCGTCCTTCAGCGAGATCCATCATGCCAAGGAAATTACGGAGGGTCTGGGTATTGTTATTCCTGTTGATTACATAAACTTCGACACGGGTAACATTAACTCCGGAAAGGACCTGCGGGAGGCCGCTCAGCCATCGCTCATAGTTATCTCTGAAGAAATGGCCCAGAAAAAAATGCCGGTTCTCATCATATTCTGAAGCCCGGAGCTGGAACTCCCTTCCCTGGCCATCACTTCCCCCTTCGATGGTGATCACCTCGCTTTTACCACGCTGAGTGGAGGCAACACCGGTAACATACATCTTGCCAAACTGAAGTTGCGTTTTCAGACCAAACAGGTTCTGGGCACCCATGATCAGGCTGTTATTAAGGGGCAAACTTACATTTCCCACTTCTATTTTTTTGATGATATCTTCCTCATAGCCGGTATATTCGACTTTCAGGTTATTTTCAAAGTCAAAGGAGTTGTTGTTGTCAAAGTTAGCCGTTACAGCCAGTTTATCACCGATTTGGCCGACTACATTCATGCTGATCTGCTGGTCAAATTCAAAACCACCATTTCTTTGCTGCCGGATTGGGATGGCCGGATTATCAATTCGTTGCCAACGACCTCCGAAGTCAAGATTTACATATCCATTGGGTCTTATATCGACATAGCTGCCTCCAAAGATTCTGTCGAATACTGGACTGACATAAATCGGGGGGATCAACCGACGGCCGCTTACCGCACTTTCTCCATCAAGGCCTGCCGAACGGTTTTTCCAGTATTCTTTGATCATTTTTTCCTCCTGAGCCGCCTGAAATTCTTCAAATGTCATGGTGGAAGTTGGCCGGTAATTGATATCGCCGATTTTTTCATAAATCGTATAATTATTGCCGGTATCAATTTCAAGATCCAATTGGAGCGTGGAAGGATCTTTAAGAAGCAAGGGAGAGTTGCTTTCGTCATAGACAAATGGGTTGCCATACCGGTCTTTCGGTTCGAAGGTGGGTAGCCGGGACGGTGCATACGACTCTTCGACTGTATCCTGGCTGACTGTATCCTGCCTGGTAGTGTCCTGAGCGATTGTATCCTGAAAAGCTATCCCGGCCAAGGCATAGGAATCCGGTTTAGGTTTCGCCGATGACAGAATTGCAGCCAATGTCAAAATCCCTCCGCAGAACCAGAATAATATGCTTTTTATACCAGTCAAAAGTTAAAAAAGTGTGTTTATGTGTTTTTTAAAGCAAATTTTATAACCTCTTCTAAAGTAATATCAATATCGGCATCTTTCAGTATCTTCTGAACACTTTTCTCAGCAGCGGACTTCTGAAATCCAAGGGTGACAAGCGCTGCAAGGGCTTCTTCCCTGATATTTTTTAAATTATCCGGGGCGATATCAGTAAATTTATCAGTGAGAACTTCTTTCCTGAACTTATCTTTGAGCTCAAGAATAACCCTTTCAGCAGTTTTGGAGCCAATTCCCTTTACACTTTTAATGATTCCGGAATCCTCACGGATGATGGCTTCCCGGATCTCATTGACATTCATTGATGATAGCATCATAATCGCGGTACTTGGGCCAATACCGGAAACCGTGATTAATTGTGAGAACAACCACTTTTCCTGATCATCAAAAAACCCATATAAGGTATGTGCATCTTCCTTGATATGCAGGTATGTAAATATCTTACAGGACTTCTTTTCTTTTAATTTACTGTACGTATTCAGAGATATTTTTACTTCGTAACCGATGCCTGCAACTTCAATAATAAAATAGGTTGGATCTTTATAAGTGATTTCCCCCAATAGATATCCAATCATAAATTGAGTAATTATAATGTGTCAACGATAAAAATGTCCCTAATATTGAATCAGGTTCAGATTTTCTGTAAAAATAAGAAAAGGTAGTTATCTACTAATATTTTATTACTGATATTATCAATAATGGGGTAAGCGTTATGATGACAGCTATTGTTAAGATCAGGATCCCTCTGAAGTCGTTTCAAAAGTCTTTAATATCACGTTCAGTTCCCGTATGATCTCTCTTTGTTCTACGCCCGGGCTGAAGACAAAACCATCAATATAATACATTCTGTCGATGTTCTGGTCAACAAAGACATAACTGATAAATGGGCCACCCATCGTGATGTTTTTTGTTTTCCACCGGCCGATCAATTTTTTTGCATATTCGCCATTGAAATTTACTTCCGAAATGCTGGGCGGCAGGGTTGGTTCAGTTATCACATATGAATTCACCTTTTCAGGATCGCCATAAACGTATTTTTCAGTAATCTCATTTCTCCATTCGATGAGTTTTTCGTCTTCGAACTGATTTTCTGCAGTATATGGTTTAAAAGATATGAATATATTTTTATCAATTTCTTCACCAGCCAATCTCAGCCAGACGAAATCGTCTTTTTCCATAGCAATTTTCCATCCAAAGGGTACTTGGAGGTTAAAGTCGAATTTTTTTTGGAGGTTGCTCATGATCAACCGTTCTCTTCTAACATTATACAATCGCTGATAGGCTCTTTTTTCCTCAATCCTATTGAAAAATGATCTCAGCTTTTCTCTGTTGGCGGCAATCTTTTCCAGAAGCTGTTGATCACTATGACCGATAATAAAAAGTGCTTGTTGATTGGTAGCGAAAAGGTTTTCACGCGTGATCAGGAAAATTTCTTCGTTTCTATTTATAGAATCCAGGGCCTCCTGAGTAAAAAAATTACGCATACGTCTGCTCTCGTTGAAACTATCGTTCAGGGGAACAACGAGGATCAGATTTTTAGAGTGACGCAGGATCCCTTTAAACTGAAAAGGATTCACATGCCTGAGATCGAACATGGGTTCATCTCTTGGTAAACCATCGACGGATTCCCGAAAAGTTTTTCTAAGTTCACTTCCTATATCCCCGGCCCATCTTGCTGAATCAAGCACAAGAACGATTTCGCCAGGCTCACCCCGGCCTTTTGGTTTTGTTTGTTCACCCATGAAATCACCATCACAGGAAGAAAGAAAGGCCAGCAGGATTAACAGTATAAATACGCCCGGATTCCTCATAATAAAAATTCGTTTTTGATTCATATACTTATAATATATAAAAAAAGTTGACAAAGGCTATCCTATGATCAGCTTCTGACCAGGGACAATCTTACTGCTTTTTAAGTTATTAAGTTCTTTGATCTTTTCAATGGAAAGCCCTTCATATTGCCTGGAGATTTTCCAGAGGCTGTCTCCCGGTTGCACCATGTGCACCCTTGAGGGTGGTACGGGTTTGGGATCCTTGTTATTGATAACAGTTCTGTTATTTACATGATTATAGTAACTGTCATTAACCCAAATAGATAATCGCTGATTTACCCTTATCAGATCGCTATGCAGGTTATTCCATGATTTAATATCAGATATTCTCACCTTGTATTTTTCAGCGATCAGCCCAAGAACTTCTCCGGATTTGACGGTGTGGACGATCTTATCTCTTCCATGGGTGCTTCCGGTCATGTTTCTGGCAAGATATTCAAGTTCTTCCCGGCCGTTATTTCTTGAAGAATCCATGATGGCAAGCCTGTTGCTGTTCAGGGTGTTTCTGATATGGGCCGGGATAAAGACGGTAAAATTCTTCTGGTATTCCGGGATAGCACCTCTTCGTACAGAAGGGTTGATTTTGTCCAGGACTTCCGGGCAAATGCCGGTCAATTCTGCGAAGGTTCTGAAATGAAAGAAATCACTCACAATGATCGTATCCATCTCAGGCAGATAATCCTGATGTTCGTCAATATATATATTATGTTCTTCGGCATATTTGGCGGCATACATTATGGCGACAAATTGAGGTACATAAGCCCGGGTTTCTCTTGGCAGGTATCTGTATATATCCCAGAAATTCTTTTTATACCCGGATCGCCTGATGGCTTTCCGTACATTGCCGGGGCCGGCATTATAGGCTGCCAGTGCCAGTTCCCAGTCATTAAAATAGTTATACAACTCCCTGAGGTACTTACAGGCTGCTTCGGTTGATTTCTCCGGATCCATTCTTTCATCGATATACCAATCGATGGATAAGCCGAAATGACGGGCTGTTCCGGGCATGAACTGCCATAATCCGACGGCTCCTACCCTTGACCTGGCCGCAGGGTTAAGGCCACTTTCTACAATAGAAAGGAATTTGATCTCATCGGGAATATTGTACTTTTTGAAATATTGTTCAAAAACCGGGAAGTAGAGATGCATCTTCCCGAGTACGTTTTTTGTGTATTCTCTATCCCTGACAGTAAAATAATCGATAAATGCCTTTACGGTTGTATTATAATGCAGTGGTATTTCCGATTCGATATCAGAAAGCATTTGTGCTGCTTCCTCAAAAGTAACATCCGGGATATATTCATAGTCATAGATGGGATAAAAAAGGAATTCCATCTGCACACTATCACCATTGATATCTTCAGATGCCTTTGTGTATCCGGTTATCAGAATAACAAATAAAGCTGGCAGAAAGCTGTATTTTACCAGTTTTAACATGGGTTTAATTATTATATATATTAACAATATGCCGGGCAAAGGCTAATAAAGATCCCTCCTTAAAATTTCCTGTCATGATCTGAAAACCAACAGGCAACCCCATATTGTCCTTTCCTACGGGAATTGAAATAGCCGGGTTGCCGGAGACAGAGGCCTGAACAGTTAATAAATCAGCCATATACATATCAAGCGGATTTTTCAATTCACCAATTTTAAAAGCTGTTGTTGGCGTAGTTGGTAATACAATAAAATCATATTTATCAAGTAATTCAAGCGTATGGTCCCGAATTAGCTTTCTTACTTTTTGCGCTTTGGTATAATAGGCATCATAGTAACTGGCGCTGAGCACAAATGTACCCAGCAAGATTCTTCTTCTCACTTCCTCTCCAAAACCTTCAGAACGTGATCGTTTATACATCGATTCCAGGTTCATTGTCTGCGGACTACGGTAGCCATATTTAACACCGTCGTATCTGGATAGGTTTGAACTTGCTTCAGCGGTAGTTAAGATATAATAGGTGGGCAGGATATAATTTAAAAGTGGAAAATTTACCGGATCAACCTGATGACCCTCTTTATTCAGGAATTGAATAATCTCTTGAGTTCTTGATTTAATATCCGGATCGATTCGTTCATCTTCAAGGGTTTCTTTTAAATAAGCTACTTTAAATTTGTTATCCAGGTTCAGTTCAGCGGAATAGGAGGGTACGGGTTCTCTAGAAACGGTGCTGTCAAATGCATCCTCGCCGGCCATAACCTCAAGAAGAAGGGCATTATCATCAATACTTCTGGTTAGTATTCCAATGGTATCAAATGAAGAGGCATAGGCTGTGAGGCCATGACGGGAAATACGTGAATAGGTTGGTTTTAAACCGATCACACCGCAGAACGCGGCAGGTTGCCTAACAGACCCTCCGGTGTCGGTACCAAGTGCTGCCTGGCACAGGTCTGCCTGCACAGCGACAGCGCTGCCTCCCGAAGACCCGCCGGGCACTCTTTCCTGATCAATTTCATTTCTTACGGGGCCGAACGCGGAATTTTCATTGCTTGATCCCATGGCGAACTCATCGCAATTGATTCTTCCAATGACGACCGCATCCTCATCGATGAGCCGCTGGATAGCCGTTGCAGTGAATTGTGACTTAAAGCCTTTTAATATTTTACTTGAACATTCAAGGGCATGATCCTGGTAGCAGAGAACGTCCTTAATGCCAATCACCATACCTGCCAGACTGCCGGCAGATCCGGTTGCAATTTTATCATCTATCCTTTTGGCCTGTACACGAGCTTCTTCGTCAAAAACCTCCAGGAATACATTCAGGTAGGATTTTTGAGAAATATTTGAAAGGTAATATTCAACAAGCTGAGAACAGTTTATAATACCATTCCTGATATCTTGTTGAATATCCTGGAGGGAATGATATGTGTTCAATCCGGATTACTTTTTTTTGTCCTCTTCTGTATTCAATCCTTCTTCAATCTCTTCTTTCACTCCCTTGGTGGCATCTTTGAATTCTCTGATCCCTTTACCCAATCCTCTTGCCAGTTCGGGTATCTTTTTTGCTCCAAAAAAGATAATAACAAACAGAATGATAATTAGCCATTCAGGCCCACCTGGCATTCCGAATAATAGAATATGTCCTAACATGTCCATCTTTTTTCCTAAAAATTAGATTGTAAATATAGCTATTATTAATTATCTCTCAAATGGAATAGTGTTTCAAAAAAATATTTTATTTTTTTGCCAGCCAGTTTTCGGGATTAAGTTTCTGATTGTTTTTCCATATTTGAAATTGCACTTCAGACTTTCCGTCCTTATCCGTATTGACAATACCGATTGTTTCATTGGCCTTAACAACCTGTCCTTTTTTAACATTGATCTCTTTTAGTTTGGCATATACCGTAAAGTAATCTCCATGTTGGATTAGGACAACATATCGCATTTCACCCGGGACTACGGCCACGGCTTTCACAACTCCCTCAAACACAGAAAAGACTTCCTGGTTTTCACTGGTCTGTATATCAATGCCATCGTTGGGTATTTTCAACCGTTTATAGACAGGGTGGGGATTATTGCCGAATTTTGCCGAGATAAAACCGGAGGAAACAGGCCATTGCAGTCGGGAAAAGCTATTCTCGAAATTTTTAGATAACACTGTCTGACTGGTAGTCAGGCTGATTTTATCAGTTGATTTACCTTGCGATGAGGCTTTTATCTCAGCAGCAACTATATCGGCGATCAGTTTGTCTAATCGTGCAATCGCTTTCTTACGGTCATCCAGTTCCTTTTTAATCTCATTTTCTTTCTGGCCCAGGGCCTGTAACAGTTTATCCTGTTTGCTTTTAAGTGATATCAGGTTTTTATTTTGTTTTACTTCCTGAGTTAATAGCGCATCTTTTTCGTTTTTGAGTTCTTCCAGATTGGCTCTCTGGCCGAGAAGGGATTGCCTTACCTCCATGATAAGGGAAAGTTGTTTTTTTCTTGCCTCTTCATATTGTTCCATGTATTCCGCCCTCATCACCAGTTGATTAAATGTAGGAGCAGAAAAGATAAACACAAGGCTTCTGAGTCCAAAATTTGCTTTGTAGGATGTATAAACCATATCGGCATATTCTTTTTTAAGGTTTTCAAGATCAGATTCTAGTGACTCAATGATCTGGTTAAGTTCATTAACTTCATCATTAATGAAACCGATCTCGCTGGTAATTGAGTGGATCAGAAACTCACTTGCTTTGATCTGGTTATTGATAGCCGATAACTGGCCGAGGCTTGCTTCCTTCTTTTGTTCGGTTTGTTGCAGGATCTTTTCTGCCTCCTGCAGTTTCCTGATTGCGTCTCTTTTTTCTTGTTGCAGCTGTTCTTTTGATTTTTGCGCGATAACAGGAGAAGCAAAAAGCCAAAGGAATCCCAGTAGTATAATAATGATATTATTCATTGGATACGTACTTGTTTGGGATATTAAACGGGAACTTGATTTTCTTTTCATCTACAGAAACACGCGTATAGGCAATGTTCATATCCGTTTTGCTGTCCGAATTGCTTTTTTTATAGGCTATATGAAATGCATTGTCGTGGGGCAACAGCTTTTTACTCACAAATTGAAAATCATTATACTCAATTTCCATAGAGCTATTGCCAGGTTCATCAATGATCGAGACCTTTTCGACCTTCATGGTTTTCGAATTAACCATGTTATTGATCATCAGATTTTGGTTTTCCTGCCTTAATATAAAAAATCCTTCTGTTTTTGTCACCTTATCACTCCGTTCTCTTTTTTTGATCAGGTTGCCAACCAGGGCGGACTGCAGCATGGCGTAATTGATTGGCAAGTCAAATTTCTGCTGTAGCGAATCAATTCCAATGGCGATAAAATCCTTATTCATCCGGTCAATAATAAAAACGGAATCAGGACTTATCACGGCCCTGATCACTTCAATACCTATCGATGATGAAATCGAGATCCAGATGATGCTGTCTTTTTTTATCCTGACATGTGCATTGGCATTGAAATTCTGTAATCCGTCATCAAATTTTATTTTGGATCTTGCCTGGAAATACTCAAAATCCAATTCAGTAACATTCAATCTTTTTTTCTCTGAAAAGCCAAAGGATATGATCTCTTTTTTACAGGAACTTACTATAATAGATAAGAATATTATAACCAGCAGCGTATATTTACTCATATAACTTACGGTCAGCTATTTTTTGATCTATCAGCTCTGACTCCACATTCATTTCCCTTGCTTTTTCCCATTGTTCAACCGCCTTATTGGTATCTCCGAGTTTAAACAATATATCACCATAGTGTTCAATTATGGTACCACTTACATTTTCTTCCTGTTTTATCGCTTTTTCTATAATTTCTCTCGCCTCTTCATAACGGCCCATCATATAAAGCACCCAGGCATGTGTGTCGAGGTAAGTAGGATCATCGGGATTCCGTTTCACCACGCATTCTGACATTTCAAAGGCCAGGTCAAGTTTTTCTTTTCTAAGGGAAAGAAAATAACTGTAGTTATTCAAAACATGATCATTCTCAGGATCAAAGTCAAGCGCTGCTTCATAGGCCTCATCGGATTGTTTATAATCGCCGATTTCATGATAGGCATCTCCCAGGAGAGAATTAAACACTAAAAGCAACTGGAGGTTTGAGGAGGAAAGTCTCTTGCCCTGTTCTAGCAATTGTACCGCCTTTTTCGCGTTTTTTTCTATCAGGTAGGCGTTCCCTCCGTAAAAGTAAAGTAATGGCTGATTGGGGAATACGGTGAGGGCGGCTTCAACGTGGGCAACGACAGAATCACTTTGGTTGTTTCTGATCTCATAGTCCAGCACATTCTGCCAGGCCTGCAGGTTAGCAGGATTAATAGCTAGAGCCTTCAGATAAACATTTCTGGCAGCTTCCAGTGAGTCGTAACTTTGGAAAAGGTCACCCAGCAGGGCATAGGCATCAGCTTCATCCGGATGATATTCTATGATCTTCTTCGAAAGTTCGAGCACATACGTTTTTTCTTCTTCTGATAACTTTTTGCCAAAATATCCGGCTACGATCTGCATTTTCTTCTGCAGACTGAAATCCGAATTATCAAATATTCCTGTAATAATTTCTTTAGCTTCGCTATGTTTCCCGGTATTCTGGTAAACCTGTGCAAGTTTATACCTGATCATCGGGTTATCAGGGAAAACAATCAAGGCCTTGGTGAGCAGTAATTCAGCTTCCTTATTTTTTTCGTTATTGATCATCTTATTGGCCAGGTCAATAACATAATCCGGTTCACCCGGGAAAGCTTCAATCAATTTATTTCCTTCGGCAATAACTTCGTCCAGTTTTCCCTGTTTGATGAGGATGTTTTGTTTCTGGTAGGTTATCTGATCATTAATGCCGAATTTATCCTCGATCTGATCATAACAACGAAGCGCTTCATCAAGTTTTTCCTGGTAGATATACAGGGCGGCGGTTTGAAAAAGATATTCTTCATTGCCCGGTATTTTATCGATCAAGGTTTCATAAACCTCAGTAGCGTTGGCAAAGTCGGAACTGCTTGTATAAATATCAGCGAGCAGGATATAATAATATTTATTATCAGGGCTGAGTTCGACTGCCCTGATGGCATGTGGCAAAGCACTATCCAACTCTGAATTACTATTGTAAATATCGGCTATTTTATAGTGAATGGCAGCATTATCAGGATCTAGTTCGAGGGCTTTCTGAAAAAAGGCCAGTGCTTTTGTAAAGTCATCAAGGATATAATATTTTTCTCCTTCAGTAAAAAGCTGATCAGTTAACCTCCGCTCTTCTTCAGATAATTCAGTGACCGTTTCCGGATCTTTATTTTTATTTTTCCTTGATCTTTGTGCCAATGACTGGTCAGCATCAACTACTATAAAACCAAATATCAGCACAATTACCAAGAAAGCTTGAATAACCGGCGATCGATTCCGGCTGACCACTCTTATACTATCCGGTAAACAGGTATTTCTTATTTTCATCAGGCAAAATTAAGCGATAGTACTCAGAAAATTAAATAATTGTATAAAATGTGCTGATGTATGCTCTGATTATCAGTTATTTCCCAGTACTTCCAAATCCACCATCTTTTCGGCTCGATTCGTTGAGGGTATCCACCTGGTTCCAGGACACTTGTTCATGTTTACTAACTACCATCTGCGCAATACGGTCTCCGTTCCTAATAACGAAATTCTTATCTGAAAGATTGATCAGGATCACTTTTATTTCCCCCCGGTAATCGGCGTCGATTGTTCCCGGCGAATTAAGTACTGTGATTCCATACTTAATAGCCAGGCCGCTTCGCGGTCGTATCTGGGCTTCAAAACCTGAAGGCA
>CAZYDB010000057.1:0-1261 GCA_964645995.1 uncultured Roseivirgaceae bacterium
GATGTGTTTTGACATTGAGTTCAAGGGTCTGCCAGCCAAGGTTCTGGGAAGAAATATGAACATTAAGGCGGCCATTATCTTCACTTAGCCGGTAATTGACATTTCGGTCTTTGGTCCAGATATAATCGATCCTGATATTTCTGAAATTGGATGTTACGAGTTCAAATACTTTTTCCTCACCAATAAACAACTCCGGGTCATCAGGATCAAACTCAATTTTTGTCCGCGTTACCGGTAATAACGGAAGGGTATGAATACGCACCCCGGAAGTATCTGATGGTTGGTATGTAAATGTAAAATTCAGGAAGTTAGCCCTGGTCAGATCCCTGAATTTTACCCTGAAACGGAGATACTTATCATTTATATTGATAAGAGTGTCCAGCAAATCAAAATCAGCCGATCGGATCAGGTGGAGCCGGTTGGTAATGTCGAAATCAAAGGGGACCAGGCGGATCTCACAGGTAGGATCATTTTCAGAGAATTCAAAATACAGATGGTCTTCATCATTAAATTCAATGACATGATCCTGTGAATTAAATTGCAAAGTATCGATATGTATTTCAACCGTATCAAACAGGTCGGAAGGAAATTGTGCCTGAGCCGTTAGCCAAAACAGCAGCAACCCAAAAATTAATTGGACTTTTTTGCCGTTTACCATCGAAAAAATTCTTTAAACATTTAAAAAACATAACCAATATTCACTCCGAATCTGGGAGTAAATGAAAACTTCGCCTGTCGAAGATCATCAAAAATCTGATCATGGGCAGGGTTTTCATTATATTTTTTCTCGAACATCCTGTAACCTATACCTATTCCGAGAAATATATCCAGGGTTATTCCAGTCTGGTTATTATCTTTATGCCAGCGCTCACCAAATAAACGCATCCACCGGTTACCGCCAAGAAAAGAATATTCCAGTTTGTTTTCATTGGATTGTATTTTATAGGTGTTCCTGAGAGGCAAAGATGCCGAGTCAAGGGTATTAAAATAGTGCTTTAAGCTGGTGAAGCGCACTTCGTTAGCAAAATATAACATACCGATCCCTTGGTCAGGATGATAATATTTTTGCCTGAGCGCAACGTCAAATCCTCTATTGTATAGAGAGTTGACCTGGATCGATGCATCATTGGTAAAAAAAGGTGATCGTATGATATTCAGTTGTATTTCATGACCTAAACGTTCCTGAAAATAATATTCAACAGACAGCGGCAGGCTCCCAACAATAACGGCAACGGGATTCGTGGCAATGATATATCCCTTA
>CAZYDB010000057.1:1271-11433 GCA_964645995.1 uncultured Roseivirgaceae bacterium
TACAGCTGAGAAATACCGGTTATGTCTCTTTTTATATCGATAATCCGGCTTTAGGTAAAAATTGGGTCCTAATGGTTCTTCATCCTTATTTTCAGACATCCTGAAAACGGGTTTGTCCTCTTCATAGATGGGTCTGTAATATCCTTCGAGGGTTCCATCCGGTTTATAAAGTTCCCATTCGCCGATATTCCTGCCATCCTTGATGGTTCCCTTCATTTTTCTGCTTCCATCCGGATAGTACCCAATATATTCTCCCTCTCCATTATTGAAGTGGCATTCACCCTCAAGTGACCCGTTTTCATAATAATACACCCATTTTCCTTTATGGATGCCATTCTCCATATATCCCGATACTTTGATATTCCCATTTTCATAATACTCTTTGTATTCTCCGGACCCTTTACTGAATAAGCCTTCACCCTTGAACTGCCCCTGATTATCATAAATTTTCCAGAGGCCTTCTTTCTTGCCTTCCACTTCCGTTCCCTCAGCGCTTACCCTGCCATTTGGATGGTAATAGGTCCATTCACCGTTTTTTTCCCCATCAACATAAAGGCCCTCTGCAGAGATCTCCCCATTCTGATAATAATATGTCCAATGCCCATCTCTTAATCCCTCTTCAAAGGGGCCTTCTGCCTGTTTGATACCGTTTTCATAGTAATAGGTCCAGGTGGAATCACTTTTGCTGTCCAGATTATACCCTTCCAGTTTCACATTTCCGTTGGTATAAAATTCTTTATAGAATCCCCAGTTCTTTTTATAGAAGGCCTGAGCCTTCAGTGATCCATCTTCATAATAGTGGTTCCAGATCCCTGTTTTTTCTCCAACATGAAAAGACCCGTAACTCTTTATTGGGCCGCTCTCAAAATAAAACTTCCATTCACCCTCTCTTTTGCCATCATATATTTCTCCCTGCATACTCAATTGCCCGGTTTCATAAAAGTACTTCCATAGACCGAAATTGGACTTTCCATTTAACTGGCCCCGCATTTTCAGGTTTCCGTTTTCGTAATAATAATTCCAGAAGCCTGTGGCTTCATCATTTTTGTAAAATCCTTCTGATTTGATATTCCCATTCTCGTAATACGCAATATATTTCCCGTCTAACATCCTTTCTTTTCCTTCAAGGATCACAAAAGACTCTTTCAGGATATTTTTTTCTTCATCATAGTAGGTTTTGACATTTTTATGCTGGGTGAATCCCAGGGATGAGACCAAGAGGAAAAATAGGAGTAGTATTAGAAATTTTTTATTCATATCCCACTTAGTATCCGATTATATTTATAGCAAGACCGGATAGATTATTCACCTGTTTGATTGCTTTTGATCTTATGATCATTAACAATATAGTTGTAAATTTGGCATATATATCCCACTAAAACAACATAAAACCATGCCCGGATCTAATCTGGAAGACAACAAAACACCCCCCCGGCGTTCACTAGATGATAACTTCAGGCCGCCTGATTTTTATTTTGTGGATGATCTTTTGGAGGAAGAGCATAAGCTGGTACGGAGCGCCATTCGTGATTTTGTAAAACAGGAGATCACTCCCTATATTGAAGAATGGTCTCAAAAGGCTGTTTTTCCTGTTTCTATCGTAAAAAAATTTGGAGAAATTGGCGCATTTGGTCCTTTCATTTCCGAAACTTATGGGGGAGGGGGCCTGGATTACATCTCCTATGGACTGATCATGCAGGAGATTGAACGCGGGGACTCAGGCATGCGGTCTACCGTATCAGTTCAAAGCTCACTGGTAATGTTTGCAATATCCGAGTATGGATCAGAGGAGCAAAAAAGGAAATACCTTCCGGGGCTTGCTTCGGGAGATATTTTGGGATGTTTTGGTTTAACTGAACCTGATTATGGATCCAATCCGGCTGACATGAAGTCCTTTTTCAGGGACATGGGAGATCATTATTTGCTGAATGGTTCCAAGATGTGGATTTCAAATGCCCCCAATGCGGATATAGCAGTGGTCTGGGCTAAAGATGAAACAGGACGGATTCATGGCATGATCCTTGAAAGGGGTATGGAGGGATTTACTACTCCTGAAACACATGGAAAATGGTCTCTGAGGGCAAGTGCCACAGGAGAACTGGTATTTGATAATGTAAGGGTGCCCAGGGAAAACCTATTACCTGGCCGTTCAGGTCTTGGAGCCCCACTCAGTTGTCTTGATTCTGCCAGATATGGCATTGCCTGGGGAGCGGTGGGCGCTGCAATGGATTGTTATGAATCCGCCAGGAAATATGCTCTCGAGAGAATTCAGTTTAACAAGCCCATTGCTTCTTTCCAGCTTATTCAAAAGAAACTGTCTGAAATGTTGACCGAAATAACCAAAGCCCAGTTGATCAACTGGAAACTTGGAAAGATGAAGAATGAGGGCAAAGTTACCTCAGCGCAGATATCAATGGCGAAAAGAAACAATGTTGAAATGGCTTTGAATATAGCAAGGGAAGCCAGACAGATCCATGGCGCCATGGGAATAACCGGTGATTATCCCATTATGAGGCATATGATGAACCTTGAATCGGTGATAACTTATGAAGGCACTCATGATATTCACCTTTTGATTTTAGGAAAAGAAATAACCGGAATTGCTTCTTTTGTTTAAGGAATCTATGTTTTTTTTAATATTTTTTAAACATATGCAGTAATTATTTAAAAAAACTGAAAAATTTCCCGGCATGTGTTTGTATAAATAAATTACTTTTTTACATTTGCCCAATGATTAAAAAGACATTACATACCTGGTCCTGGTGGTGGTATAATGAAGTCTTATCGGACTTGTAAGCAGCCGGACGGGTACGTCATAATATAGGGTAGCCCGCTGTTTACAGCGGGCTATTTTTTTTTGATTGGTTATTAATGTTTAAAGATATCACAGGATGTACACATTAAAATCTGCGTATACTAAATTCATTGCGGATGTAGTTACCCCGGTCAGCATCTATCTCAAGTTACGGGATAAATTTGCCAATACCATCCTTCTGGAAAGTTCGGATTATCATGCCGCCGACAACAGTTTTTCTTACATTTGCTGTAATCCTATTGCGTCTTTTACCCTTAAGGATAATAAGGTTCGAAAGGATTATCCGGATGGCACCAGTGAAATATCAAAATTAACGGAAAAATCGGATGCCGTTCCTCAATTGGAAGAATTTATCAGTTTTTTTAAAACCGATGACCCGGGCTTCAATTTTATCACCAATGGGCTTTTTGGTTATATAGCGTATGATGCAGTTGAGAATTTTGAGGATATCGATATCAGGGGTACGGAGAAAACCGGTTTTGATATCCCCGAGATCCGATATATGGTTTATCGTAATGTGATTGTGATCAATCATTTCAAGAGTGAACTTTACATTTTTGATCATCAGTTGAAAGAAAGCGGTAATGAGAGTAATATTGGCGACCTTGCCGATCTTATCAAAAGTAAAAATTTTCCTAATTATCATTTCAAAATCGAAGGCAGTGAACAGACCAACCTGACTGATGAAGCTTTTCTGAAGATCATTAAAAAAGGCAAGGAACATTGTCTGCTGGGGGATGTATTCCAGATCGTCTTATCGAGGCGGTATGCTACTGATTTTTCGGGAGATGATTTCATGGTTTATCGTGCGTTAAGGGCTATCAATCCTTCCCCGTATTTGTTTTATTTCGATTATGGCAGTTATAAGATCTTCGGATCCTCTCCGGAAGCCCAGATCGTTATTAAAAATAACCGGGCCAGTATTTATCCCATTGCCGGAACCTTTAAAAGAACCGGCAATGATGACCATGATGCTGAGCTGGCTAAAAAGCTATCGGCAGATCCAAAGGAAGACTCGGAGCATGTTATGCTTGTTGATCTTGCAAGGAATGATCTTTCGCGAAATGGTTCTGACGTACAGGTGGAGAAATTTAAAGAGATACAATTTTACTCACATGTCATCCATCTGGTATCGAAGGTATCGGGAACGCTTACAGAAGATACTTCCAAAGTAAGGATCGTCGCCGATACTTTTCCCGCAGGAACACTTTCAGGGGCTCCGAAGCATAGAGCCATGCAGCTGATCAATAAATATGAACCGGCTCACCGGAGTTATTATGGTGGTGCTATCGGGTTTCTGGGATTTAACGGCGATTTTAACCATGCGATTATGATCAGGTCTTTTTTTAGCAGGCATAATACGCTTTATTACCAGGCAGGTGCCGGGGTTGTGGCAAAATCAAATCCTGAAAATGAATTGCAGGAGGTGCACAATAAATTAGGCGCCCTTAGAAAAGCACTTGATGAGGCTTCCCGAATGTCGGGATAAACCGGAACAGGTAAAGAAAAAATTAATGAGAATACTCGTTTTTGATAATTACGATTCTTTTACGTATAACCTGGTACATATCATCAGGGAACTGGGGTATGGGAGCGACCTGGAGATATACCGCAATGATAAGATCGATCTTGATAAAGTCGTCAGATATGATAAGATACTCTTATCACCCGGGCCGGGTGTGCCCAAAGATGCCGGCATCATGGAATCATTGATTAAACATTACGGCGCCGCGAAAAGTATTCTAGGGATTTGTCTGGGACATCAGGCCATTGCCGAAGTTTACCGGGCGGAATTATATAATATGCCCATCGTTCTGCATGGTGTAACGACCCGTTCAAAACTGCTTATCCCCGGCGATCCTCTTTTTAAAGGCGTACCCGAATATTGGCAGGTTTGCCGTTACCACAGTTGGTCGGTGCGGCCTGAAACCGTCAATGGCGACCTTGAAGTCACCGCCATTGACGATGATGGTGTTGTGATGGGTATCAGGCATAAACAATTTGATGTGAGAGGGTTACAGTTTCACCCGGAGGCTTATCTCACCGAATACGGAAAAATAATGATCAATAACTGGCTCAGGAATTAATATACATTATGAAAGATATATTAAACAACCTTTTTGAATACAAACATCTGAATAAGGAAACGGCGAAGGAAATTTTAAAAAACCTCACCCAGGGAATCTATAACAACAGCCAGGTGGCTTCTTTTTTAACGGTTTACCTGATGCGAAGCATCACGGTCGATGAACTGGAAGGCTTCCGGGAAGCTATGCTGGAATTATGTGTTCCCGTTGCGCTTGACGATTATGATGCCATGGACCTTTGCGGGACCGGAGGTGATGGAAAAGATACCTTTAATATTTCAACCCTTTCTTCTTTTGTGGTTGCTGCCGCCGGTCAGCCGGTAGCCAAGCATGGAAACAATAGTGTCTCTTCTGTATGCGGCTCTTCCAATGTGTTATCTTATTTCGGTGCTGACTTCTTCAGTGATATTGATCTATTAAGAAGAAGTATTGAAGAGACTGGTATCTGTTACCTTCATGCGCCCCTTTTTCATCCGGCTATGAAGCATGTTGCACCTGTACGGAAGGAGCTGGGCGTAAAAACCTTCTTTAACATGTTGGGGCCGATGGTTAATCCGGCCTTTGTCCGGAAGCAACTGGTCGGGGTCTTCAGCCTGGAACTTGCCAGATTGTATGGTTATCTCTATCAACGAAGCGATAGTGATTTTGCCATAGTACATTCACTTGACGGCTATGATGAGATTAGCCTTACCGATGGATTTAAAATGATACAAAAAAGGGACGAGCGTATTGTGTATCCGGAAGAGCTCGGCATGAAATATATTGAAGATAAAGCGCTACACGGAGGTAATTCTATTGAAGAAGCCGCAACCATTTTCCTGAATATTCTGACAGGGAAAGGTACGGTTGCTCAATCGGATGTTGTAACAGGAAATGCTGCTGTGGCTCTTTATACAGCCGGTAAAACCAGCGATTTAGCGGATGCCGTGGCCTTGGCAAAGGAGACCTTGTTATCCGGTAAAGCTTATAGCACCTTTAAAAAATTTATTGAATTGAATAAGAAATAATATGACCATTCTGGAAGAGATCATTGCTTATAAACATAAGGAAGTGGAGGAAAGAAAAAGCCTCTATCCGGCAAAATTGCTTGAAAAAAGTATTCATTATAAGCCACCTGCGGTTTCTCTTAAACAATACCTGACCCGCCCTGATAAGTGTGGGGTGATTGCTGAAATAAAAAGGAGATCACCCTCCAAAGGTGTTATCAATAATTATGTCTCCATTGAAAAAACTTCTATTGGTTATATGCAGGCAGGAGCTGCAGCCCTGTCCATTCTCACCGACACGAAATATTTCGGAGGCAGCAACGAAGATCTGATCAAAGCAAGACAGTTTAATTTCTGTCCAATCCTAAGAAAGGACTTTATTATTGACGAATACCAGGTGATTGAGGCCCGATCAATTGGAGCGGATGTAATACTCCTGATTGCGGCTGCACTAAGCCCCGGACAATTACAACAGCTTGCCAGGAAGGCCAGGTCACTGGGATTGGAAGTACTGATGGAAGTGCATAATGAGCAGGAGCTGAAAGATAACCTGATAGATGAGGTTGACCTGGTCGGAGTCAATAACCGTGACCTCAGGAATTTTAATGTTTCTGTGGATACCTCCAAGAAACTGGCATCTTTTATCCCCGGTCAATATGTTAAAATCTCGGAAAGTGGTATTAGCAAACCTGAAACCGTTCTTGAATTAAAGGAATATGGATATCAGGGTTTTCTGATGGGAGAGTATTTTATGAAGCACGGCCGGCCGGAAAAAAGTTGTGCCGCCTTTATCAGGCAGATCCGGCAGTTGGAGACCAATAAAATTTAATTTGATGGTTAGTTTGCCGAGATTGAAAATTTGTGGTTTACGTGATAGAAATAATGTGCGGAAAGCCCTTATGGTGAACCCTGATTTTCTTGGGTTTATCTTTTATCCGGATTCACCAAGATATGTAGGCGAAGATCCCCGCTGGGTTAATGAACTTGAATTACCATCACCTGTGACCAAAGTAGGTGTCTTCGTCAACAAGGGCAGGGATCGTATTTTGGATATCTGTGAACAGGCAGGAATACGGATGATCCAGCTTCATGGGAAGGAATCTCCTAATATCTGTTATACATTAAAAAGAGATGGCTTTGCAGTCGTGAAGATGTTTGCTGTAGGTCCGGGATTTTCCTATGAAATAATGGAGGATTACCTGGGTAAGGTCGACTATTTTCTTTTCGATACCAAGGGCCCGCAACCCGGTGGTAGTGGAAGATCCTTTACCTGGGATTTTCTGGAACATTATCCATTCGATATCCCTTTCTTTCTCAGTGGAGGCATCGGATTGGATAATATAACTTCTCTAAAGGATCTTAATGCTCCCCGGTTGTTTGCAGTGGATGTGAACAGCCGGCTGGAATCGGCGACAGGGGAGAAAGATCCCGGTAAATTAAAGGACTTCAGATTAAAATTTGACAGGATAAGAATATGATTGATCAGGAAACAAGTTTTAATGTCAGGGCGACAGGCTATTATGGTAATTATGGCGGAGCCTATATCCCTGAAATGTTATATCCCAATGTGGAGGAACTCCGCATGCATTACCTGGACATTCTCAGGGAAAAAACCTTTCAGAGAGATTTCTATCAGTTATTGAAAAATTATGTTGGCCGTCCAACCCCTTTGTATCATGCGGAAAGGCTATCGGAGAGATATGGCACAAAGATATTCCTCAAACGGGAGGACCTTACGCATACCGGAGCCCACAAGATCAATAATACCATCGGTCAGATACTCCTGGCAAGAAGTCTGGGGAAAACCCGGATCATTGCTGAAACAGGAGCCGGCCAACATGGGGTGGCTACTGCTACGGTATGTGCACTGATGGGAATGGAATGCATTGTTTACATGGGCGCACTTGATATTAAAAGACAACGCCCGAATGTTGAACGCATGAAGATCCTGGGAGCTGAAGTGCGGCCGGCGGAGTCTGGTAATCAGACATTAAAAGATGCTACAAACGAAGCTATGCGGCATTGGATCAATAACCCGAAAGACACGCATTATATAATCGGATCGGTCGTAGGACCTCATCCTTACCCGGATATGGTCACCCGTTTTCAATCGGTGATCAGTGAGGAGATGAAAAATCAATTAAAGGAACAAACCGGCAAAACAAATCCAGATCATATCATTGCCTGCCTGGGTGGTGGCAGCAATGCAGCCGGCGCTTTTTATCATTATTTTGATGAGCCAGAGGTACAACTGATCGCTGTGGAAGCTGCCGGGAAAGGCGTCCAGTCCGGGAAATCAGCGGCAACTACTGCCCTGGGGAAAACCGGGATCTTACATGGAAGTAAAACGATGCTTATGCAGACTATCGACGGACAGGTGATCGAGCCTTATTCTATATCTGCCGGACTTGATTATCCCGGAATCGGGCCCTTACACGCTAACTTGTTTGAAACGGGAAGGGCAAAATTTTATAACGTCACTGATGAAGAAGCCATGCAGGCAGGAATACTGTTAAGCCGGCTGGAAGGTATAATACCGGCTATAGAAACGGCCCATGCACTGGCCATTTTAGAAAAATTACATTGGGCCCAGGAGGATATCGTGGTAGTCAACCTTTCCGGCAGAGGGGATAAAGACCTGGAAACATATATTAAATGGGGTGATTATTGATTATCATGGATAGAAATAACACAAATAAAATAGAGATAACATTCAGGGAGGGGAAAAGACCCATTCTCTCAGCTTATTTTACAGCAGGTTTCCCGAATTTGGAAGATACGGTGCCGGCCATGCTTAGCCTGCAGGAGGCAGGTGCTGATCTTATTGAGGTGGGCATACCTTTTTCCGATCCGGTGGCTGATGGGCCGACCATACAGCAGAGCAATAAAATCGCGCTTGATAATGGCATTAATCTACGTAAAATACTGGATCAGGTAAAATCAATAAGGGAAGAAATAAATATTCCGGTATTATTGATGGGTTATCTAAATCCTATTTATCAGTTTGGAATAGAGGCTTTTTGTAAAGAATGCCAGGCAGCAGGTGTCAGTGGATTAATTATTCCTGATCTTCCCATCATAGAATACCAGGAGTTGTATCAGGATATTTTTGAAAAATATAATATATATAATATTTTTCTGATCACCCCCGAAACGACTGAGGAAAGGATTAAAAAAATTGATTCCCTCAGCAAAGGGTTTATTTATATGGTCTCCTCCTCAAGTACTACAGGGGCCAGAAAAGGACTGATGGACGAGCAGCTTGAATATTTCGAGAGGATCAATACAATGGATATCTCATGTCCGCGATTAATAGGGTTTGGCATTTCAGACCGGGGAAGTTTTGAGAAGATCAGCAAATATGCCCATGGGGCCATTATTGGCAGCGCTATTATCAATGTATTGAGGGAAAGTACC
The DNA here is from genome assembly GCA_964645995.1 of uncultured Roseivirgaceae bacterium. Lineage (GTDB taxonomy): Bacteria > Bacteroidota > Bacteroidia > Cytophagales > Cyclobacteriaceae > JAGTVG01. The sequence continues at coordinate 10,577 of CAZYDB010000057.1, forward strand.
GATATCAGGCAAGATCTAATAACTTTTATCAGCGGTATTAAGGGGTTGCAACAAACAGATTAAAAATGATCATTCAATTAAAAGAAGATATTACAGACAAACAGAAAACCGCCTTGAAGGGGAAGCTGGATTCCATTCAATACAGCTCAAACGAAGTGAATACACAGAAAGGCACGTATATTATCGGAATTGGTAAAAAACCATTTGATATCCGGGACATCGGCTTCATGCCTGGCATCGCTGATATTCATATTGTATCCGATAGTTATAAGCTGGTTTCCAGAAAATGGAAGGTGAGTCAGTCTGCCATAGCCTTAGGTGATGATGTAACCATAGGCCGGAGCGATTTTGCAATAATGGCAGGCCCATGTTCTATCGAAGGAGAGGATAACATCCGTAAAACGATCAATCATCTTAAAGAGAATGGCGTTCGGATCATGAGAGGAGGTGTTTATAAGCCACGCAGTTCTCCTTACTCTTTTCGGGGTTTGGGTCTTGATGGATTAAAAACATGGCATAAGCTTGCCAGCCAGGAAGGCATTAAGATCATCACCGAGGTAATGCAGGTATCCCAGATCGAACCCATGTACGACTATGTCGATATTTACCAGGTAGGCGCCAGGAATACCCAGAATTTCAACCTGCTCGATGAATTGGGAAAGATAGACAAGCCCGTGATGATCAAAAGAGGGATCTCCGGGACTATAGATGAATTGTTGTACTCCGCCGAATATGTTTTTTCCGGGGGTAATGAAAAGCTGATCCTTTGCGAGCGCGGTATCAGGACCTATGAAACAGCCAGCCGTAATACACTTGACCTCAACGCAGTCCCCATTTTAAAGGATAAGACCCATCTG